>CAYUXB010000133.1:0-10155 GCA_964448525.1 uncultured Acidimicrobiaceae bacterium
GTGCAGCGGCGGCTGCAACGGCTCGGGCAGGCGGGGGAGCGCGTTGTACCAGGCGGTGGGGATCTTGTCGGTGGGCAGGTCGTAGCGCATCGCGGCATCGTAGGATCAGCGCCGCCCGCCACCACATCGTGGGACGGGTGGTGAGCCTTCGGCCCGTCGCGGTGTCGACGCGATGTGACCTGGTCGGGTCGTCCGGCGCTCCCGACGGGGGCTCTGTCGTCGCGCGGCCCGCGCTCACCCCGGTGGGGTGACGCGAGGCCCCGCGACTCGGGCGGATGATGCCGAGGGAGAGGCCGAGGAGTCCTCCGCACGCGACACCGAGCCGGGAGTCCGGATGCCTGCGAACGAGTCGACCGACACTCCACCCCAGCTCTGGCTGCTCCGGGCCTCGAAGGTCGTGGTGGGGCTCGTCTACGCCTTCGTGCTGATCGACCTCGTGCTGCTGGTCCTCGGGTTCTTCCTGCAGCTGTTCGGCGCCAGCACCGACGCCGAGTTCACCCGGTGGGTGTACCGCAACGTCGATCGGGTCATGGAGCCGTTCCGCGGCATGTTCCCGAACAAGGAGGTGGCGGAGCACTCGGTGCTCGACACCTCCCTTCTCTTCGCCATGGTCGTCTACGGGATCATCGGCATCGCGCTGCACGCACTCGTCGACTGGCTGACCGGCAAGATCGTCGAGCAACGCCGCCGCCAGGAACGGGCCGAGCGCCAGCATCTCCTCGCCGAGCAGGAGTTCGCCCGCCAGCAGTACGCGGCGCAGCAGCAGCTCGCCGCGCGCCAGCGCGACCCCGGCTCGGCACCCACGATCGTCCAACCTGGTGGCCCGGGTTCCGCCTCCTCCGACCAGGCGCCACCGTCCGGTCCGACGTCCTGACCTGCTGATCCACGGAACGACGTCGTCCGCCCCTCCGGGGTCGGGCCCGGGACGCTCTCCCCCGGCCGCCGTTCACCGCGTGGGCGCTAACGTGCGGCTGCCGCGGAGCGGGGGCTTCGGGCCGCGGCAGACGTCGCGACCCATCGGCGGCGGAACGACACGGCGTGCGCGGCGGCGCGGTCAGGGGGAACGGTGGGGATCTCACGGGACACGGCTCGGCGCAGGCGCGTGCCGAGAGGAGCGACGTTGGCCTTCGCCGGCCTCGTCGCGTCGGTCGTGGCGTCGACCTCGGCGGGCCTCGCCGGATCGGGCCTCGCCGGCCTCGCCAGCGCGCAGGCAGCGGACGACATCCCGGCCGAGGGCCGGTACTTCGAGCCGGTCTTCGACGAGATGGAGACGACCGAGGACATCGTCTACGGCCAGGCCGTGAACGTCGACGGGGTGACGCAGGACCTGCACCTCGACATCTACGAGCCGGCCGGCGACACGCTCCAGGCGCGGCCGGTGCTCATGCTGCTCCACGGCGGGTCGTTCGTGTTCGGCGACCACAAGTCGGATGCGTACGGCGCCGGCCCAGGCGTCGCCCGGACCTTCGTCGAGCTGGGCTACGTCGTGGTGTCGCCCCAGTACCGGCTGCGGCCCGCCATGCCGCCCGCTCCGCACACCGATCCGGCCGAGATGGAGGCCGCGATTCTCGATGCCGACGAGGACATCTCCGCCGCGCTCGCCTGGTTGCGCGGCCATACCGGCGAGCATCGGATCGATCCCGACGCCATCGTGCCCTTCGGCTTCTCGGCGGGTGGGGCGATCGCCTGGACTCTGGCGTGGATGCCGGGCAGCAGTGCCCGACCCGATGCGGTCGACGTGCCGGCCGCGGTGTCGGTGGCGGGCGCGCCGCTCGAGACGTCCGTCATCACCGGCGAGCCGATGGCGGCACCGACCGTGGGCGACGCGCCGGTGCTCGCCTACCACGGCGACGCCGACGGCGTCGTGCCCTACGAGCTGGCCGCCGGGCCGTGCGGGCGGGCGGCCGCGGCCGGCGTGCGCTGCGACCTGATCACGTTCGAGGGCGTTGGCCACCCGGCGGTCGACCCGGCCTTCGTGCCGCTCCTCACGGCCGAGGTGGACGTGACCCTGGACTTCCTGGCCGAGGAGGTCCTGGTGCCGCTCGGGCTCACCGACGTCCCGGCATCGGATGACCCGCCGGAGTCGGATGACCCGCCGGAGTCGGATGATCCGCCGGGGGCGACGACGATCCCGATCACGAACCAGACCTCGACCACCATCCCGGCCGAGGACGCGGTCCGTCCCGCCGCCGCACCGGCCACCCCGGTGGGCGGGCAGCCGAACTACACCGGCTGACCGGAGGGCCTCACCCGAGATCCGGGTCCGGGCCCGGATCGATGCCGAGCGTCGCTCGATTGCGCGCGACCCAGGTCGGTTCGTCGCCGTAGCGCTGTGGCTTGATCAGCCGGCCGTGGGCGCTGTCCTCGATCAGCGCGGCCATGCGGCTGTCGCGCGTCGCCTCGCGCTTCGCCGTCAGCACCCACTGGATGGCGATGCGCCGGTACGAGGGGGTGGCGGCAGCGAACCATGCGGCGGCGGTGGGGTTGTCGCGCAGCTGCCGCTCGTACTGCGCGGGCAGCACCGCTTCGCCGTCCTGCTCGTAGGAGTAGATGCCCTGCTTGTCCGGTAGCCGCCGCTCATAGGCGGCGAGCCCGGCGGGTGTCATCCGTCCCTCGGCGATCAGCTTGTCGACGAGGGCGAGGTTGATCTTGCTCCAGCTGCTGGTGCGCTTCCGGGGCGTCCACCGCTGGCGCCGGGACACGTCGTCGATCCGCTGGGCGACCGAGTCGATCCAGCCGAAGCACAGGGCCTCCTCGACGGCCTCGGCCCACTGGAGGCCGGGGGGATCGACGTGCTTGCGGTACAGCCCCATCCACAGCTCGGTAGCGGTCTCGTGGTTGGCCTCGAGCCATGCCCGCCACTCGGCCGGTCCGCTGAAGAACAGCGCCGGGCGTTCGGAGGTGCCGCCGGGTGTGCCGATCATGGGCCGAGTCTCCACCGGGTGCCCGGCGGTGATCCAGCGGGTCGGTCCCGCGACCCGCTGGACAATGCGTAACCAAGTGGTTACGCTTCCCGATGTGCTCGCAGCCAAGGCGATCGGCGATCCGGTGCGACGGGACATCCTCGGGATGTTGCGTTCCGGCCCGTTGAGCGCCGGCGCCATCGCCGACCGCTTCGAGATCAGCCGCCCCGCGGTGAGCCGGCACCTGCGCGTCCTGCGCGACAGCGGCCTCGTCGTGGCCGAGAACCGGGGCCGCGAGCGCGTCTACGCGCTCGACGTCGGGCCACTGGCCGAGCTCGACGAGTGGCTCGACCAGTTCCGCGACGGCTGGGGAGCCCGCTTCGACGCGCTGGAGACCGAGGTCTACCGCACCCGGCGCGAGCGACGCTCGGCCACCTCGACACCGTCCACAGTGAGCGCGGCGCCGTCCGCGCCGCCCGCACCAGGAGAGAGAACCGCATGACCACTGCCCCGACAGGCCACATCACCGCCACCGACCAGGGGCGCGATCTCACACTCCTCCGCACGTTCCGCGCCCCGATCGAGGACGTGTGGGCGAGCATCACCGAATCCGAGCGCACGGCGCGCTGGTTCGCGAGCTGGTCGGGCGACGCGGGTCCCGGCAAGGTGATCCGCTACAAGATGGCGTTCGAGGATGACGCGTTCGAGGCCGACATGACGATCGTCGCCTGCGACCCGCCCCACCACCTGGCCGTGTCGACGGTCGACGAACACGGCAGCTGGCGGCTGGAGGCGTGGCTGTCGGAGCGCGACGGCACGACCGAGCTCCGGTTCGTGCACCACCTCGACGACGACGCCAACGCCGCCGAGGTCGGGCCGGGCTGGGAGTACTACCTCGACATGCTCGTGGCGTCCCGGGACGGGTCTGCCCCGCCGGACTTCGACGACTACTACCCCGCCCAGTCGGCCTACTACGCCGACCAGGCCGAGCCCGCCGTCGACTCCTCGACGGAGGCCGTGCCTTCGACGAACGCCGTGCCCTCGACGGAGGCCGTGCCCTCGACGGAGGCCACCACCGAGGCCTGACCATCCGAACCTGGGCGCCGCGGCGGCACCCCCACCAAAGGATTTCCACGACTGGATCGGTCGCTCCAGCGACCAGATCCGGGGGGAAATCTTGCCAGGGGCATACTCGATATGCATACTGCGTAACCATGGCAGTGCGCGAGGGGCTTCTGGCCCTGCTGGCCGACGAGCCTCGGTACGGCTACCAGCTCAAGACCGCGTTCGAGGCGGCCACCGGCGGCGTGTGGCGGCTCAACGTCGGGCAGGTGTACACGACGCTCGACCGTCTCCAACGCGACGACCTGGTCGCGGTCGACGCCCGCGGCGAGCAGAAGCGCTACTCCCTCACGCCCGGCGGGCGGGAGGCGCTGGGCGAGTGGTGGCAGGCCACGCCCGCCGAGGACCCGCCCCCGCGCGATGAGCTGCAGCTCAAGGTGCTGCTGGCCATCGACCGTGGCACCGACCACGCGCTCGGCGTCATCACCGGCCAGCGCACCGCGCTCACCCGCCTGCTCCAGCGCCACCGGCGCGAGCAGCGCGACGGGCACGACCTGGCGCTGTCCGAACAGCTCGTCGCCGACGCCCTCGCGGTGCGCGCCGAGGCCGACCTGCGGTGGCTCGACCTGTGCGAGTCCCGGATCCTGCGGGCCCGTGACAGCGGCTCTGCCACCACCGATGGAGGGAACCCATGACGGACATCCGAGTCGTCCGGGACCGGTCCCGCGCCCCGGCGCTCGAGCTGGTCGACGTCGCCAAGCGCTTCGGCCGCGGCGCCACCGAGGTGCGAGCCGTCACCGACGTCTCCCTCACGATCGGGCGGGGCGAGATGGTGGCGGTCATGGGCCCGTCGGGGTGCGGGAAGTCCACCCTGCTGCACATGGCCGGCGGGCTGGAGGACCCGAGCGCCGGAAAGGTGCGGGTCGGCGGACTCGACGTGCCGCAGATGTCGGCGACCGAGCGGGCGACGCTGCGCCGCACCGACGTCGGCTACATCTTCCAGCGCCTCAACCTCGTCGCCTCGCTCACCGCCCTCGAGAACGTGATGCTCCCCCTCGAGCTCGAAGGCGTCGGGCGACGCGAAGCGCGGCGGACGGCTCGCGAGGCTCTTGGTTCGGTGGGGCTCGACGACCAGCTCGACCGCTTCCCCGACGACTTCTCCGGCGGGCAGCAGCAGCGCATCGCGATCGCCCGCGCCCTCGTCGGCAGCCGAGCGCTGATCCTGGCCGACGAGCCCACCGGTGCCCTCGACACGCTGACGGGCGACCAGGTCATCGATCTGCTGGCCGGACTGCCCGGGCGGTTCGGCACCGCGGTCGTGCTGGTGACGCACGAGCCCCGGTATGCGTCGTGGGCCGACCGGGTCGTGTTCATGCGCGACGGCCGCGCCGTCGACGAGGCTGTGGCGGACGGCGAGCCCGGACCGGATGCCGCTCGCCGGCCCGTCGGGGCCTCGACGTGACGGGCCTCGCCCTCGCCGCCCGCCTCGCCCGGCGGGAGGTCCGCCGCCGCCCCGGCCGCACCGCGCTCGTCGGGTTGCTCGTGGCCCTGCCGGTGGCCGGCATGGTGCTGTCGGTCGTCCTGTTTCGCACCGCCGAGCTCACGCCCGACGAGCAGTGGCAGCGGGAGTACGGCAACGCCGATGCGGTGCTGACCGTGGGAAGTCCGGCGGACGCCGCGAGCGCGTCGGATGCCCTCCCGCCCGGCGCGCGCGTCGTCTGGGTGACCCACGCATGGACCGAGGCGCGTGCCGACGATGCCCGGAGCCATCTGGCCGTCACGGACATGCCGCCGGACGATCCGATGTTCGTCGACCTCGTCGACCTGCTGGAGGGGCGCGCCCCGACGGCGCCCGACGAGGTCGCCCTCGCACCGTCGGTCGCCCGGGCCTTCGACGTCGAGGTCGGCGACCGGCTGTCGCTCACTCGGCCCGAGGTCGAACTGGACGTCGTCGGCTTGGTCGAGACGCCCGAGAACCTGCGGAGCGAGACGGCACTCTTCGCGCCGGGCAGCGACCTGCTCGGCGCCGCCAGCCAGGTGCCGTCCATCGGGGGCCGGGTCGAGTTGCCCCGTGAGGTCGTGCCGGCGGAACTGCGCGAGGTTTCCGGGATCACGCTGCGCGGCGCGACGCTCGACGACTACCGGGTGCATCGGGACAACTCACATGTGGTGTGGACCTACGTCATCGGTGCGCTCGTGCTCGTCGTCGTGGGCATCGTCATCGCCGCCGCCTTCGCCACGGGAGCCCGTCGCCAGCTCGTGACGCTCGGACAGCTCTCGGCGAGCGGCACCCCGCGGCCGATCCTGCGCACGACGCTGATCTTGCAAGGCACGGTCACGGGTGCGGTCGGCGCGCTCGCCGGTCTGGGACTCGCGGCGGTCGTACTGGCCGCGGGACGCCCATCGCTCGAGTGGTGGTTCGGGTACCGGTTCGGCTCCTACGACACGCAGCCGCCCGACATCGCCCTCGCGTTCGGCGTGGGGGTCGTCGCCGCCACGATCGCCGCGCTCGTCCCGGCCTGGAACCTCGGTCGCGTCCCGACGCTCGCCGCGCTCGCCGGGCGCCGCCCGCAGCCGCCGGTCCGCCATCGGGTGACCGCGGTGGGCGGCGCGATGGTCGCGGTCGGCCTCGCTCTCCTCGGGCTCGCTGTTGTCGGCTCGGCGTCCGGCGACGACGGTTCGGTCTGGGCCGCGGTCGCCATCACCGGCGGGGTGCTCGAGCTGCTCGGCGCCTGTGCGATGGCGCCCGCCGTCGTCGCCCGCCTCGAACCGCTCGCTGCTCGGACACGGGGATCGTGGCGTCTCGCGGCCCGCAGCCTGGCCCGCCAGCGCAGCCGCACGGGGGGAGTGGTCAGCGCCGTGGCCGCCGCCGCAGGCCTTGCGATCGCCGCCACCGCGCTCGTGGCCGGCGCCGCCGCCGGTGACACGGGTCCTCCCGAGCTGTCCGACCGCGTGATCCTGACCAGGGAGACGAGGTCTGCCGATGGTTGGCAGGCGCAGTCGCCGCCGCCCCACGGAGTGCTGGCCAAGTTGCAGCGGATCGTGCCCGACGCCGAGGCGATCACCGTCCGAGCAGCCGGGGATCGGGCCGACTGGCCGGACTCGTCGGACGCCCCGGTCATCGCCGACGATGCCCTCGTCGCGGCCCTCGATCTCGGTGACGAGGTTCGGCGCGCACTCCACGAGGGCTACCTCGTGACCGTCGACGTCGGAGCCGCGTCGGTCGAGCGGACGGCACCCGACGGCAGCCGGCGTCCGCTGGTGTCGGCCGCGAGTGCGCACAGCGCGGGGCACCTCGACGTGTTCGTGAGCCCTGAGGAGGCGGAGGCTCTGGGCGTCGTACCGCGTGAGGCGGGGGTGGTTCTCGTCTCGGACCGGGCGTTGACCGCTGAGCAGCGCGCCGACGTCGAACTCGTCCGCACTGATTGGTTCATCGACCACCCCGAAGGGGGGTATCTCGATGTCCGGGTGCGGTGGCCCGAGTCCGGTCCCACTCCGGTGCAGATCGAGCTGATCCTCACCGGGATCGCGGTGGCAGTCGCCGTGCTGGTGGTCGGTGCCAGCCTGGCGTTGGCGGCGGCGGAGTCACGGGAGGAGCGCGACGTGCTCAGCGTCGCCGGCGCCGGGCCCAACGTCCTCGCCCGGGCCGCGGGGGCGAGGGCCTGGCTGCTGGCGGCGATCGGCGCGGCGATGGCGGTGCCGGTCGGGATGTTGCCGGTCGCCGTCTACGCCGCCGCCGACGACGGCGGCACCCTGTTCGTGGTGCCGTGGCGACCTATCGGCCTGCTGGTCGTCGCGCTGCCGATCGCTGTGGCCGTGTTCGCCCTGGTGACGAGTGCGACGGCGCAGCGGCTGCGCCCGGTCCGGGTCGCGACCGCCATGTTCGACTGACGTCCGCCAGCAGGGTGAGCCCACGGGCGACGGTGGACGACCGGCGCATCCACGATTTCCCCCACAGATCTGGTCGCTCCGGCGACCAGATCTGTGGGGAAAACGCCTGAGGGCGTGGGAACGGCCCGTCAGCCGGCGAGGAAGCCCTCGGCCGAGTGGTCGGCGTGGCCCGCATGGGCCGTGGCGCTGTTGGCCCACTCGCCGTGGCACGGGTCGTCCATGTCGAAGATCGCCCCGTTGGACGTGATGCACGGGTGCATCGGGGCGTGGACGTCGCCGTGGTACTCGAGGTCGTCGACCAGCCACACGTGCAGCATGTAGTAGTCGTTCATCTTGACGTTGATGCCGCCGGCGGCGCTGCACGTCGCGTCGGAGGTGGCGGCCTGGAACGCCGTCGCCGTCGCCGGGTTGAGGCACAGCGTCGGGTGGTGGTGCCACCAGTCGTTGTCGCCGGGGAACCCTTCGGGCGGCAGACCGGTGTCGGTCCGCACGTAGTACGACATGCCGACCAGCACGGCGTCGCGCCCGTTGCCGTTGAACTGCAGGTACTCGGGCTCGGCCGGGTCGAACACGTCGTCGATGTTGCCGCCCGGGAGGATCGGGTTGTCGCGGTCGAAGTTCGGGTCGGCCAGCATCGCGGGGGTGATCCCGCCCTTGCCGTGGTGGGTGCCCATGCCGGGGATGAAGTTGAACCCGGCGGCGAACCCGTCGTCCACGGCGTCGCCGAGGGTCGGGTACTGCTCGGCGTACTTCTTGGCCTCGTCGAGACCGACGGCGATCGTCTCGCACGTGTCGTAGTCGAGCGGGGCGCGGGTCGTGCCCGCGTACCAGTTGACCGAGCCCATGCCCGGCCCGGTCACCGAGTTCGGTGCCACCGGATTGCAGAACCACGGCACCGGGGTGCCGTCCTCCTTGGCGTGGAACGCCTGTGCCCAGTACTCGCAGCCGCTCGCCACCATCGCCATGGTGGCGACGAGCGCGACGAGCCGTAGCCGTCGTCGTGTCGACATGGTTCCCCTCCCTGTTCCGCGTCGATCCGCGGTGCTCGAAACGGTACTCCTCCGGCGCCCGATAACCGGTTGACTTCAAGCTCGCTTCAAGTGTGAGACTGCCCCCCATGCAGATGGATTTCGGCCACTGGATGGCCCTCGAGAGCGCCATGCACGGCGAGGAGCAGCGGCGCCGCTTCGACCCCAAGATCCTGCGCCGCATCGCGATCTTCGCCCGCCCCCACTGGCGGGGGCTCGGCATCTTCCTCGGCTTCAGCGTCATGACTGCGGTGTTGACCGTGGCCACGCCCGTCCTCGCCGGCCAGGTCGTCGACGAGATCACGAGCGGCCGCGATGAGAACAGGGTCGTCTGGCTGGCCGTGGCGATCGCACTGATCGCGTTCCTCGATGCGGCGTTCAGCATCGGCGAGCGCTGGCAGTCGGCCAAGGTCGGGGAGGGCCTGATCCTCGACCTCCGCCGTGCCGTGTACGGCCACGTGCAGCGGATGCCCGTGGCGTTCTTCACCCGCACCCGCACCGGCGCGCTCGTGAGCCGGCTCAACAACGACGTGATCGGCGCGCAGCGGGCCTTCACCTGGACGCTGTCGGGCGTCGTCAGCAACTCCATCTCCCTGCTGCTCGCCCTGGTCGTCATGCTGCGACTGTCGTGGCAGATCACCCTGCTCGCGCTGGTGCTGTTGCCGGTGTTCGTGATCCCGGCGCGCCGGATGGGTGCCCGCCTCGCCCACCTCGAGCGCGAGGCAGCGGACCACAACTCGGCGATGACCACGCAGATGACCGAGCGGTTCTCCGCCCCCGGCGCCACGCTCGTGAAGCTGTTCGGCCGCCCCGGCCGCGAAGAGGGCGAGTTCGGCCGCCGGGCCGAGCGCGTCGCCGAGATCGGCGTGCGCAGCGCCATGGGCCAGTACCTGTTCATGACGGCGCTGGCCCTGGTGTCGGCCTTGGCGCTCGCCCTCGTCTACGGGCTCGGCGGCTACATGGCGCTGCAAGGCGACATCGACGCCGGCACGATCGTGACCCTCGCGCTGCTGCTCACCCAGCTCTACCCGCCGCTCACCGCGCTGGCGAGCGCCCGAGTCGACGCGATGACCGCCATCGTCAGCTTCGAGCGGGTGTTCGAGGTGCTCGACATGACGCCGCTCATCACCGAGCGGGCCGATCCCGAGGCGCTGCCCGACGGTGCGGTGTCGGTCACCTACGACGACGTCCGCTTCGGCTACCCGTCGGCGGACAAGGTCTCGCTCGCCTCACTGGAGGAGGTGGCGACCCTCGACACCCGCGGCGGCGAC
>CAYUXB010000134.1:0-8266 GCA_964448525.1 uncultured Acidimicrobiaceae bacterium
CTCGCCGGCGAGGCTGGAGCCGGCCACGCGCCAGCCGTCGCCCGTCGCCCCGATGCGACAGGTGTCGGGGATGCGCACCTCGTCGAGGAAGACCTCGTTGAAGTCGACCTCGCCGCCGATGTGGCGCAGCGGGCGGATGTCGACGCCGGGCAGGGTGAGGTCGACGGCGAAGTAGGTGAGGCCGCGCCGCTTGGGCACCGTCGGGTCGGTGCGAGCGAGGCAGACGGCCCAGTCGCTCACGTGGGCCCAGGTGGTCCACACCTTCTGGCCGGTGAGCACCCACTCGTCGCCGTCGCGCTCGGCGCGCATGGCGAGCGACGCCAGATCGGAGCCGGCCCCCGGCTCGGACAGCAACTGGCACCACTTCTCGTCGTTGCGGACCATCGGCGGCAGGAAGCGGCGGCGCTGCTCCTCGGTGCCGTGGGCGAACAGCGCGGGCGCCGCCGAGTTGAGGCCCAGCGGGTTGAGCCGGCCCAGGTTGTAGGGGGCGAGCACCGCTTCGGCCACGCGGGCCTGGTCGGGTCGCAGATGGAGGCCGAGGTACGCCACCGGCCAGGTGGCGACGGCCAGGCCGCTCGCGGCGAAGGTCGGGTACCAGGCCTCGTAGTCGGCACGCGGGCGCACGGCCCGGATGGCGGCGCGTCCGCCGGGGGCGGCCTCCCGCCACGCCTCGGGCACGTTCTCGGCGACCCAGCGGCCGACCACGGAGCGGATCTCGTCGTCCGACGAGTCCCTCGTCAGGTTCACGTGCATGTCGGCGGGCCCAGCTCGGCCATGTGGTGTCCCCTTCGCGTCGGGCGGCCGGTGTCGCCGCCCCGAAACGCCGGAAGTGTATATGTTGTGCGTTTGGTGAGGCGCAGCCCGGAGGGGCCGTCCGCCTCCGCCCCACCCCATCACAAGGGAACCCCTGTGAACGATCGCGTCTACATCCACGAGTTCATCGACATCCGTGGGCACCACCGTGCCGACTACATGCAGCACATGACCGCCAACTGGAGCCCCACCGCCCAGGAGGAGCGCCACCAGCTCTGCTACGGCGTGTGGTCGCTGATCGGCTCGACCGGACCCTGGCCCCAGGTCGTCAACATGTGGGAGGAGGAGGGCTGGGACGGTCTCGCCGGCTCGTTCGGCATCGAGGCCGTCGGCCGCGGCGCCCAGGACCCGACGCTGGCACGCTGGTGGGCCAAGGCGACCGAGTTCCGCCGGGGCGGCTTCGATCGCATCCTCGTCCCCGCGCCGTGGACCCGCACCGTCGAGCAGCTGTGCGCCGACGGCGTGACACCCACCGTCTTCGCCCACGAGCTGGTGAAGGTGCGTCCGGGCGGCGCCACCGAGCTGCTGGAACGGGCCCGTGAGCAGGCCACCGGGCCCCTCGGTCGCCACGGCTGGGAGCTCGTCGGCGCCTTCACCACCGCCATGGTCGACGACGACGAGGCGCTGCTGCTGTGGGGCATCCCGTCGTGGGCCGAGTGGGCGGCGGGCGAGTCGGCGCACGCCACCGACGACGACGTCGTCGCCTGGCGGCAGTCGGCGCGCGATCTGGTCACCGCCTGGCACCGCATCCTGCTGGTCAACGCCCCCCTGTCACCCCTCCGCACCGGCCGCCAACCCTCCCGCGACGACCGCACCGACTGGGTGGACTAGCGCCCTGCCCGTGAGGCGGGACCCTCGGCCGGCCCCTCGGCCACCACCCAGCGGGGCTCGCGGCCGTCGAGGCCGGCGCGGAGGCCCTCGGTCGCATCCGGGTGGTCGTGCAGGGCCGCCATCTCGGCCGCCGCCGCCCGGCACGCCTCGGTCAGCCCCGACTCGAACGCCGACCACAGTGCCCGCTTGCTCGCCGCCAGCGCCGCGGGCGAGTTGCGCGCGATCGTCTCGGCCAGGTCCTGCGCGACGGCGCGCAGCTCGTCCGGCTCGACCACCTGGCTCACCAGGCCCAGGTCGAGCGCACGGGCCGCGGTGATCCGCTCGTGGCGGCCGAGGAGGGCCATGCGCATCACGGCCTCGGCGGGGATCTTGCGCAGCAGCGTGATCGCCTCGTAGGCGGTGACCTGGCCGATCGACACGTGCGGGTCGAGGAACGACGCGGTCGACGAGGCGATCACGACGTCGGCGTCGGCCACGAAGTGCAGACCCCCGCCGGCGCAGGTGCCGTTGACCGCGGCGATCACCGGGGTGTCGACGCCGTTGTGCCAGGCCGACAGGCGCAGCTCCGCATCCCGCGTGCGGCGGGACTGCTCGCGCAGCGCGTCGAGGTCGCGGCTGAGCTGCACCACGTCGAGCCCGGTCTGGAACGCCGAGCCCTCGCCCGTGTTCACGATGACCTTCACGCGGTCGTCCGCGTCGAGCTCCCGCCAGGCGTGCTCGAGCTCGTCGAGCATCCGGGCGTCCATGGCGTTGCCGACGTCCGGTCGGTCGAAGATCAACCAGCCGACGTCCCCGTGCCGCTCGACGACGAGCGTGCCGTACCCGGCCGCCTCGCCGGAGTCCCCCTCCGCCATCGAGCTACGCGCCGTCGGCCGGAGGCCCGGCCGGGGAGCTCATGTACGTGGCGAGCTCCTCCAGGGTGACGAGGCCGTCGCCGTCGGCGTCCATCATCTCGATGGCCTCGGCCGCGGTCTCGTCGGTGAAGGTCGTCCCCAGCGCACCCATGATCTCCTTGAACTCCGCGGCGGTGACCCGGCCGTCGCCGTCCTTGTCGAGCATGGCGAACGTCGCTGCGTACCTGTCGGTGTCGACCATCGGGTTGGGACCTTCCGCGGGGAATGGGAGAGCTGGGATCGTACCCAGCCGTCCGGGCCGTCAACCCATCGCCGACGAGGTCGCGCGCCCGGATCTGACCCGGCTGTTAGTTTCCCGGCCGTGCCGACGAGCCTCCCTTCCTGGACCGACCCGGGCCCCGAGCCCGAAGGCCGCCCGTGCCCGTACCGCGCCCGCGCCTGGTGGGGCGACGACCTCCTCGCCGACACCACCGGGGCCGTGCGCATCGACCGGCCGGACGCCGCTCCCCTGCTCTGCTTCCCCGTCGCCGACGTGCACGTCGAACGCCTCGCCGCCACCGACGGCCGCGACGTCGCCTGGACGTTCACCGAAGCCCCGCCGGGCGCCCCGGGGCTGCGCGACCACACCGTGTTCGACCACGACGTCGTGCGCGTCGAGCTGGTCGACGCCCTGCCGGGCGACGCGCCCGAGGACGGGACCCTCAAGCGCTTCCCGACCTGGGGCGACGCCGCCGACCTCATCGACATCCTCGACGTCCGGCCCGATGGCGAGCTGCGCTACACGAGCGTGGGCCGGGCCGATTGGCGCCGGCCCGTCGTCGAGGGCAGCCAGATGCTCGGGCAGGCGCTCGTCGCCGCCGGACGGCACGCCCCGGGTCGGCGTCCCGTGTCCGCGTACATGGCGTTCCCCCGGGCGGCCGACGCCACCAGGCCGCTGTCGATCGAGCTCGGCGAGGTCAGCGCCGGGCGCACCTTCACGACGCTGTCTCTCGACGTCAGCCAGGGCGGCCGTCGCTGCGGCACCGGCACGGCCCTGCTCGACGTGACCGCGCCCGACGTCGTCCGCCACGCGGCGCCGCCGCCGGACGTCCCCGGGCCCGCCGAGAGCGCGCCCTACGACATGGCCGTCACCGGACGCGACCTGCGCATCGTCGACGGCGCCTACACGGGCGACCCCGACGCCCCGACCGGGCCGCCGACCCTCGACGCCTGGGTGCGCTTCCGCTCCGTGCCCGACGACCCGTGCCTGCACGCCGCGCTGCTCGCCCAGTTCACGGGCCACATGTCCATCGCGGCCGGGTTGCGGCCCCACGCGGGGATCGGGCAGGACCAGGCGCACCGCACGCTGTCGACCGCCATCAACGCCATCGGCATCTCGTTCCACCGCGAGGTCCGGGCAGACCGGTGGATGCTCTACCGCCATCGCTCGACGTTCGCGGGCGACGGCATGACCCATGCCGAGTGCCGGGTCCACGACGAGGCCGGCGACCTGCTCGCCTCGTTCACGGTCGATGCGATGGTGCGGGCGTTCGCCGGAGGGACGACCGGGCTCGACGCGAAGACGGCGCTCTGAACCTGGCCACAGGGGTCCCGATGCGGAGCGGGCCGACGGTCCGCTTTTCGACGCCGAGTTGGTTTCCTCGAATTTCTCTACTAGAGAGGTCGGTTAATTTGCCCAGACCCGAGGAGCGACATGGCCGAGACCATCAGCAGGGACGACGGCGGACTGGACGTCGATGAGGGCGTGCCGCCGCCGGAGGTCTCGACGGCCGCCGCTCCGGCCCCCACCCCGGTACCTTCGCCCGCCCCCGGCGGGGGGAACGTCCGTCGCAACACGATGATCGGAGCCGCCGCCGGCTTCCTCGTCACGGCGACCGCCGTCACCGTCGGCTTCATCCTCACCGGGATGGCCGCCACGAGCGCCTTCGGCCTCGCCGTCTTCGTCGCCGGATGGGGCGGCGCCGCATTCGGCTTCATGCTCACCGCCGCCATCTCGATCGCGAACCAGACCGAACCACGTCCCGCGGTCCGGCCCGTCCCGGCAACCGAGGTGCCCGTCTGACCGCCCGGGGCCGGCACCGCGGCGGTGCCGGCCCGGGCACCCTCAGCGGGTGGCGGTGACGAGGAACGTCGGGTAGTCGACGCCCCCGCGATCGATGCGGTAGCAGTCGCGGAACGCGATGTCGACGAAGCCGGCATCCGCCAACCGCCTCGCCAGGTCCGCCCGCGCGAAGCCGTGATGCCCGTGGAACTCGTCGGTGTGGAACGAGCCGTCCTCCGCCTCGAGGTCGACCACGCACAGGTGACCGCCCTCGTCCAGCAGCTCGGCGAACGCCGCCAGCACCGGGCCGGGGTCCTCGATGTGGTGCAGGGTCATGACCGTGACGACGAGGTCGAAGCGCTCGTCGGGCACCGGTGCGGAGGACAGGTCGAGCTCCCACACACGGGCGTCGGGGATGGCCCCCGAGGCCACCTTGGCCCGCATGACCTCGAGCATCCCCGCCGAGTTGTCGACGAGCGTGACCGGGCCGACGGCGTCGCGCAGCGCCTCGGCGACGAGCCCGGTCCCCGCGCCGTACTCCAGCAGGCGCTCCGTGCCGACGAGGGGCACGGCGTCGCGGATCTCCCGCGCCACGACCCGTGAGCGCTCCACCTTGGCGGGGTCGTCGTCCCACGTCGCCGCCTTGTCGTCGAAGCTGTTGCTCGTCACAGGTGTGTCCTCCGTCGGATGGATCGCGCGCCGAACCTACCTGCGCCCGGCACGGCTCCGACTGGCAGGATGGCGCAGCACACGCCGTCGGGCGTGACGGGCGCCACGCGCCAGGAGGGTCCACCGCATGACGCCACGCCAGGTCGAGGGTCGACGATCGCCGCTCCGCAGGGGTACGGCCTGGGTGCTCGCCGGGGTGCTCGCGGCCGCCAGCGCCTGCACGGGCAACGACGACGCTGACGATGCCAGCGACACGCTCACCGTCACCGCCCTGTCGACACGGCCGGAGACGGTGAGCGGCGGCGACGTCCTGATCCAGATCGCCGGCGACGACGGCGTCACCGACGACCTGACGGTCACCGTCGACGGCCGTGACGTGAGCGACGCCTTCACGGGCGACGAAGGCGGCGACGACGACGGCGACTCGGCGATCGGGCTGATCGACGGCCTGCCCGAGGGCGAATCCGTGATCGAGGCCGAGACGTCCGGCGGCGAGACCGGCTCGCTCACCGTCATCAACCACCCGGTGGCGGGGCCGATCTTCTCCGGCCCGCACCTCGAACCGTTCGCCTGCACCACGGTGGACAACGGCCTGGGCGAGCCGCTCGACGACGACTGCGCCGCAGCGACCGTCGTCCGGTGGACCTACGTGAACGCCGCGGGCGAGACCGCGCCGCTGCCCGACCCGGCCCAGCTCCCCGCGGACGTCGCCACGACGGAGATCGACGGCGCGACCGTGCCGCTCGTGATCCGCACGGAGAGCGGCACGATCGACCGAGGCGTCTACTGGCTGCACGTGCTCGATCCGGACCCGACCGCCGACACGTGGGACCGGTCCGCCTGGAACGGCAACCTGGTCTACCGCTTCGGCGGCGGGTGCGGCACCACCTTCAGCCAGGGAGCCGTCCTCGGCGACAGCGCCAGCGCGGCGGGCGCGTTCCTCGACGTCGACCTGCTCCGCCAGGGCTACGCCCAGGCGACCAACACGCTCAACACGTTCCAGGTGCAGTGCAACGACGTGCTGTCGGCCGAGGCGGCGCTGATGACCAAGGAGCGCTTCGCCGAGGCGTACGGGGTGCCGACCCACACCGTCGGCGAGGGCGGTTCCGGCGGCGCCATCCAGCAGCTGCTCATCGCCCAGAACTACCCCGGCATCATCGACGCCGTCGTGGCCGGCGTGCCGTTCCCCGACGCGCTCTCGATCGCCCCGGGCGTCACCGACTGCGGCCTCCTCGAGCACTTCTACGCGTCGCCGGCCGGGGCGGTGTTCACCGACGAGCAGCGGGCCGCGGTGAACGGCCACCTCGTCAGCGAGACGTGCGGGTCGTGGGCACGATCCTTCCTCGCCACCGTCGACCCCACCACCGGGTGCGCGCTGCCGCCCGAGCAGGTCTACGACCCGGAGACGAACCCCGACGGCGCCCGCTGCACGCTCCAGGACAGCATCGTCAACCTGCTCGGCACCGACCCCGACACCGGGTTCGCCCGCCGTCCGATCGACAACACCGGTGTGCAGTACGGCCTCGAGGCGCTCGAGGCCGACGTGATCACGGTCGACCAGTTCCTCGACCTGAACGAGATGATCGGCGGCTACAGCCTCGACGGCGTCCCGGTCCCCGAGCGGATGGCGGCCGAGGCCGACGAGGTCTCCCAGCTGTTCCGCACGGGGCGGATCAACACCGGCGGCGGTGGCCTCGACCAGGTGCCCGTGCTCCTGCTCAACACCTACACCGACCCCCTGGGCGACATCCACGACCGGTTCCGGCTGTTCACGATCCTCGAGCGCCTGCGCCAGGACGACGGCAGCCGGCCCAACACGGTGATGTGGACGCTGCCGGGTGGCGAAGACCTGATCGAGTCACTGATCGGGGCCGCCGGCCGGGAGACGCGTGCGGAGATGGTCGGGGTCGCGGTCGAGTGGCTGGAGGGCATCGACTCGCCGGTGGACGAGCGCTCGCCCGACGACGTGGCAACTGCTCGCCCGCCCGAGGTCACCGATGTGTGCGTGACCCCCGACGGCGAGCGGCACACCGGCGGCGACGAGCTCTACGAGGACGGCACCCCCTGCGCGACCGCCTACCCCGTGCGGGGCGATGCCCGGATCGCTGCGGGTGGTCCGCTGGAGGGCCTCGCCGGCAAGTGCGCGCTCACCGACGTCGACCCCGCCTCCTACGGCGTCGGCCTCACCTCGGCGCAGGAGAGCCGGCTGCAGGCGGTGTTCCCGAACGGCGTCTGCGACTACGACGAGCCCGGCGTCGGCATCACCGAGCTCGACGGGACATGGCTGGACTACAGCGACGGCCCGCCCTCCTGACCCCCCGCCTCGTCGACGAGGGGCCGGAGTTCCGATGACGGATCTGGTGGTGGCGGGCGGCACCGTCCTCACCCCGGCCGGCCCCGTCCGCGCCGACGTGACGGTCGCGAGCGGGCGGATCACGGCGGTCGACCCGGCCCCGCGCCCGGCCGCCCCGGCGCAGGCGTCCGGCACGCCGGCGAGCGCGGTGGCACGCCGACTCGACGCCACCGGTCTGGTGGTGGCGCCCGGGTTCGTCGACCTCCAGTGCAACGGCGCCATGGGGGTCGACCTGACGGCCCAGCCGGAACGGCTGTGGGATGTCGCCGTCGCGCTCCCCCGCTGGGGCGTCACCGCCTGGTTGCCGACGATCGTGACCTCCCCGCCTGCCGCCCGCACCCGCCTGCGGGCCGCGCTCACCGCCGCGCCGCCCGCCTATGCCGCGGCCGCGGCCCACCCGCTGGGCGTGCACCTCGAAGGACCCTTCCTCGCCCCCGAGCGCCACGGCGCGCACGACCCCGACCTGATGGTGCCCCCGTCACCCGGCCTCGTGGCCGAGGAGGTCTGGTCGCGCGACGACGGCGTGGCGCTGGTGACGCTGGCCCCCGAGCTGTCGGGTGCTCTCGACGTGGTGCGCGAGCTGGTCGACCGCGGCGTGGTCGTCGCCGCCGGCCACAGCGCGGCCACCGCGGCGCAGGCGACCGCCGCCGTCGACGCCGGCGTCCGCTACGTCACCCACCTGTTCAACGCCATGCCGCCGCTCCA
>CAYUXB010000134.1:8366-10154 GCA_964448525.1 uncultured Acidimicrobiaceae bacterium
GTGCGCCTCGACGACGGCACGCTCGCCGGGAGCACGCTGGCGCTCGACCGGGCCGTCCGGCGACTGATGGCGTTCGCCGGACTGTCGCTCGCCGAGGCGGTCGTGGCGGTGACGGCGGTACCCGCCGCGGTGCTGGGCCTGACCGACCGGGGTCTCGTGGCTCCCGGTGCGGTCGGCGACCTGGTGGTCCTGACCCCCGACGGCCACGTCGTCGCGACGGTGGTCGCCGGTCACGTCGCCCACGACGCGCGCACAGGCCGGTGAGACGCGGGCGGTTCCGAACCGGTCGTGGTCGACGGGTCGGCGACGTGCCGGCCCGCGGGCTCAGGCGAAGCGCAGCACCGGCTTGATGGTGCCGCCCGACGCCGAGTCGGTGAACGCGTCGTTCACCTGGTCCAACGCGTAGGTCTTGACCAGTTGGTCGAACGGGAACCTGCCGGCCTGCCAGAGGTCGACGAGGCGCGGGATGAACGCCTGGGGCACCGTGTCGCCCTCGATCACCGTGCGCATCTGCCAGCCCTTGACCAACGAGGCACCCACCTCGAACGACACTTCCGTGCCCGGCGCCGCCGCGGCGACGAGGGCGAGTTGGCCCTGGGTAGCCAGGCAGTCGAACGCCTGGCGGGCCACCGCCGGCACGCCGGTCGTGTCCATCGCGTACTGCACCCCGAGGCCGCCGGCCGCCTCGGTGACCGCGGCGACGACGTCGTCGCTGCCGGCCGACACCGTGTGGGTGGCTCCCAGCGCGGATGCGGTCGCCAGCCGGTCGTCGTGGAGGTCGACGGCGATGATGGTCGTCGACCCGGCGACCGTCGCGGCGAGCAGGCCGGCCAGGCCGACCGCCCCGGCGCCGAAGACGACGATGCTCGACCCCGGCTCGGGGTCGAGGGCGTTGAGCACGGTGCCGGCCCCGGTCTGGATGCCGCACCCGAGCGGGCCGAGCAGCGCGAGGTCGACGTCGTCGCGGACCTTCACGACCGATCGGCGCGACGCGATCGTGTGGGCGGCGAACGACGATTGCCCGAAGAAGTGCGACGCGACCTGGGTGCCATCGGGCCCAGCGAACGCGGTGGACTCGTCATGGCGCATCCCGCCGAAGTTCAGGAAGAAGAAGTCGGCGCAGTAGGCCGGGTGACCGGACAGGCAGGGAGAGCACCGGCCGCAGTAGTTGAACGACAGCACCACGTGGTCACCCACCTCGATGCCCGTGACGCCGGGACCGACCGACTCGACGATGCCCGAGCCCTCGTGGCCCAGGACCGCGGGGAACCGATACGGGTAGGCGCCCTCCCTGACCACCTGGTCGGTGTGGCAGACACCCGATCCGACGAGGGCGACTCCGACCTCGTCGTAGCCGGGCTCGCCGACCTCGAGCTGCTGGATCTCGAACGGGGCATCGACGTCGCCCAGCACGGCCGCGTCGCTCTTCATCAGTACCTCCCGAGGGATGGCCCGCGCACCAGGTTCGGTCCCGCGCTCACCGTAGTGGTCCCGGGGCGGTCGGCCAAGGGGCGACGCCGAGGCGCCGGCAGGTGCTCATCAACGCTTGAGGCTGGTCAGGGCACGTCGACGCCCGGGGCCACGATCCCGTGGTCGTAGGCGAACACGATGGCCGCCGCGCGGTCGCGCACCCCGAGCTTGGCGAAGATCGCCCCCACGTGCGTCTTCACCGTCGTCTCGCCCACGTAGAGCCGGGCGGCGATCTCGCCGTTCGTCGCGCCGCGGGCCATGTGGCGCAGCACGTCGTGCTCGCGCTCGGTCAGCGCCTCGAACCGGGCCGCCTCGACC
>CAYUXB010000135.1:0-10116 GCA_964448525.1 uncultured Acidimicrobiaceae bacterium
TTCGACGGTCCGGCGGTCGGCGCGATCTTCGACGGGCACAACCGCAACGGCGAGCACGAGTGGACCAGCCAGTGCACGGTCGTCGAGGCCGCCCCGGGCCGGTCGTTCGCCTTCGAATGCTCGATGTTCGACTTCCACTACTCGACCTGGGGCTACCGCATCGAGCCGACCGACACCGGGTGCCGGGTGACCGAATGGAACGAGGACCTGCGGCCCGCGTCCGCCCTGGAGTTCAGCAAGGAGATGTCGGGCATCGAGGACCGTGAGGCCCGCAACCGCCAGACGATCAGCGGCACCCTCGAACGCCTCGCCGCCGCCCTCGAACCGTCCTCGACCGCCTCGGCCTGACGCGGCCACGCGACCGGCGAGCCACCATCACGGGATGCAGGTCGAACCGCGAGCCGTCATGGTCGGGACAGACGACGCGCCGGGGCGCCACGTCCGGTGGGCGGCGCGAGCCGCGGGGGTCGACGACGTCGTCGTGACGGTCGATGTCGGCACGGATCGCATGACCTGGTCGGTGGCCAACCGCGGCGACCGACCGGTGCGCATCCGCCGGGTCGCCGTCGAGGTGGCGGTGCGGGACGGCGCGGGACCGCTGCGGATGTTCCGCCACGGGTACCAGTCCTGGTCGCCATGCGACACCGCCGTGGTCGGGATCGGGCGCGACCCGTCGCGGCGGGTGCCCGACCTCGCGGCCTTCCTGGGCGCCTACCACGGCGATTCGCGGGCGGTGCTCGAGGGGGAGATCAGGTCGGAGTGGGTGACGGTGCTGGCCGACGACCGCAGCGCGGTGCTGCTCGGCGCCATCGGGGGATCCGGTCACGACGTCACCTTCCGAGCGTGGCTCGACGACCGGTCATCGCCGGTGGTGGCGATCGACGCCTTCCTCGGCGGCGCTCGCCTCGACCCCGGCGAGCAGCGCACGCTCCACGACATCCGCATCGACGACGGGGGCGGCGGGGCCGATCCCGCGGGAGCCGCGGCGCTGCTCGAGGCGTGGGCCGCCGAGGCCGGGACGCACGAGCGGGCCCGCACCGACGCGCCCTACCAGGTCGGTTGGTGCTCCTGGTACCACTACTTCCACGAGGTCACGGCCGCCGACGTCGGCGCCAACCTCGCCACCGCCGGCTCGGACGGGTGGCCGTTCGACGTGTTCCAGGTCGACGACGGCTACCAGCGGGCCATCGGCGACTGGCTCGACACGAACGAGACGTTCCCCGCGGGGCTCGACCGGCTCGCCGCCGACATCGCGACGGGTGGCTTCCGGCCCGGCATCTGGCTGGCGCCGTTCCTCGCCGCGCCCGACTCGCAGGTGGCGACCGACCACCCGGACTGGTTCGCCCGCCACCGGAGCGGGCGCCCGCTCGGCGCGTGGTTCAACCCGGCGTGGGGCGGCGGGCAGGACGGCGTCATGTGGGCGCTCGACACCACGCACCCGGACGTGCAGGCCCACCTCGAGCACGTGGGCCGCGAGCTGGTCGCGCGGGGCTTCAGCTACCTGAAGCTGGACTTCACCTTCGCCCCCTCGCTCGACGGCGATTGGCACGACGAGCGGCAGACACCCGCCGAGCGCGTGCGCGCCGGTTACGAGGCCGTGCGGCGCGGCGCCGGTCCCGACGCGTTCCTGCTCGGGTGCGGTGCGCCGCTGGCCAACGTGGTGGGCGTCGTCGACGGCAACCGCATCGGCCAGGACGTCGCACCGGAGTGGTCGCTCGCACCGGAGACCGAGATGATCCCCGGCTACCTGGCGATCCAGCCGGCGGTCGCCCACGCGACCGGCAACACGATCGCCCGGTCGTTCATGCATCGGCACCTCTGGCTCAACGATCCGGACTGCCTGATGCTGCGCACCGAGCAGACGCAGCTCGCGCCGACAGCGGTGCGCACCTGGGCCGACGTGGTCGCGACCTCCGGCGGGATGGCGCTGGTGTCCGACGATCTGCGGCTGCTGGGTGGCGACGCGAAGGCGATCCTCCGCGACGTGGTCGAGCGGGGCCGGGCCAGTGACGAGCGGGCGACGGCGGGTGCTCCCGCTCGCTGCGACGACCTCGTGACATCACACCGGCCCGCGACCCTCGCGTCCGGGCCCAGCGTGCTGCACGTCGACCTGAACACGGGCACGAGCCGCACCACGCCGATGTGATCGCCGGGCCGCCGCGGTGAGCCCGGCCCCGGGCTACGGTCGTCGGGTCGGGGATTCGACGTGGGCACCGGGGGGATGGACATGGGACGTTCGCGGGGAGCGCGTGCGGGGGTGTCGCGCCCGCTGATGGGGGTCGCGTTCGCCGCGCTGGTGGCGGCGTCCGGCTGCTCCGGCGACAGCGACGACAGGGACGGCGACAACGCCGGCGGCACCGTCGAGCAGGGCTCGGCGTTGCAGGTCGGCGACTACACCGTCCCGTCGCCGGACGTCACACCACCGCCAGCCGAGGGCGCGGGCATCTCCAGCCCCCAGCCCGCGGTGCCGGCGGCGGAGGGCTACGTCACCGAGGAGCTGTTCGTGTCGGGCACGGCTGCGAGCTTCGAGCCGGTCGACACCCCCGACGACGGCGAGTGGACCGTGGCGCTCGGCGACGAGGCCACCTACACCACCCGGGTGATCGTGCACCGGCCGCCCGCCGACCGGTTCAGCGGCACGGTGATCGTCGAGTGGTTCAACGTGAGCGCCATCGAAGCGTCGCCTGATTGGGCGTACCTGTCCGAGCAGATCGGCCGGGACGGCCACGCCTACGTCGGGGTCAGCGCGCAGGCCCAGGGCGTCGACGGCGGGGACACGCTGCTCGACGTCGAGGTCGACGAGCAGACCGCGGCCGCGGCGGGCGCGAGCACCGACGCGAGCGGGCTGAAGAACGTCGACCCGGCGCGGTACGGCACCCTCGACCACCCCGGCGATGCCTACGCCTTCGACATCTACAGCCAGGTCGGCCGCGCCGTGACCGAACAACCCGACCTGCTGGGCGGGCTGGAACCGTCGCAGGTCATCGCCGTGGGCGAGTCGCAATCCGCCGGGTTCCTCACCACGGTGGCCAACGCGGTGCACCCGCTCGACCCGGTCTACGACGGGTTCCTCGTCCACAGCCGGGGGGCCAACCCCGCCCCGGTCGACGGGCAGTACCGCAGCAACTCGGACAGCAGCGACGACGGGGCCGACTTCGTCGAGGGTTCGGTGCGGGTGCGCACCGACCTCGACGTGCCGACGTTCATCGTCCAGACCGAGACCGACCTGACGCTGCTCGGGTACGCAGGTGCCCGCCAGGACGACACCGACACCGTCCGGACCTGGGAGGTCGCCGGCACCGCCCACTCGGACGCGCACATGGTGCGCTCGATCATCGGCGGTCCGCGCGATCCCGACATCGGCGACCTGCTGGGCTGCACCGAGCCGATCAACATCGGCCCGCATCACGAGGTCGTGCAGGCGGCGTTGCACCACCTGGTGGAGTGGGCCTCGGACGGCAACCCGCCGCCCGGGGCCGAGCCCATCGAGCTCGACGACGGCGACGAGGTGGCGATCGCTCGCGACGAGCGCCAGATCGCCCTCGGCGGTGTCCGTACCCCGCTGGTCGACGTGCCGGTGGCGGCGACGACCGGCGACCCGCCCGGCGGCCAGAACATCGACGACCTGGTCGAGGGCGAGCGCGACATCTGCGCGCTGTTCGGCACGACGATTCCGTTCGACCAGCCCACCCTCGTCGAGCTCTACGGCACGTTCGACGCCTACCTGACGCAGTTCACGGCCTCGGCGGACGAGGCGGTCACCGCCGGGTTCCTCGTGCAGGCCGACGCGGACGAGCTGATCGCCGAGGCCGAGCAGAACGCCCCACTGTTCAGCCCGTCCCCGTGAGCCCGGTCGCCAGCCAGGACGGTCAGCACCCCAACCGGACGGTACGACGATGGCCACCCCTGCCCCGCCGCTCAGGTCCAGCCGTCGACCGGCCGGCGTTCTCGGTCCACGCGCGCATGTCGGACTGCTCGCGGGTGCCTCAGATGTCGTAGACCACGCCCGTGAGCTTCTCGGAGAGCCGCCACAGGCGGGCCTGGTCAGCCTCGTCGAGTGCCCGGCGCGCCCACGGGATGGCACGCGGCGGCCCGCTCGTCCCCCCGAGCTTGCTCGGCCCGTAGAACTGGCCGCCGTACGCACCCGGATCGGTCGCCGCTCGCAAGGACGACCGGGCGGCTTCCTCCGCGGTCTGGATGAGGTGCTTCTTCATGAAGCCGGCGTAGCGAGGGTGGCGATCCACCCGCTCGGCGATGATGTCGGTGGCGGCGAACCCGGGGTGGGCTCCCACGGACACGGCCGACACGCCGGCGACCGCCAACCGGCGCTGGAGCTCGAGGCAGAACATCGCGTTCGCCAGCTTCGACTGGGAGTAGGCGCGTGACTCGCTGTACCTGCGCTCGAGCGTGAGGTCGTCCCAGCGGATGCGGCCGAACCGGTACGACAGGCTCGCGATGGTCACCACGCGGGCGCCCGGCGTGTCGAGGAGCAGCGGCAGGATGCGGCCCGTGTAGGCGAAGTGCCCGAGGTGGTTGGTGCCGAACAACATCTCGTGCCCGTCGGGGGTGACCGACCGTTCGGTGCCCATCACACCCGCGTTGTTGACGAGCAGGTCGATGCGCGAGAAGCGCTCGCTGGTCGCCGCGGCGGCGTCCGCGATCTGGCTCTGACTCGCCAGGTCGAGACAGAGGACCTCGACCTGCGCCTTCGGGTGGCGCTCCTCGATCGCCGCCTGCGACGCCGCGGCCCGTTCGGGGTTCCGGCAGGCGAGCACGACCGTCGCGCCCGACCCGGCCAGCGCCGCCGCGGTCTCGAACCCGATCCCCGAGTTGGCGCCCGTGACGATGGCCGTGCGCCCCGCCAGGTCGGGGATGTCCTCGGTCGTCCAACCCACTGTCACGTCCCCCATTGGCCCGGTCCGCCCCCTGCGTGCGGCACTCCGATCGGGAGGCGCACTGTAGGGCACCCCCCCGGGGCCGACGCCAACGCCAACGGCCGGCTCAGGCGAACGCCCCCGACGTGCGCCGTCGCGCCAGTGCCGCGAGCACGAGCGGGAACAGCACGGTCTCCTCGAGCCGGATGTGGTCGTCGACCGCTGTCGCCAGCTCGGCCACGGCACTGCCCCGCCGGGTGGGGTCCGAGGGGATGTCGTCCAGGTCCGTCAGCGCCCGTTCGATGTGCTGGTGGTCGCGCTCGAACGCGTCGACGAGCTCGCGGTCGACGAGGTCGACGATCGCCTCGTAGACGGCGTCCTCCGCGCGCAGGTGGGCGTGCGTCGACGAGCGGGCGGCCTCGACGGCGGCGATCGACGCCGGGGCGGCAGCGGCGGTGAGCGCCTGCCGCAGCTCGTGGTGCTCCTCGCTCAGGCCCAGGAGCACTCCCACGAGCGGATCATCGGAGACGGCGCCGTCCATCCAGCCGCGGAGATCGTCGGAGGTCACGGGGTGCCCGTCCAGGTGGAGGCTGATGGCCTGCATCGGGCAGGCGGTGATCGCGCGCACGATCGTCTCCTCCGGCTCGCCACGTGGATCCGTCACGAACGCCAGGGCCCGGTCGTCCTGGTCGAAGGCCCGGGGTGCCACGTGGACGCACTGTCCCGATCCGATGCAACGGCCCCGATCGATGTGGATCTCCAGGTCCATGCCTGCTCCTCCCGGCGTCGCGACCCGCGAGCGGATGCATCCGCAGCGGCTGGAATAGTTCTAGCAGCGACTAGAGAATATGCCCAGCCCGATCTTCACGCTGCCGTGGCCGATGCGCCAACGCGCAGGGGCGACCGGGATCGCCACACCTCCACCAGAGCTCGTGGACAGCACGGCGGTGCCGCCGCCTCGCCTTCCCCCGCCGCCATCACCGTAGACCAGGGGTGGGGTCTTGCCGCAAGGGGCTCGAATGTGCCCTGAATGCTCGGCGTCAACCCGCTGACCAGGCTCGATGTCGGAGGCAACGACACATGCCCGTCCCCCAGACCGATCGCACCGTGCTGCGCTTCGAGGAGGTCGACCACTCGCACGTGGCCCTCGTCGGCGGCAAGGGCGCGCAGCTGGCCGAGGTGGCGCGGATCGACGGCGTCGAGGTGCCGCCGGGATTCTGCGTGACCACGAACGCGTTCCGCCGGGTCCTGGCCGCCGCGCCGTCGATCGACGACCAGGTCGATCGTCTGTCCCGCCTGCGGCCCGACGACGGCGAGACGATCCGCGCGCTCAGCGAGGAGGTCCACACCAGCATCGAGGCGGTGCCCCTCCCGGACGACGTCGCCGCGGAGATCACCGGCGCGCTCGCTCGGCTCGGCGAGCGGACCCCCTGCGCCGTCCGATCGAGCGCGACCGCGGAGGACTTGCCGACGGCCTCGTTCGCGGGTCAGCACGACACGTACCTGAACGTCGTCGGGCCCGACGCGATCCTCGAGCACGTACGCCGGTGCTGGGCATCGCTGTTCACCGAGCGGGCCGTGGTCTACCGCCTGGTGAACGGCATCGCCCACCGCGACGTCGAGATGGCCGTCGTCGTGCAGCGCATGGTCGTCCCCGACGCGTCGGGCGTCCTGTTCACGGCCGACCCTGTCACGTCGAACCGGCGGGTCGTCTCGGTGGAGGCCGTCCTCGGCCTCGGCGAAGCCCTCGTGGCCGGGCACGCGGCGGCGGACGTCTACACGGTGCGCGACGGCGAGATCACGGCCAGGTCGGTCACCGACAAGGCAGCCGCCGTCGTTCCCGCGCCAGGCGGCGGGACGCGGGAGGAGGCAGTCGAGCCGTCACGCCGCCGGCAGCCGGCGCTGACCGATGCGGAGGTGGTGCGGCTCGCGCAGCTCGGCCGCCGCATCGAAGCCCACGCCGGCCGCCCTCAGGACATCGAGTGGTGCCTGCTGAACGGCGACCTCCAGATCGTCCAGAGCCGACCGATCACCACGCTGTTCCCGGTCCCCCACGTCGACGACGGCACCAACCACGTCTACGTCTCGGTCGGCCACCAACAGATGATGACCGACGCCATGAGGCCACTCGGCCTGTCCTTCTGGCAGATGACCACCCCGCGCCCGATGGTCGAGGCCGGCGGCCGCCTGTTCGTCGACGTCACCGAGGCCCTGGCTTCGCCGACCGGACGGACTGCGCTCCTGCAGACCATGGGACAGTCCGACCCGTTGCTCGGGGACGCGCTGGCGAGCATCGTCGACCGCGACGACTTCCTCCCGACCGCATCGGACGAGGTCCCCCCGTGGACACCCCCCGGTGCGGCCGCGGCGCCGATCGAGACCGACCCGGCCATCGTGACCGGGCTGATCGAGCGCAACCAGGCGTCGATCGCGGCCTTGCGGTCCGACATCCGGGGGACGTCCGGGGACGCGCTGCTCGACGTCGTCGAGGCCGACATCGCCGAGCTGCGGCGCGCCCTGTTCGACCCCCAGCTCCTCCCGGCGATCATGGCCGCGATGGAAGCCACGTGGTGGCTCAACGACCGGCTGCACGAGTGGCTGGGCGAGCGGAACGCGGCCGACACGCTGACGCGCTCCGCCCCGAACAACGTGACGTCCGAGATGGGATTGGCGCTGCTCGACGTCGCCGACGTCGTCCGCGCCCACCCCGAGGTGGTGGAAAGGTTGCGCCACGTCGGCGACGACGACGGGTTCCTGGACGATCTGCCGGCGGTCGAGGGTGGGCGAGCAGCGAGCGATGCCATCCGCGCCTTCCTCGCCCGGTACGGGATGCGCTGCGTCGGCGAGATCGACATCACGCGGCCACGCTGGAGCGAACGCCCCACCGCGCTCGTCCCGCTGATCCTCGGCAACGTCACGAGCTTCGCGCCGGGCGAGGCGGAGCGGCGCGTCGAGCAGGGGCTGCGCGAGGCGGCGCAGAAGGAGAAGGACCTGCTCGAGCGTGTGCGCACCCTCCCGGACGGCGAGCGCAAGGCCGACGAGACCAAGCGCATGATCGACCGCGTCCGCACCTACATCGGCTTCCGGGAGTACCCGAAGTACGGCATGGTGAGCCGCTACCTCGTGTACAAGGAAGCCCTGCTCGACGAGGCGTGGCGCCTCGTGCGCGCCGGCGTGCTCCGGGAGGACGACGACATCTTCTACCTCCGGTTCGACGAGCTCCGCGAGCTCGTGCGCACGCAGCGCGCCGACCACGGGCTCATCCGCCGGCGCCGGGACGAGTTCCGCTCCTTCCGCTCGCTCGTCCCCCCGCGGGTGCTCACCTCCGACGGCGAGGCCGTCGCCGGCAGCTACCGGCGCGACGACCAGCCGCCCGGCGCGCTCGTCGGCCTCCCGGTCTCCGCCGGGATCGTCGAGGGACGGGCCCGGGTCGTCCTCGACATGGCCGACGCCGCGATCGAGCCGGGCGACATCCTGGTGACGACCGCCACCGACCCGAGCTGGTCACCCCTGTTCGTCGCGGTGGACGGCCTGGTGACCGAGGTCGGCGGGCTGATGACCCACGGCGCCGTGGTCGCACGCGAGTACGGCCTCCCGGCGGTCGTGGGGGTGCAGGACGCGACTCGGTTGATCGCGGACGGACAGCGCATCCGCCTCGACGGCACGCACGGCACCGTCGAGATCCTGCGCGCGGCCGCCGAGTGACCCGGGCTCGGCCGGCCGAGGCGCCGAGATCGGACTCCGAGCCTTCCCCGCGGCGATCAGCCCTGCGCGACGGCGAGGGCGTCGGTCTCCGTCGCCTCGGCGACGGGGGCGCCGAAGCGGAAGCTCGACGCGGTGACCGACCCGAAGAAGTCGTCCTGGTGGTAGGTCCGGACGGCCGCGTCGTCGCCCGCGGCGCCGACGACGACCATCAACGGGATCAGGTGGTCCTCGGCCGGATGCGAGACGCGGGCGCCGGGCGCCTGATCCCACCGGCGCAGGCGCTCGACGCGCTCGGCGGGCGGGGCGTCGATCAGCGTCGCGGACAGCCACTCGTCGAACTGGCGTGACGGGACGGCTGCTTCGGGACCCATCAGGCGGAGGTTGTGGTAGCTGAGGCCACTGCCGAGGATCAGCACGCCCTCCTCGCGCAGCGGGGCGAGCGCCCGACCCACGGCGAGGTGCTCGTCGGGGTCGTAGCCCCGCTTGATCGAGAGCTGGACGACGGGGACCTCTGCGTCTGGCCAGGCCGGGGCCAGCGGGGCGTACATGCCGTGGTCGTACCCGCGCTCGGCATCCTCGCGAACCGCGATGTGGGCTGCACCGAGCAGCTCGACGACCCGGGCGGCGAGTGCCGGCGAGCCCGGTGCCGGGTACTGGATGCGGTAGGTGTGCTCGGGGAAGCCGCCGTAGTCGTAGATCATCGGCGGGTTCGGGTGCGTCTGGACGGTGAACGCCGGCGCCTCCCAGTGGCCCGAGACCATCAGGATCGCCTTGGGCGGGACACCGATGTCGGCGGGCAACGCCTGCAGCGACTCCTCGAGCTGCGCCATGGCGTCGCGCATCGGGCCGGTGATCCAGGGCCAGGGCCCTCCGCCGTGGCTGAGGAAGTAGGTGGGCAGTGCGCGCATGGCCAGGTTCTCCCCTCTGCGGCTGGACGCCCGTCTCCCGGGCGACAGTAGTTGACGCATCAACCAACCGTCTCGGGTGCTCGCGCATTCCGCCCGAGGAGTTGGGTCAATCACCGCGTCGATGGCGCCGATCGGCGAGCGGCCTCGCCGCTGCGGACCGCGTCGACGATCAGGCCGGCGACCGTCGGTCGCACCCGGGAGGGCATCTCGTGGCCCATCCCGGCGACGACGTGCAGCGTGGCGCTGGCGAGCTCTGAGGCCAGCGCTTCGGCGTTGGCGACGGGGAAGAGCGGGTCGTCCTCGCCGTGGATGACGGCAACCGGGACCGTGACGCCGTACAACCGAGCGCGCCAAGGCTCGCCCTGGGGAGCGATCGGGTGGTTGGTGAGCATCGATTCGAGGTCGCGGGTGCGCTCGACCACGAGGGTGGCCAGCGCCCGGGCGTCCGCTTCGTCGAACGGCACCCGATCGCTGCCGAAGGGCCGCTCCCCCTCCACCAGGTAGCTGATCCACCCGTCCACGTCATCTGCTGCCGGAGGGGAGGCCGCCGAGGCGAACGTCGCCATGAGTTCCTCGCTCGGCTCGGGCAGATCGGGGTCGTTGGGGCCGTGAGGCGGTCGCGGAGCTCG
>CAYUXB010000136.1:0-10080 GCA_964448525.1 uncultured Acidimicrobiaceae bacterium
CGTGGTTCATCAGGAACGACGGCGACACCCCGAGGGCGGCCATGCGGGCGAAGTGGTCGTCGCCGGCCAGCGAGCTGTGCTCGATCCGGTGGCGCCGCGCCGGGTCGGGGCCGATGGCCTCGTAGGCGTCGAGGACCTGGTCGAGTGCGGCGTCGCCGTTGGCGTGCACCATGAGCTGCCAACCCTCCGCGGCGGCTCTCGCCATCCGCTCCCGCAGGTCCGTCGTCGAGTGGTTGGCCACGCCGCGCTCGTCGGTGCCGAGGTAGGGGTCGCGCAGGTGGCCGCTGCGGCCCTGGTTGGAGCCGTCCGCGATCAGCTTCCAGCTGGTGGCCCGCACCCGGTCGTCGCCGTCGCCGGGTTCGCAGCCGTCGAAGCGGTGCCGGGCCGAGTCGAGCACCGCGACGCCCACCCGGACGGGGAGCCGATCGTCGGCCGCGAGCTCGTGCAGCAGGTCGAGTTCGGTCGCACCGAACAGGGTGCCGGTGGCCGCCTCGTGGATCCTCGTGACTCCGGCGCGGGCGGCCACCTCGGCGATCCGGACGAGCGTGGCGAGGAACTCGTCGTGGCCGAGGCGGGGGAGGTGACCGACGGCCGCCGATATCGCCCCGAACTCCCCGAGCACGCCGTCGAGCCGGCCCTCGCGGCGGCCGTAGAAGCCGCCCTCGGGGTCGGGCGAGTCGTCGTCGAGGCCCACGGCCGCCAGGGCTCGGGAGTTGAGGTAGGCGAAGTGCATCGACGCGTTCATCACGAACGCCGGGTGGTTCGGCACGAGCTCGTCGAGGAGGTCCCGGTCGAGCACCGGGGCGCCGGGGAAGAGCGACGGGTCCCACAGCTGGCCTCGCACCCAACCGCCGTCCGGCGTGGTCGCCGCAACCTCCCGGAGGGCGGCGAAGACGTCCTCGTGGCTGCGGTGGGTGAGGGGCGAGCAGTCGAGGAACGCGTCGAACAGCGCCGTGGTCCAGAGGTGCATGTGGGGTTCGACGAAGCCGGGGTAGGCGACATCGTCGCCGAGATCGAGCACCTCGGTGTCGGGCCCGGCGTGCGCCGCCACGTCGTTGGTCGAGCCGATGGCGACGATGCGCCCGTCGCGCACCGCCAGGGCCTCGGCGTCGGGGCGGGCGGGGTCCATGGTGACGACCGCGCCGCGCACGATCAGGTCGGCGTGTCCGGAGGTGGCCGGTCGCTCGACGGCCGTGACCTGGCGCCGGGCGGCACGGTGATCGGTGCGCACATCGGCGAGGACGGCGAACCCCTCGTGCGGGACGCAGCCCGGGCATCGGTGATCGGGCGGACGGACGATGGTTGTCAGACGTGGATCCACGGGTTCCTCACGGTCAGGCCGAACAGGTCGCGCAGTCGGTGTGCTCCCGTCACGCCCCGGAGCGTAGGTGTGGATCGCTCGCGCGCGGCACCTGGATCGGGCCGAGAGCCGGCACGTTCCGGTACGAGTCGTCGCCGCCCTGGAGGGGGCGGCAACCGTCGACGGGGGCACGCACCGCAGTTCCGTGGTAGTCACCCCGCATGGGCGTGGACGTGCGTACCCGGGTGGACGGCGAGCTGAGGCCGTCCGAGCCGGACGAGTTCTTCGAGCGGGACCTCCCCGCGGCGCTGGATCGGGCAGCCGATCGGATCGCCCCGACGCTGGGACTCCTGCCCCTGCGCCCGCTGACGATCGTGGTCGGCGGGTCCGCCTGGCTGCTGCAGATCGTCGGGGATCGGGCCGTCGTCGGCCCGGCCGGTGCCGGCGAGGCCACCCCCACCGGCGTCGTCCTGCGCATCACCGCCGACCAGCTCGCGCTCCTCGTCAGCGATCAGGTCACGCCGATGGGCTGGCCGTCGCCGGTTCGCACCGGGCGCTCGTGTGGCCGGCGCCGGTGCTGCAGCCCGGCCTCGACCTGCCGGTGGTCGACCTGGCGACGCGGACCGGCGACATCACCGTCCACCTGTCCTGCACCCTGCACATGGCCCAGCCGCCGGTGGCCACGCCGCGGCGGGTGATGTACACGAGCTTCGGGCTACCCTCCCTCGCCCCGGAGGCAGCGGCCGAGGCCCGGCAACGGATCGGCGCCATCCGGGAATCAGCCCCGGCGACCGTGTCACAACCGCCGAGCCCGATCTCCACCCGCTGACGACCCCAGAACGGGAGCACATGCCATGGACACCGATGCCGCCGCCGCACTCGCGCACGCCTGGGACGAGGGCTGGAACAGCGAGGACGTCGACCGGATCATGGCGCCGTTCGCCGACGACATCGTGTTCTCCTCGGCGTTCGTCAGCCGGATCGGCGGCGACGCCTCGTCGAACGAGGTCGACGGTGCCGATGCCCTGCGGGCCTACGTCATCGCCGCGCTCACCCGCACGCCGGGCATCCGCTACCGGGTCGACCAGGTCCACCTCGGGCCCGCCTCGGTCATCCTCGAGTACACGGTCACGTTCCCGGACGGCCGTCCCGACACCAGCGGTGCCGACTACCTGCGGGTGGACGACACCGGCCTGGTCGTCGAGTGGCGCAGCCACTACCCGGTGGCGTTCACGACAGCCCCGCTGCCGGGCGTCTGACGCCCTCGGCGTCCGTTCCGCGGTGGCTCACGGTGTCCCTACCATTGGCGACGATGCCTGAACGGACACGTGTAGCGCTGGCGTTGGGGAGCGGTGGGGCCCGCGGCTACGCGCACATCGGTGTGATCGAGGTGCTCGAGGAGCGCGGGTTCGAGATCGTGAGCATCGCCGGCTCCTCGATGGGCGCCCTCGTCGGCGGGCTGCACGCCGCCGGCACCCTCGAGCCCTACACCGAGTGGGTGCGGGGCCTGCGGCAGCGCGACGTCGTGCGGTTGCTCGACGTGTCGCTGTCGGCCCCGGGGGCGATCCGGGCGGAGAAGATCCTGGCGCGGGTGCGCGAGCTGCTCGCCGGGGCGCTGATCGAGGACCTCCCCGTGGCGTTCACCGCCGTGGCCACCGACCTGCTCGCGCGCAAGGAGGTGTGGTTCCAGAAGGGGCGGGTCGACGTCGCCATCCGGGCGTCGATCGCCATCCCCACGGTGATCACCCCGGTGATGCTGAACGGCCGGTTGCTGGCGGACGGGGCGCTCACGAACCCGGTCCCGATCGCACCGACCGCCTCTGCCCAGGCCGATCTCACCGTGGCGGTGTCGGTGGCGGGAGACGGTCGCGAGCCGTTCGGCCCCACGCCCGTCCACGAGACGGCCGAGGAGCGTCCGGTCGAGGAGTGGACCGAGCGCTTCCGGGCCGGCGCGTCGCAGCTTCTCGACCGCGAGGTCGTCCGCACGCTGCGGGGGCGATTCGGCGTGGCATCTGCCGTCGCGGCCACCGCCGCCCCGGAGGCGGCGGACCCGGCCGCTGCCTCCGAGGTGCCCACCGATCCCGGCGGGCCGGCCGGCGCGGCGGCGCCCGACGCCGATCCGTTCGGCGTCCTTCCCGCCGGTCTCGGCAAGTTCGACATGATGAACGAGTCGCTCGACACGATGCAGAGCGTCCTCACCCGGTACCGGCTCGCGGGGTTCCCGCCCGACGTGATGGTGAGCGTGCCGCGCGATTCGTGTCGCAGCCTCGACTTCCACCGGGCGCCCGAGATGATCGCCGTGGGACGCAAGCTCGCGGAGGAGGCGCTCGACCGGGCAGGTCTCCTCGACCCCGGTTCTGCGCGAAGCTGACGCGGTGAGCGAGCGAATCGAGCGAATCGAGCGCACGGTGCCCTTCTCGGCACGACGTGCCGAGCGCTCACGGCGTGCATCCCGAAGGGTGCCCCGGTGAGCGGCCCTGTCTCGACCGAGGACGTCCCCGTCGATCCGGGCTGCGGCGAGCCCGACCCGCCCGAGGTGGAGGTGCTGGAGGGTCGCCTGGCCGACGTCGGCGGCATGGAGGTGCGGCGGTCGCTGCCGCGCCGCCAGCGTCGCACGGTGGGCGCCTGGTGCTTCGCGGACCACTTCGGACCGACGGCTCCGCCTGCGTCGATGCAGGTCGGGCCGCACCCGCACACGGGACTGTCGACGGTCACCTGGCTCGTCGAGGGTGAGGTGCTGCATCGCGACAGCCTGGGCAGCACGCAGCTCGTTCGACCCGGCCAGCTCAACCTGATGACCGCCGGGCGCGGCGTGTCGCACGCGGAGGAACAGACGAGCGGCCGGATCCACGGCGCGCAGCTGTGGGTGGCGCAGCCGGACAGCACCCGCGACGGTGAGCCCGCCTTCGAGCACCACGGCGCACTGCCCACCCTGACGCTCGGTTCAGCCGATGCGACGGTGCTGGTCGGCGAGGTCGCGGGCGCCCGGTCGCCGGCGCGGGCCGACACGCCCCTCGTCGGGGTCGAGCTCGTCGCCGCCGGCGGCACCGCGGAGGTGCCGCTCGACCCGACGTTCGAGCACGCCCTGGTGGTCCTCGACGGCACCGTGACCGTCGAGGGCGTGGCGGTGGCGCCCGGCGTTCTCGCGTACCTCGGCACCGGCCGCGACCGCGTCGCTGTCGACATGCGCGGCGGTGCCCGGGCGCTGCTGCTCGGGGGTGAGCCGTTCGCCGAGCGGATCGTGATGGGCTGGAACTTCGTGGGCCGCAGCCGCGACGAGGTGGTGCAGGCCGGCACCGACTGGAACGCCGGTCACGAGCGCTTCGGCACCGTCGCCTCTGCGCTGGCTCGCATCCCGGCTCCCGAGCCCCGGTTCTGAGCGGTCGGCGAACAGGGCGCTCCCCGCCGGCCTCCGGGTGATCGGCGGGCGACCCTCGTCGCGGCGTCAGGACCCGTCGGTGAAGCCGTCGCGCAAGTCGCGCTTGAGCACCTTGCCAGCAGGGTTGCGGGGGAGCGGCGCCGACCACACGGCGATGCGGCTGGGCACCTTGAACGGGGCGAGGCGCTCGCGCACGTGGGCCTGCAGCTCCTCGACGGTGACCGAGGCGCCGGCCAGTGGCACGACCACCGCGGCGACCTCCTCCCCGAGCCGTTCGTGCGGCACCCCGAACACCGCGGCCTCGTGCACGGCCGGGTGCTCGAAGATGGCGGCCTCGACCTCGGCGGAGTACACGTTCTCGCCGCCGCGTAGCACCATGTCCTTCGCCCGGTCCTCCACGTAGACGAAGCCCTCGTCGTCGACGCGGCCGATGTCGCCGGTGCGGAGCCATCCGTCGACGATGGTCTCGGCCGTCGCCTCGGGCCGGTTCCAGTAGCCACGGATGAGGTTGGGGCCCTTGAACCAGATCTCGCCGCGCTCGCCGACGGGGACGGGCACGCCGGCGTCGTCGCGCACCGCGACCTGCAGGATCGGGGTGACCCGGCCGGTGCTGGTCGGGTGGGTGAGGTAGTCCTCCCCGCCGTTCTGGGGGCCGTACGCGTTGGTCTCGGTCATCCCGTAGCCGATGTTCGGGCTCGCCTTGGCGAAGCTGGTCGAGACCTTGCGCACCAGCTCGGGCGGTGCGGGCGCTCCGCCGCCCCCGACGCTCACGAGGCTCGACGTGTCGAACTCCGCGAACCGTGGCGACTGGAGCAGGTCCCAGCTCTGGGTGGGCACACCGACGAAGTTGGTGACCTGTTCCCGCTCGATCAGCTCGAGCGCCCGGTCCGGGTGCCACTTGTACATGATGACGAGCTTCAGGCCGGCGGCGAAGCAACCGAGCATCACGGGGATCGAACCCGTCACGTGGAACAGCGGCACGATCAGGATGAACGAGGGCCGCGCCCGGGCGCCGGACGGCGCGGGGCCGCGCCGCAGCCGGTCGACCGCGGCGCGGCAGCTGTAGCCGAGGTGGGCCTGGGTGACGGCCAGGTGGGTGGACACTGCGCCCTTGGGACGGCCCGTCGTGCCCGACGTGTAGAGGATCGTGGCGTCGTCGTCGGGGGCGATGTCGACCTCGGGCAGGGGTGCCCCGAGCGGCAGGACAGACTCCCACCGGTCGACCTTCGGCTGGTCGGCGATGTCGGCGACGTCGTCGCCGAGGCGCACGCCGAGCAGGGTGACGCCCAGCTTGCCCGCTGCCTCGCGCGTGCGTTCGATGCGCTCGCGGTCGGCGATCAGTACGGACGCGCCGCAGTCCTCGAGGGCCCAGCTCAGCTCGTCGTCGGTCCACCAGGCGTTGAGCGACACGGACACGGCACCGACCGAGGTGATGGCGGCGAAGGCGACGACCCACTCCGGGTAGTTGCGCATGCCGATGGCCACCCGGTCGCCCTTGCCGACGCCGTAGGTGTCGACGAGGAGCGCCCCGAGGGCGTCGACCTGCCGCATGGTGTCGGCGAAGCTCCACCGCTCGTCCTCGTAGACGAGGAACGTGTCGTCCTCACGGTCGCGGGCCGTGTCGAAGACCTGGCGGAGGTTGCGGGGCCCGTGGACGAACACCGTCGTGGGGATGCCGGCAACGTCGGCGACGCCCGTCTCGAAGCGCTCACCGGGGGCGGTGACCGCAGCGACCGCCTCGGAGTAGCTCATCGCCATCGTTCGATTCCCCTCGTTGGTCGCGACCTGCTCGATGCCGCCGCACTTGACCGGCAGTCAGGACGATCGACATTAGCAACGCGCACCCGGGGCTCCTCCAAACGCGCGAGGCGGAAGGGCCGGACGCTCGGCCCGACCCTCGGACAGCGCGTGGCGTTTCCTCTCGACCCGGAACCGCGGAGACCACGGCAGTCGGGGAGCTACGACAGGATCAGCACCAGCGTGACCACCCCGACCAGCGCCACGGTGCCGGCGAGGATGGCCACGCCCTCCGCCCGCGGCGGCAGGGGCACCGGCGTCGTGCGCAGCCCCCGGATCCGCCACCAGGCGGCGAGCAGCCCCGGCGTCGCCACCAGCGCGCCGATCACGAGACCGCGGCCGAGGCCCAGGTCGTCGACGGCCAGATGGACGGCCAGAGCGCCGAGCGCCGCCGAGGCGAGCGAGGTGCGCGCCCACGCGAGCTCGGTGCGCTCGACCTGGGTCTCGACGAAGTCCGGATCGCCGCGGGCGGAGCCGCCGTCGGCAGCGGTCATCGGAACGCGATCACCACGGCGACCACGCCGGCCACCGCGGCCATCCCCGTCGCGAGGAGCGGGACGGCCCAGGGGTGGGGGAGCGGTCGCCCCCGGCGCATGGCGTGTTGGACCTGCCACCACCGCACGTAGCTCGACACGGCGAGGACGAGGCTCAGCGCCACCGCGGCGACGGCGAGGAGGGTTCGGGTGGTCTCCGTGGAGAACGGGCCGGCCACCTCGTTGAGCGCGATGCCGCCGGCCAGCAGGGCGAGCGAGGTGCGGATCCAGGCGAGGAAGGTGCGCTCGTTGGCGAGGGTCAGGCGGTAGTCGGGCTCCTGTCCTTCGTCGTCACTCGGCACTCACGTAGCCTGCCACCTCGGGGTCTCCGGCGGCCGGACCGTGCTCGGCCCCCGGGCGCACGCCGGTCTCGGTCGACGACGCCGAGCCGCCCCCAGGCGCCGCGGGTGGGGGTTCGGTGGCGATCGTTCGGCGGACGCCCAGCTCGTCGAGCACGGCCAGCGCGAACACCGCGAGCGCCAACCCGTAGGCCGCGCCCCCGACCCCGTAGACCGAGTAGCCGACGAGTGCCACCACCCATGGCACGAGCAGCCCGATGTGCACGGTGTTGCGGGAGATCCGCCGCCGGAGCAAGAACGAATCCAGCAGCTGGCAGGCGAGCACGATGGCGACCGTCACCACGGTGGCGAGACCCGATCGCATCGCGAGCACGAGCAGCACGAGCGGCAGGGTGCCGAGCACCAGGCCGACGTGGGGGAGCAGGGCCATGACGCCCGCCGCGAGCCCGAGGGCCGCCGGCGCCGGCACGTCGAGCAGGGCCGCGACCGCGGCGACGACCAGACCAGCGAGCAATCCCTCGCCGAGGGTGTAGAAGATGGCCCGACGCGACCGCTGCAGCGCCGAGGTGACGATCTCGGTGATCGACCGGCGGGTGCGCGCATCGGGCAGTTGGTTCACGGCTGCGCTGGCGAGCCGCGGGCCGTACGACATCAGGAACAGCGTGAGGATGCCGCCGACGAAGTAGGTGGGCGCCGTGCCGGCGGTGGTGGTCAGGACGTCGTCGCCCCCCGTCACGCGGTCGTCGAGGGCGTCGACGAAGAGGTCGACCCGCCGCGACGCTTCGACGTCGCGGGCCAGGCGGCCGATGCGATCGTCGCGATCCTCGAGATCCTCGGCGGCTTCCTGCGCCGCCTCGCCGAGCTGGTCGACGCCGCCCGCCAGGTCGTCGAACGCGGCGTAGACGATGCCCCACACGGCGGCGGCGGTGAGGAGCAGGGCGATGATGACAGCCGGGAGGCGAGGGATGCGCTTGTCGAGCCGGTCGACGATCGGGTCGATGAGCACGGCGACGACGGCGGCGGCCGCGGCCCACGAGAGCGGGGCGTGAGCGGCGACGAACACCCGCAGGGCGATGAGCGTCAGCACCACCGAGGCGACCGCCACCGCGGCCGAGCGAGCCGAGATGCGGACGACCCGGTGGGGCGGCTCGGGCAGGTCGGCGGACATCGGCCGTACCGTACCGGCCGCGTGGCCTACGGTACCGACGATGTCCCCGAAGGCCGCGGAGCCGCCCATCGCCCGCCCGGCCGAGGCGCCTGCCGACGCCGTGCCGGACGCCGATCCCCCCGCGTCGGGGCGCCGCGCGCCGGGGCACGTCGTCGTCGACATCGACCCGTGGTCGTACGTGGTCCTGGCGGGGGCGGCACTCGTCGCCTACGCCGTGTTGTCGGTCAGCTCGGTCGCTGCCGACGTCCTGACGGGCATCGGCGTCGGCGTGCTCCTGGGCCTCGCCCTGTCGCCTGTCGTCAGCGCGGTGCAACGGCGCTCGGGCGGCTCCCGAGGTGGCGCCGTGGTCGTGGTCGGGACGGGGTTGAGCCTGGCCGTGGCGGCCGTCGTGTTGCTGGTCGCCCCGGCCGCGGTCGATCAGGCGGCCGACTTCAGCAACGAGCTGCCCCGCACCGTGCGCGACTTCTACTCGTGGCCGATCGTGGGCGACCGGCTGGCGGACGCGGACGCGGCCGAGCAGGTCGAGCAGTGGATCGAGGACGCACCGGCCGACCTCGACGACTCCACCCTCGCCGCGCTCGGCGAACGGCTGCTCGGCGGTGTCCTGAGCGCGTTCATCGTGCTGGTGACGGCGTTGGGCGTGCTGGTCGACGGGCCGCTCGCGGTGCGGCGGGTCCGCAACCTCGTGCCCCCCGCCAGCCTGGCCCGGACCGACCAGTTGGGCGGCATCGTCTACGCCACGTTCGGCAGCTACTTCGCCGGCTCGCTGTTCGTTGCCGTGCTGGCCGGTCTGGTCATCCTGTCCACGGGGCTCCTGCTCGGCGTGCCGTTGGCGCCGGTGGCGGGGCTGTGGACGACGTTCACCAACCTGGTCCCGCAGATCGGCGGGTTCCTCGGTGGATCGTTCTTCGTGCTGCTCGCCCTCACCCAGGGGCCCGTCCCCGCCGCCATCGCCCTGGCGGTCTTCCTCGCCTACCAGAACCTCGAGAACAACGTCATCAGCCCGGCCATCGTCGGCCAGGCGGTGAACCTGTCGCCGCCGACCACCATGCTGGCCGCTCTCGTCGGTGCCGCGGCGGCCGGCGTGCCGGGCGCGCTGGTGGCGACCCCGCTGCTGGGCGCCGTCAAGGCCGTGTACCTCGACCGCCGGGGGCTGACACCGCCGCCGACCGAGCGTCCGGCCCGCGCCCGCCTGACCGCGTTCCTGCGACGCCGGGCACGGCTGGGACGCCGGGACGGGCCGCCGACGGACCCGGGCGGATCCGCCGGCGACTGATCCGGCTCAGACGGGGAGGTCGCCCGTCGCGGTGCGGGTGCTGCCGTGGTCCTTGTAGGCGGCGATCGCGCGCTGGGCGATGCGCATCTGGTGGATCTCGTCGGCGCCGTCGGCGAACCGGGCCCAGCGGGCGTGCTGGTACATGTTGGCGAGCGGCGTGTCGGTGGAGTAGCCGAGCGCCCCGTGCACCTGGATCGACCGGTCGATGATGCGGCCGAGCGCGTTGGCGACGAAGTGCTTGGCCATCGACACCTCGGACTTGAAGTCCAACCCGTTGTCGATGCGGTAGGCGGCGTGCAGCACCATGAGCTTGGCCTGGTACAGCTCC
>CAYUXB010000137.1:0-6048 GCA_964448525.1 uncultured Acidimicrobiaceae bacterium
CGGCAGGCTCTGGGACGGGGAGCCCGGCACCGATCGCCGCGGCCATCGGCTCCTCGATGATGTAGGCGGGCTTGCGCGCCCCTGCGTACTCGGCGGCTTCCTGCACGGCGCGCTGCTCGACCCCGGTGATGCCGGACGGGACGCAGATGACCATCCGCGGCTTGCCCCACCTGCGGTTGTGCGCCTTGCGGATGAAGTAGCTCAGCATCTTCTCGCAGATCTCGAAGTCTGCGATGACGCCGTCCTTCAGCGGGCGGATCGCCTCGATGTGGCTCGGCGTGCGGCCGATCATGCGCTTGGCCTCGACGCCGACCGCGACGGGCTTGCCGTCGCGCACGTTGACGGCGATCACGGAGGGCTCGTTCAGGACGATGCCCTTGCCGCGCACGTAGATGACGGTGTTGGCCGTACCGAGGTCGACGGCCATGTCCCGACCGGTCAGGGAGGAGAAGAAGTTGTCGGGCATGCTCGTGGCATCCTCCGCCTGTTCGTGTGGAGGCTTGCCGTAGGTTAACCCTCGGGCGGAACCCCGGGCGCGACCCCCACCCCGTCCAAGCAGCCCCGTTTCGCTCCGTGTCGCAACGTGAGCGGGGCGTGCACCGGGGAAGCCGGTGCACGCCTCTGCTCTTGCCCCGCTGACGCCCCGTCCGCCCGGGCCCGGCGTCAGCAGAGGAGGTGGCTCCCGCCGGTCACGCCACCTCGAACTCGGTCACCATGCCGTGGGCGAAGTGCGGGTCGCCCCCGAGCCCGTCGCCCGTCTCCATCGCCTCCGGGGTCGCCCCGACCGGCACGAAGCAGATCGCCACGTAGCGACCGGGATCGAGCTCCGCGGTGACGTAGGTCGCGGTCTCCGGCGGCCCGAACACGAACGCCTTGTTGGTGACCACCGCCATCGCCTCCTCGTCCGGCAGCGCCAGGAGCTCGGTGACCGGCCGCTCCTCGCCGTCGGCGATCTGCATGACGACCACCTCGTGGAACTCGGCGCCCTGGTTGTCGACGTTGATCACCGTCGTGCCCGCCGGCACGGTCTCTCCGATGCCCTCGAAGGCGTACTCCGTCGCCGTGACGTCGAGGGTCTCGAACCCGCAGTTGTCGGATAGGTAGGCGCCGACCTCGACCGACGCCGGGTAGTACGCCTCACCCAGCAGCGGAGGCGGCCCCTCGCCCTCGGGGGCCGCAGCCGCCTCGGCCGCCGACGCCGCCGCCTCGGCCGCCATCGTCTCGACCGCACCGGCGATCTCGTCGGGCGCGACGTCGACCGCCGCCTGGATGGCCGCATCCACCTCGTCCTGGGTGGTCTCGCCCGTGCCCAGGGCGAGGTTCGCCGCGTCGACCGCCACCGCCGCGTCGCAGAAGTCGGCGCCGGCCGCCGCCGCCGACTCGTCGCCCGCCACCGTCGCGCCCGGGCCGTCGTCGGCCTCGTCGTCATCGTCGCCGCACGCGCCGAGACCGACCGTGAGCATTCCCGCCACCATCAGGGCACCAGCCCGTCGCACTGTCCTGTTCATGTCCGCCCGCCTTCATGAGATGTGGTCGCTTCGTCTGCGTGCCCCTCCAGCAGGTGGAGGAGCTCCAGCCACCCGCTGAACGCCTCTGGGGCGCCCGAGGGCGGCGTGACCTGGCCGATGACACGACCATCTCCATCCCGCCTGATGTCCAGAAGGACCCGCACGGCGACACTGTGCGCCACCGAGCCGGCGCGTCACATCGGGGGGTCCCCTGATGTGCCGGGGATCAGGGGTGGTCGAGGGGAGCTCGGGGGAACGTCAGGGTGACGGCTGGAGGGCGCGGATCGCGCCCGCGAGCTGGGTGCGCGACCGGACGCCGAGCTTGGCGTAGGCCCGGGACAGGTGGTGCTCGACCGTCTTGACGCTGAGGAACAGCTCGTCGGCGGCCTCGCGGTTGCTGGCGCCGCGGGCCACGACGTGCACGACGGCCTGCTCCTGGGCGGTCAGCTCAGCGCCCGACACCGGCACCGGCCGGCGGCGGCCTCCGCCCACCGTCAGCTCGTCGACGACCGCCACCCACGGGGCTGCCCGCAACGACTCGAACCGCCCGCGCGCCGCGGTCGCGGCCGCTGCGGCGGCGTCCGCGTCCCCGACGGCGCGCCAGGCCCGGCTGGCCGCCGACTCGAGTCGGGCACGGGCGAAGGGCCCCGGGTCGGCCGGCCCCGCCTGGGCCGGCATCCGGGCGGCTGCCGCCGTCGCCGCGGCGGCGCCGAGGTCGCCGGCGGCGAGGTCGACGACGATCCGGGCGCGGGCCACGTCGGCCAGGACGAGGCCGTTGGTGGCCCCGTCGGTGTCGCGCTCCAGCCAGTCGAGGATCCGGCGGGCGTCGTCGATGCGGTCGACCGCGGCCAGCGCTTCGGCGAAGGTCGCCCGCCACGGGAGGATCGCCTCGTCCATGCGGGGAAGGCGGCGAGCCGGCGTGCCTCCGAGGGCTTCACACGCGGCGATGACGCCTGCCGGGTCCTGGCGCGACTCGGCCAGGCGCACCGCGGCCACGGCGGCCCAGAGGCCCGCGGCGCCCCCCTCGCTGGCGGCGGCCGCAGCGCGCGACGCGGCCAGGTGGGCATCCGCCCGGTCCCACTCGCCCCGCACGGCGAGCGGCAGCACCGCGATGGCGTGGGGGAACGCCGCCAGCCACACCTGATCGGTCTCGGCCACGATCGACACGGCGGTCTCCGCCGCCACGATCGCGTCGTCGAGCCGGCCCGCCCGGTGGTGCAGCTCGGCGAGGAAGAAGCGGGCGGTCTCACGGGCGACGAAGACCCCGCCGGTCCCCCAGGTGCCGAGGCAGGCCGCGAGGTCGTTCGCCGCCGGACCGAGCTCGTGAGCCCACATGCGCAACACGCCCCGCCCGAGATGCAGGTCGGTGAGCGCTACCGGACCATCCGGAGGTTCGGCGAGCACGGCCGACAGCTCCTCGATCCCGGTGCGCACCTGGCCCTCGAGCGCGCAGGACATCGCCAGCATGTGGCCCGGGTTGCAGTCCGCGGCCGCCCCGTGGGCGAGCGCCAGGGAGCGCCGCGCCCACAGCAGGCCCGCAGCGCCGTCGGCCCGATCGACCGCGGTGGTGGCCCGCAGCGCGGCGATGCGCGCGGCCAGCTCGGGATCGATCGGGTCGACGTCCCGGGTGACCTCCTGCCAGGCCCGGCCGAGATGTGCCTCGGCGTCGGACCGGGGACCGAGCACATAGGCCAGGCGCCCGGCGATGAATGATCGCAGGGGGCTCTCCACCGCCTCGTCGAGATGCGCGCGGTCGCGGCGAGCGGCGGCCAGGTCGCCCGCGAGCAGGTGGTTGTCGAGAGCGTGCAGCCGGGCGTCGTCGCGCCACGCCGGGTCGGGCGACACGCGGGCCGCCTCGATCCACAGGCGGGCGGCCGAGCTGTAGGCACCGCGCGCCGCCTCGGACCGGGCCACGGCGCCCGCCTCCTCCGCCACCGCGGCGTCGTGGCCGGCACAGCCCGCCAGTCGGTGCCGCATCCCCGCCGCCCCGGAGACGACCGCCCCCGCCGCCCGGTGCAACGCCTGGCGCCGCGAGGCGGACTGGTCGTCCCGCACCGCCGCCCCGACGAGCGGATGGGCGAACGCCAGCGTGCGCTCCCCCGGTTGCTCGACGAGCACCACCATCTCGGCCGCGAGCGCCTCGTCCAGAGCGGTCAGACCCTCCTCGCTCCCCGGATCGAGACCGGCCACCACCATCACCGTCGTCAGCGCGGGGTGGCGATCGAGAACCGCCAGTGCCTCCACGAGCCGTCGGGCTGCGGCGCCGCAACCGGCGAGCCGGCCGAGTACGAGGGTCGCGTAGGAGCGGGGGGCGGGCAGCGGCGCGCCGGTTCCCAGGTGGCCCGCCGGCAGCTCCCGCAGGAGGGTCGTGACGTGCAACGGGTTGCCGCCGGTGTGCGCGGTCAGCCGCTCCGCCGCCGCGGTCGGCAGCCGAGCCCCTGTCACGTGCGCCGCGAGCTCGGCGACCGCGCGCGCGTCGAGGGGCGACAGGTCGATGCGCCGGGACGGGTCGACGAGGCGCAGCAAGCCCGGCGGCAGCCGGTCGAGACCGTCCGCGCGGCACGTCACGCACAGGACGGCCTGGTCGCCCCGCAGGCGGCGGGCGGCGAAGGTCAGGGCGTCGAGCGACGGACGGTCGGCCCAGTGCGCGTCCTCGACGACGACGACCAGAGGCCGGACGAGCGACAATCCGTCCACGAAGCGCATCAGGGTGGCGCCCGCCGCGAGCGGGTCGGTGGTCGGGGCCGGCACCAGGTCGTCGACGGCGGGTGCACCCGGCGGGGCGCGACGCACGAGCTGGTCGAGCACCCCGTAGTCGAGCCCCGTCTCGGCTGGGTCGCCCTCGACGACCACGGCGGGCGCCCCCGAGCGCGCCACCGCGTCGCGCACCAGGAACGACTTCCCCGTGCCGGGGTCGCCCACGACGAGCACCACCGACATCGACGGGTCGGACGTGCCGGCGAGCGCCGACAGAAGCCGGTCGCGCTCGGCATCCCGGGCGACGGGACCGTCGGCGCCCACGCCGGTGACGGGCGTCATCGGACCCCCGCCGTCGTCGACCGCGGCATCGTCGTCGACCGCGGCACCGTCGCATCCTCCGGGCGGGCGGCGGGTGCGGGGCTCATCCGTGCTCCTCGACCTCGCCGCGGGCCAGTCTGGCGGCGAGTTCGGTCCGCGATCGGAGACCGAGCTTGGCGTAGATCCGACCGAGGTGGTGCTCGACCGTCTTGGCGCTGATGACCAGCTCGGCGGCCACCTCGCGGTTGGTGTGGCCCCCGGCGACGAGGCGCGCCACGACCCGCTCCCGGGGCGTGAGCTCGAAGCCCCTCCCCCGCTCGCCCTGCCGCCGGCGGGGCGCCAGACCGCAGGCCTCGAGCTCGCGTTCGCACCGGGCCGCGCGCGGCGCCGAGCCGATGGCCTCGAAGCGCTCGGCGGCCTGCTTCAGCAGGACGGCCGCGCCCTCCCGGTCCCGCATGCGGCGCAGGTTGGCTCCCGCGGCCAGCTCGAGGCATGCCCGCGGGTAGGGGCGCGAGGCCTCGGCGTCGAGTGTCAGACCTTGCTCGAACGCCAGTGCCGCGGACTCTCGACGGCCCTGCGCGGCGGCGACCAAGCCTGCCGCCAGGGCGGCGTCAGCTGCGACCGACGCGTCCTCGACCCCCTCCGCAGGGCCGTCCGCCCGGTTGTTGTCCGCCCCACTGCGACCGCGAGCCGTGGCGCCCAGGTCGTCGGCGACGGCGGCCGCATCGTCGAGCCGCCCCACGGCCACGAGGGCTTCCACGTACAGCGCCCGCCAGTGGTGGATGCCCTCGGGAAAGGTGCCGAAGCCGTCGGCGACCAGGGCGTCACCGAGCCTGGCCACCTCGCCCGGATCTTCCGCCGCAGCCGCGACCCGCAGCGAGGCGTGCGACGACCACAGCCGCGCCGGTAACAGGCCGGTGACCGCCGCGTTCACGGCCGCCACCTCGGCGTGGGCGCGCGCCTCGCCCACCCGGCCCATCCCCGCGAGGACGAACGCCGCCACGGCGTGCGGGAGCGTGATGAACAGCGGGTCGTCGACGTCGTCGACGACCGACGCGGTGGTCTCCGCCAGGTCGAGGGCCTCGCCCCAGCGCCCGGCCCGGAACGCGGCTTCCGCCCGGAACGAACGCAGGTCGACCCGGGACATGATCGACCGGGGCACGGTCTCGTCCGCCTCGACCGTCTCGAGGTCGGCCGCGGCGCCCTCGAGGTCGTTCGCCCAGACGCGCACGACACCGCGTCCGAGCTGGGCGTCGAGCCGCAACCGTGCGGCAGGGGCGCCGGCGAGAATCGCCGTCATCTCGGCCTCGGCCTCGGCGAACCGGCCATCGATCGCCAGCCCGTGACAGGCCAGCGAGGCCGACAGCCCCGATGCGCTGCCCGCCGCCATCGCGCGGCGTGCCCACATCACGATCTGGTCGCCGTCCCGGCGGTGGAGGCCGAGGAGGCTGAGCATGTCGGCCGCCTGCCCGGCGATCACCCGCGTGGCGGGCCCGGCGTCCGGATCGGTACCAGCACCGGC
>CAYUXB010000137.1:6148-10028 GCA_964448525.1 uncultured Acidimicrobiaceae bacterium
GTCGGCACCGGTGACACGCTCCCAGGCGTCGGTGAAGAGGCGCTCGGCACCCACGAGGTCGCCCGCGGCCATGGCCACCCGTCCCAGCACCCAGCTCCGCGGCGCGCTGTCCGGAAAGCCGGTGACCTCGCCCACGAGGGCGTCCACGGGCTCGCCGCCGAGCGCCAGGTACGCCGCGGCGAGCGCCACGAGGTCCGCGCGGTGGTCAGATCCCGAGGCCAGCGGCGCGGCGGCCAACAGCAGGCGCCCCGCGCGGATCGGAGCTCCGGCGACCATGTGCTCGACGGCGCGCTCCCGCGCGATCGCCACAAGCTCGTCGTCCGGGCCGACAGCGGCGGCCAGGCGGTGGGCCAGCGCGTCGTCGCCGCGCGTGACGGCCGCGGCGGCATCGTGGAGCGCGGCGCGCCTCGACGGCGACATGTCGCCGAGGATCGCCGCCCGGGCCAGGCCGTGGGGGAAGGCGACCGTCAGCCCCGCGGGCGCCGCCTGGAGCTCCACGAGGCCACGGGCGCTCAGCTCGTCCACCGCGACGAGGGGGTCGCCGCAGCCGGCCACGCGGGCGACGTCGTCGACGCGAGCCACCCGGCCCAGCACCGCCAGCGCCGCCCCCATCGCCCGGGCACCGTCGCGACACCCGGCCAACTGGGCGATCACCAGGTTGGCGTAGGTGCGCGGGACGGGGAGCGACGACAGATCGCCCCGGGTCAGGGCGTCGAAGCTGAGCTCGGCGACGAGGGTACGGAGGTGCAGCGGATTGCCACCGGCATGGTCGTGCAGGCGGGCCACCGCCCCCGGCGGGACGGCCCGGCCGTAGGCCTCCGCCGCCAGCTCGCCGGTGGCGGCGCGATCGAGTGGGCCGAGCTCGAGTCGCAGACCGTCGCCGACCAGGCGCTCGAGGCCGGCGGGCAGGCGGTGCACGCCGTCGTCACGGCACCCGATGCACAACAGGACGGGGTCGCCGTGGAGGCGTCGCATCGCGAAGGACAACGCCCGGAGCGAGGGCTCGTCGGCCCATTGGGCGTCGTCGACCACGATCACGAGCGGCTGATCCATGTCCATCCGGTCGATCAGCCCCAGCAGATCGGCACCGACGTCGACGGGGTCTGCGCCCGCCCCGAGGGTGACGCGCGCCTGCGCGGCGCGGTCGAGCGGCGCTCGCCGCACCAGCTGTGCCACGACGCCGTAGGCGAGGTCGGTCTCCGCCTCGTCACCGGTGGCGGTGACCACCACCGGTGCGGACCGATCGTCAGCACCGGCGGACCCCCGGCGCCCTGCACCACCCATCGGACGCGACGCAGGCCCGTCGGGCGCGCGGGCGGCCGGCCCTGACGGTGATGGCGACAGCGCTGGCGCCGACGCGAACGCAGCCTGCCAGAGCGCGGTCTTCCCGATGCCGGGAGGCCCCACGACCAACGCCACGGTCGGGGTGCCCGCCCGCGCCGCATCGAGGCCGGCGCGCAGCAGCGCCAGCTCGGGATCCCTCCCGACGATCGATCCGCCGTGTCCACCCATCCGTTCGTCCGCCGCGCCCAGGTCCCCCCGGCCTCAGCCGGTGCCCGTCCTGGCCGGGGCGGCGACCGACCGCGGCCGGCTCAGGCCAACCCGGGGAACCACAGACCGATCTCGCGCGCCGCGGACTCGTGACCGTCGCTCGCGTGCACGAGGTTCTCGGTCGTGATGGTGGCGAGGTCGCCGCGGATCGTGCCCGGCTCGGCGTCGGTGACCTTGGTGGCCCCGACGAGCTTGCGAACGAGGAGGAAGGTGTTCTCGTCAGGACCCTCGACCACCATCGGGAACACCGGCGAGCGGGTCACGAAGTCGACGAGCTCGCCGAAGAAGGGCTTGTCCCGGTGCTCGTCGTAGTGCTGTTCGGCCAGCGCCCGGTCGACGGTGCGCAGGTCGGCGGCGACGAGCGTCAGCCCCTTGCGCTCGAGCCGGGCGACGATCTCGCCGACCAGGCCGCGTTCGACGGCGTCGGGCTTGCACATGACGAAGGTGCGGTTCTTCACAAGCAGGCGAGGGTAGGGGTCGCCCCCACGCTCCGGGAAATCCCGGGGCGCGGCTCAGGTGCGGAGCAGCCCGAGGCGGCGGCTGGCCGTGCGGGCCGCCCCCACCGTGTAGAGCGAGCCGGTCACGATGACGAGGTCGCCTTCCCCGGCTTCCTCGGCCGAGCGCCACGCCCGCTCGACCGCCCGGTCGACCTCGGGCACGACCAGCACGTCGACCTCGCGGGCGGCCACCGCGGCGGCCAGGTCGCTCGCCGGCACGCCGCGCGGCGACGGGGCGGTGGTGGCGACCACCTGGTCGCCTGGCCGGAGGTCGAAGGCGTCGATCAGCTCGTCGAGGTCGCGGCCGTCCAGCACCCCGAGCACCCAGCGGCGGGTGCCGGCGATGGCGAACTCGTCGGCCAGGGTGGTCGCTGCGGCCCGGGCGCCATCCGCGTTGTGGGCGCCGTCGAGCACGAACAGGGGCGCCCGGTGCAGCACCTCGAACCGGCCAGGCAACCGCAGGCCGGCGAAGGCCTCGGTCACCACCTCGGGGTGCAGCGCCCGGCCGAAGAACGCCTCCACCGCCGCCAGCGCCAGCGCGGCGTTGTCGGCCTGGTGGGCGCCGTGCACCGGCAGGAACACCTCGTCGTGCTCCCCGAACGGGGTGCGCATGTCGACGACGTGGCCGCCGAGCGCCACGCGGTCGGTCATCACCCCGAAGTCGTCGTCACGCACCCACACCCCCGCCCCCACTTCAGGATTTTCTGCGCGGTTCTGGTCGCTGGAGCGATCAGAACCGGCGGGAAAATCCGGGTTCGGGGCGATGAACAGGTCGCGCAGGTCGGGGTCCGGCTCGCCGAGCACCAGCAGGCTGCCCGGCTTGACGATGCCGGCCTTCTCGCCGGCGACCCGGCGGCGCCAGTCGCCGGTGCCGTCGGTGTGGTCCTTGCCGACGTTGGTCACGACGGCCACCTGGCCGTCCGCGACGTTGGTGGCGTCGTACCGCCCCAGCAGGCCGACCTCGACCACGGCCGCGTCGACGGCCTCCTGGCTGAACCATGCGAACGCGGCGGCGGTCAGCAGCTCGAAGTACGAGGGTCGATCGGTGAAGAACCGCTGGTCCTCGAGTGCGGCGATCTCGCCGACGACCGTGGCGAACGCCTCGGGGCTGATCGGCTCGGCGTTGCGCGTGATGCGCTCGGTCACGTGCTCGAGGTGAGGGCTGGCGTAGGTGCCGATCGAGAGCTGGTGGGCGGCGAGCAGCGCCGTGATCATGCGCGCGGTCGAGCCCTTGCCGTTGGTGCCCGTGACGTGGATGATCGGGTAGTCCCGCTGCGGGTTGCCGAGCACGTCGACCAGCTCGCGCATGCGGTCGAGCGACAGCCCCGCGACGTGACCCGCGGAGATGCCGGTCGTCTTCTCGAGGTCGATGTGGGCGTGGAGGTACGCCTGGGCGTCGTCGAAGTCCAAGACCGGGGGCCGAGCGACGCGGCGTTACGACGCGGCGCGGCGCGGGCGCTGCTGGCGCGGCTGGTCGGTGCGCGGCACCAGGGTGGGGTTGACCCGGTCGAGCACGACGGCCCGGTCGACCACGCACTTGCCCACGTCGCTGCGGCTCGGCAGCTCGTACATGAGGTTGAGCAGCACCTCTTCGAGGATCGCCCGCAAGCCGCGGGCGCCGGTGCCCCGAAGCAACGCCTGGTCGGCGATGGCCTCGAGCGCGTCGTCCGCGAACTCGAGCTCGACGTCCTCGAACTCGAAGATCTTGCGGTACTGCTTGATGAGGGCGTTCTTCGGCTCGTTGAGGATGCGGATGAGGGCCTCGTGGTCGAGGCTCGACACCGCGCCGATGACCGGCAGCCGGCCCACGAACTCGGGGATGAGGCCGAACT
>CAYUXB010000138.1:0-4409 GCA_964448525.1 uncultured Acidimicrobiaceae bacterium
CAGATGATCAGCGAGATGCCGGACCTGACCGTGACGGGCGGCGCCGTCTCCGGGCCCGCCGCGTTCGAGATGGCGGGCGTCAAGCACGACGACGTCGACCTGCTGATGGCGTACGACTCGTTCACGATCACCGCGCTGCTCCACCTGGAGGACCTGGGCTTCTGCGCCAAGGGCGAAGGCGGGGCGTTCGTCGCCGACGGCAAGCTCGGGCCCGGCGGGTCGCTGCCGATGAACACCAACGGCGGCGGCCTCTCCTACACCCACCCGGGCATGTACGGCATGTTCCTGCTGGTCGAGGCCGTGCGGCAGCTGCGCGGCGAGGCCGGCGACCGGCAGATCGAGAAGCACGACATCGCCGTGGCCCACGGCTCGGGCGGCGTGCTGTCGACGATGGGCACCGTGGTGCTCGGCACCGAGGAGACGCTGTGAGCGAGGACACTGGAGTGAGCGTCCCGAAGGGCATCAGAGCGAGCGTGCCCGATCCCGACAGATCGACACCACTGGTGCCGATCCCACCTGTGCCAGGCCTCGATCCGTCGGGACGACGGCCTGCTGCGCGGCAGCAGGAGCGGGAGGCACGGTGAGCGACGACGGGGCACCCAAGCTGATCGAGCCGCCGGTCACCGAGGCCAGCGCGCCCTTCTGGGAGGCCACGCGCGATCGGCGGTTCGTCCTGCCGTGGAGCACCGCGACGGGCCGCGCCGTGTGGTTCCCGCGCGACGTCGACCCCGTAGCCCCCGACCAGCCCTTCGAGTGGCGGGAGGCCCGGGGCGAGGGCGTGGTCTACGCGGCCAGCGTGCACCACAAGGTCGGGCCGGGACGCGACCCGGAGGACGGGCCGTACGTCGTGGCGCTCGTCGAGCTGCCGGAGGGCGTGCGGATGATGACCAACATCGTCGACTGCCCGCCCGACGACGTGGTGGTCGGCATGCCCGTGCGGCTGGTGTGGCAGCCGCTGTCCGACGGGCGGCACCTGCCGCAGTTCACGCCGGCCTGATGGCCGGCCTGATGGCCGGTCCGCCGGTCCGCCGGTCCGCCGGTCCGGTCGCCGGCCGGGCCGGTGCCGCCGGTGGCCGGACCGGGGCCGCCGGACCTGAGTCCCCGGACCGGTGCCGCCGGATCCGAGTCCCCGGTCCGGTGCCGCCGGATCCGAGTCCCCGGACCGGTGCCGCCGGCCAGACCGGCCGGACCGCCCAGGTGCCGGCTCCACCGTGCCGGCCACCGGACCAGCGAGACCGGGCCTCGGCTCGAGAGCTGGCACCGCGCCACCGAACACGTCACAGACGAAGACGACGACCGAGGGGAACACGTCGAGATGCCGAACGATGCCGACGACCGCTACGCCGCAGCAGCCAACCAGGGGATGCTGCCCGCCCACTGGGCGCGGGAGCAGCCCGACGCGCTCGCCATCGCCTCGTCCGAGGGCGACCGCACCTTCGCCGAGCTGAACGCCAACGCCAACCGCCTGGTGCGAGCGTGGCGCGAGCGCGGCATCGCCGAGGGCGACGCAGTGGCGCTCATGGTGTCCAACCGACCCGAGTTCGCCGAGACGATCGCCGCCGTCCAGCGCAGCGGGCTGCGCATCACCCCGGTGAACTGGCACCTCACCGCGGAGGAGGCCGCCTACATCGTCGGGGACTGCCAGGCCCGGGTGTTCGTGGCCGACGCCCGCTTCGCGGCGGTGGCGGCGGCCGCCGTCGAGCAGGCGCCGGGGGTGGCGGTGCGGCTGGCCGTGGGCGGCGACGTCGGTGGGTTCGAGAGCTACGACACCGCCATCGCCGGCCATGACGGCAGCGACATCGACGATCCGGTGCTTGGCCGGTCGATGCTCTACACGTCGGGCACCACCGGTCGGCCCAAGGGCGTCCACCGACCCGATGCACCGGCCAGCCCCGCCATCGGCAAGATGTTCGGCTACGAGGCCGGCGAGACCCTGCACCTGTGCACCGGTCCGCTCTACCACGCCGCCCCACTGGCCTTCTCGCTGGCCATGCCGCTCGCCGCGGGCGTCGGTGTCGTGATGATGGACAAGTGGTCGCCGGAGGAGACGCTGCGGCTGATCGCCGAGCACGGCATCACCCACTCGCACATGGTGCCCACCATGTTCCACCGGCTGCTGGCCCTGCCCGACGACGTGCGGGCGGCGGCCGACGTCTCGTCGCTGCGGATGGTCCTGCACGGCGCGGCGCCGTGCCCGGTGTCGGTCAAGAAGGCGATCATCGAGTGGTGGGGCCCGGTGCTGACCGAGTACTACGCGGCCACCGAGGGCACCGGCACGTTCGTCTCCAGCGCCGAGTGGCTGGAGCGTCCCGGCACGGTCGGCAAGCCCGCGACCGACGACCACATCCGCATCCTCGACCCGGTGTCGGGGGAGCAGAGGCCGGCCGGGGAGGTCGGCACGGTCTACCTGAAGGCACCGAAGGTCGGCCGGTTCGACTACTACGGCGACGCGGCGAAGACCGCGGACAGCTACCGGGGCGACTACTACACGATGGGCGATGTCGGCTACCTCGACGCCGACGGCTACCTCTTCCTCACCGACCGCAGCGCGGACCTGATCATCTCCGGCGGGGTCAACGTGTACCCGGCCGAGATCGAGGCCGAGCTGCTCGGGCATCCGGCGGTGGGAGATGCGGCGGTGATCGGCGTCCCCGATCCGGACTGGGGCGAATCGATCGTCGCCGTCGTCGAGCTGCGGGACGGCGTCGCGGGATCGGACGACCTGGCAGCCGAGCTGATCGAGCACTGCCGGGCCGCGCTGGCGCACTTCAAGTGCCCGCGGCGGGTGGACTTCACCGACGAGTTGCCCCGGACGGACAGCGGAAAGCTCTACAAGCGCCGCCTCCGCGACGAGTACCGCGCCGCCACCCAGGTCACAACCGAAAGCTGAAACCCAGGCCGCACCGATAACTATCCGCGAGTAAGTTTCGAGCGCACGACGCGGGCCACGCGTAGGGGGAATTCACGTGACCACGATCGACACGAACGACACCGGCCCTACCGACCCGGACGATCCCGGGTCGGCCGGTTCCACGGCGTCCACCGACCCCGGCGGCACCGGCTCAGCCGGCTCGTCCGGCTCGTCCGGCTCGTCCGGTGGGCAGTCGTCCGGGGTGCCCGGCGCCCTGCGGGCGGCGGCCATCGCCTCGCTCGGTGCAGGGGCCATCCACGCCACCGCCGCGGGAGCGCACAGCGAGCACCGCGGCGTCGTCATCGCCTTCGCGGTCACCGCCGCGCTCCAGATCGGGTGGGGTGCGCTGGCGCTCACCCGCCCGCACCGGCTGGTCAGCCTGCTCGGCGCCGCCATCAACCTCGGTGCGCTCGGCGGCTGGGTGCTCGCCAAGACCTCGGGCATCGGCTTCATCGACGGCCTGGACACCAAGGAGAGCGCCCAGTTCGCCGACACCCTGGCGGCGGGTCTCGCCGCGGTGGCCGTCGTCGGCGCCGTGCTGGCGGTGGTGGATCGCATCTCCTGGGCGTCGCGGCCACGACCCGCGCTGGTGGGCGTCGCGGCCGTCGCCACGCTGGCCCTCGCGGTGCCGGGCATGGTCAGCACCGGCAGCCACGACCACGCGGGTGGCGGCCACGGCGACCACGGCGGCGGCGACCACCACGGGGACGAGGCTGCGGCCGGCCACGACCACGCCGAGATGGCGGCGGCCGAGGCGAAGCCCTACGACGCCACGCTGCCGGTCGATCTCGGTGGCGTCGACGGCGTGTCGGCTGAGGAGCAGGCGGACGCCGAGGCGCTCGTCACCATCACCCTGGAGAAGCTGCCCCAGTTCGCCGACACGGCGACGGCCGAGGCGATGGGCTACCGCTCGATCCGCGACGCCGGAACGGGCTACGAGCACTTCATGAAGTGGGAGCTCATCCGCGACGGCATCGAGCTCGACCCCGACTACCCCGAGTCGCTCGTCTACCAGGTCAACGAGGACGGCTCGCGGACGCTCGCCGCCGCCATGTACATGGCCAACGAGGGCACCTCCCTCGACGACGTGCCGCCGGTGGGTGGCGATCTGGTGCAGTGGCACATCCACGACGACCTGTGCTTCGCCGGCGACCCGGGCGCGTGGTTCGTCGCCGACGTCGCCCCGCCGCCGGAGGAGTGCCGGGAGGGCACCACCCGAATCGGCGAGCCGACGCCGATGGTGCACGTGTGGATCATCCCGCACGAGTGCGGCCCGTTCTCCGCCCTCGAAGGCGTCGGCGCCGGTCAGATCCAGGAGGGTGAGGAGCGCCTCTGCGACCACGCCCACGGTCACCCTGCCTAGGCCGGGTGGCCGTCAGACGAGAGCGTTGTCGAGGCGCCAGAGGTCGCCGTCCGCCGTGAAAAAGAGGTCGTTGTCGACGACGGTGGCGACGACGGGTTCCTCGATGGTGGCTTCGACGCCGTCCAGGCGGGCGAG
>CAYUXB010000138.1:4509-8584 GCA_964448525.1 uncultured Acidimicrobiaceae bacterium
CCCGCGCCGCTCCGGCCGGTGGCGAATCCTCCCGTACTTGGACCCAGACGGCGCCGACAAGCAGGACGACCGCAGGAACGGCGATGAGCGCGACTTTGGCAGTCTGCGCCTGTTAACCGGCACGGAACTGATCTCTGGCGTTCGCCTCGACAGCATGAAAGGCCGACCTGGGTCGCGCGGGTGAACGTCGGGCGACAAGCTGACGTCCGGTTCAGTTGCGTCGTCGCGGCGGCTAATTTACCGACGGTATCGAGACCCATCCGTCGGGAGAGGCTCCGTGAACATCGAATCTGGCGAGACACAGCACGAACAGGGTGCCAACCGTTCGTCGGTGCCCGGCGCGCTACGTGCCGCGGCGGTCGCGTCGCTGGGCGCCGGCGCCATCCACGCCACAGCCGCGGGTGCTCATGCCGACCCGCGTGCGGCGGCGATCGCCTTCGCCGTCACCGCCGCGCTGCAGATCGGCTGGGGGGCCTTCGCCATGGTCCGTTCCGGCTCGCTCGCCAGCCTGTCCGGGGCCGCGATCAACGGTGCGGCCCTCGTCGGGTGGGTGCTCGCCAAGACGTCGGGCATCGGCTTCGTCGACGGCCTGGACACCAAGGAGAGCGCCCAGTTCGCCGACAGCCTCGCCGCCGGACTGGCCGCGGTCGCCGTGGTCGGCGCCCTCCTCGCTCTCGCCCAGCGGGTGAGTTGGGTCGCCCGGCCCCGCCCGATGCTCGTGGGCCTGGCCGCGGTCGCGACCCTCGGGCTGGCCGTGCCCGGCATGGTCAGCACGGGCAGCCACTCCCACGCCGGTGGCGGCCACGGTCACGGCGGCGACGAGATGGCGGGCCACGATCACGGTGATGGTCCCGGTGACGGTCACGGCGATCATGCGGAACACGCCGAACCCAAGCCGTACGACGCCACGCTCCCGGTCGATCTCGGTGGCACCCCCGGGGTGACCGCCGAGCAACAGGCCGAGGCCGAGCAACTCGTCACCGACACGCTGGAGACGTTGCCCCAGTTCGCCGACTGGACAACCCTCGAGGCGCAGGGCTGGTACTCGATCGGCGACGGCATCACCGGCTTCGAGCACTTCATCAACTGGCCGCTGCTGGACGACGGTCGTGAGTTCGACCCGGACTATCCCGAGTCGCTGGTGTTCGAGGTCGACGAGACCGGTGACAAGACGCTCGTCGCCGCCATGTACATGCTCAATCGGGGCGTCACGCTGGACGACGCGCCCGACATGGGCGGTGCGCTCATCCAATGGCACGAGCACGACGACATCTGTTACACGGGCGAGGAGAACAAGTGGCGCGTCGGTGCGCTCGCACCCCCACCGGCCGAGTGCCCTGAGGGGACGTTCCGCACGGGCCAGTCGCCGATGGTCCATGTGTGGATCACCCCGCATGAGTGTGGCCCTTTCGCCGCCCTCGAAGGCAACGGCGGCGGCGTGATCCCCGAGGGCGAGGAGCGCCTCTGCGATCACGACCACGGCGCACCCGCAGCCGAGTCGGCGGCGTCCGCACCCTCGTAGAACCCGCAACATCTCCGCGCGAGCACGAAGCCCCGGCCCTGCGGCCGGGGCTTTGTGATTTAAAGGGTGCAGAAACTCATGGCGCCCATTGGATTGCACTCAAACATGTCCTGAGCTACATTGCGTGTCGCTGGGACTACGCCGTGAGATCTACTCACGAGGAGAGGTGGCTGCGCCTCGCTGAGCGCACCAACGCATCGTCCCTGGACGAGAGGGGAACACGGTGCGTCGTACGCCCATACGGATGAAGCTGGCCCTGACGTTGGCGGTCCCGCTGGCTGCCCTGCTCGTGAGGACGGTCGTCGACGTCCATGCGCAGGCCCGTGACATGCAGGAACTCCGCAGTCAGGCAGAGCTTGCCCGTGCTGCAACCGGACCGGGTGGCCTCATCAGCCAACTCCAGGACGAGCGCACGTGGGCGGTCGTCGAACTGGTCGGGGCGTCTGGGCTCGGCATCCGGGCCCCTGTCGAGAGCTACGAGGACTCACGACTGCTGACCGACGAGGCGATCAGTGCCCTGAGGCTGGAGATCGACGCCAACAGCGACCTCGTCGGAGACGGCTACGCCGCGGCGATGGCCGGGCTGGACGGCCTCGACACGCTGCGAGCGGAGATCGACGAGAACCGCGCCACCGCCCCAGCCGCGGGGACGACGGCGAACAACCAATACGCCGAGACCGTTTACCAGCGGTATGTCGATCTCGTCCGGCCGTTCTTCGATGCGACGAAGCAGATCGTGGGGTCGATTCGAGATCCACGGCTCCGTCAGGGCGCCGAGTTCGTCAATCTGGCCAGTCAGGATATCCAGCAGTACTCCGACATGTCGCGGCACATGCTCATCGATGGCATGTCGGCGAACGCGGTCGACACGCGCGAGGAGCTCCGCGGTGCGGCGGCCGCTCGTGCGCTGTGGGATGAGTACAACACCCGGCTCACCGGGGCGATGCCTCCCTTCGACGAGGTCGTCGACGAGCACTATCCGTTCGACGCCATCGCCGGGTTCACCGATCTGTCCGATCGATCGTTGGGCGGAGAAGCCATTCCGCTCGACGAGCTGATCGCCCCGATGGCGACGACGGACTGGGCGGGGCTGAAGGGATTCAGGATCGCGTTGGCGGACGAGGTGAACGCCACCGCCGACCGGATCGTGGCCGACGCCCAGCGGCGCGAGCAGGTGTTCGTTCTCACCGCGATCGCGTCGCTGGTCGTGGCCATGGGGCTGTGCTGGCTGGTGTCCCGGTCGATCACCGTGCCGCTCCGGAGCCTGACGCGGCAGGCCTCGTCGATGGCGCACGAGCGACTGCCTGCCGCCGTCGTCGAGGTGCTGGACACACCCCTCGGTGAGGACGTGCGGGTGGGCTCGGTCGCGCCGGTGAGCGTGGCCACGCGCGACGAGGTCGGCGAGGTGGCCGACGCGCTCAACGTCGTTCAGGACACCGCCCTGCGCCTGGCGGTCGAGCAGGCCGTGCTGCGGCGCAACATCGCCGACAGCTTCCTCAACCTCGGACGCCGCAACCAGAACCTGCTCGCCCGCCAGCTCGACTTCATCACCGGCCTCGAGAACGAGGAGACCGATCCCGAAGCGCTCGCCAACCTCTACCGCCTCGACCACCTCGCCACCCGCATGCGTCGCAACGCCGAGTCGCTCCTCGTGCTCGCCGGCATCGAGCCACCCCGTCGGTGGACGACACCGGTGAGCGCCCTCGGTGTCGTGCGGGCGGCGCTCGGTGAGGTGGAGGACTACCAGCGGGTCATCGTCCGCGACGTCGAACCGGCCACCCTCGTCGGGGTGGTCGCTGCCGACCTGGCGCACCTCCTCGCCGAGCTGATCGAGAACGCCCTCACCTTCTCGGACAGCCATCGCACGGTCGACATCAAGGGGCGCCGCCAGTCCGGCGGATACGTCCTCGCCGTCATCGACACCGGCGTCGGCATGGACGCCGCCGCGCTCGACGTCGCCAACCGCCGGCTCGCCGGTGCCGAGAGCTTCACCGTCGCCCCGTCCAAGTACCTCGGCCACTACGTGGCGGGAAACCTGGCCGCCCGGCACGGCATCGTCGTCCGCCTCCAGTCGACACCCGGGCGGCGAGGGACCGCCGCCACCGTGGCGTTGCCGAGCGAGCTCCTCGTCGCGGGCAGTCGGGTGCCGGTCGACGTGCCCGTCCCGGGGGCCGCCGTTCCGACCACTCCGCCCATGGCGGGCCCCGTCGGCGCGCGGATGGGGCGTGGCCTGGGGTGATGCACCCTGGGTACCGGGCCGTCGGGCGCGCGGTTTAGTGTCGTTCTGGCGGGTAGGAGTGTGGGGTTCCCATGTACCTTCGATCACCTTCCCGCGCCACCGGTTCGGACACCGAACTGGTCGCTGCCTCTGCGGGACACACTGACGTCGCCGCGGCTCCGGGACACACTGACGTCACCGAGGTCGTCCCGCCAGAGGTCGGGGCGACGCCGGTCGACGCTCCGACGGAGCCTGCGCCGACGACTGCCGCCCTCTCGACCGCGGCTGTCGGGTCCGACCGCGCCCCGTCTGACCCCGTCAGGTCCGACCGCCCC
>CAYUXB010000138.1:8684-9965 GCA_964448525.1 uncultured Acidimicrobiaceae bacterium
GCCCCGTCCCACGGCGCCCCGTCCGACGCCGACCGGTCCGACCGCCCCCGGTCGACCACCACCCGGTCCGATGCGCTCGACCGCCTTCGTGGCGTCGCCCTCGTCGCGATGCTCGTCCACCACCTGATCGCCTGGGGCACCGGCGACGCCCGTGCGGTCCTGCCCGGGTGGCGATCGTTCAGCCTGACGGACGCCGCGGCGGTCGCCTTCTTCGTGGCTGCCGGTGCCTCGATGGCGCTGTTCGTGAGCAGCCGCCTGGGCCGGGGCACCAGCCGGGTGCGCGTCGCCGGCATGGTCCTGCGCCGCTACGGGATGCTCGTTCCCGTCGGGTTGACGCTCGACTGGGTGCTCTGGCGCGACCCGCGCATGTTCGGCGTGCTCGAGGCCCTCGGTGTCGCCGTGGTGGCCGGCGCCGCCGTGGCCGCCGTCGTGCCACGACGAGTGCTGCCGGTGGTCGCCGTCGGCGCCTTGGCCCTCGGCATCATGTCCGAGCGGGCGGTCGAGGGCGAGACGTCCTGGCTCGCCGACGAGGCGATCGGGGGCAAGTTCCCGTTCGTCACCTACCTCGGGTTCGTCCTCGTCGGTGTCGTCGCCGTGCGCACTGGTTGGTACGGCGACCGGCGTCGGGTCGCGGCCGCCGCGGCGCTCGGTGGCGCCGCCACGCTCGGGATGCTGGCCGACGACATCGTTCCGGCCCGCTATCCGGGTGACGTGCACTTCGTGGTCCCGGGCCTCGCCATCACCGCCGTCGCCTTCGCGCTCTGCCAGTACCACTGGCCGGCCCTGCTGGGCGGCTTCGACCAGGTGCTGCGGCGGGCGGCCGCGCACACCCTCGGCATCTTCCTCGCCCACTACCTGATCTACGGGGCGCTCCGCCGGTTCGACCTCATGGGGGAGATCGAGCCGGTCCTCGCCGTCCCCGCGGCGCTCGCCATCACCGCCGCGCTCTGCCTGGTCGCGCCCCGCGTCCCGCAGCTTCCGTGGTCGCTGCGCACGGGTCGTCGGCGCACCGGGGCGGTGCCGCGCGCCGATGCCGGTCGGGCTGAGCTGGTGAGCTCCACGCAGCGCTAGAGTCCTCGCCACGAAGTTTGCGTTCTGCCAGGCCGGCGGATCGCCGCTGGCGGCGTCTTCGTCGTCGCCGCATCGACGGATGGGCGTTCCTCCTGCGTCTGAGCCATCGACGAATCTGACACGACCTGGCAGGGCGAACGTTCATGGGCAGGGCACTAGCGTCCCGGGGATGGCCGACGTCGGAGCATGCACCGAGCGCGAGCTCACCGA
>CAYUXB010000139.1:0-9894 GCA_964448525.1 uncultured Acidimicrobiaceae bacterium
GAACCGGAAGGCCTGGTTCGCCGCTGCTGCTGGCACCCCCAACGGGATTCGAACCCGTGTCGCCAACTTGAGAGGGCGGCGATCTACCCGCGTGGGGTCCCGTGGTCCGCATGTGGCCTGGTCCGAGATCTGCTCGTCCGGACCGAGCCAAGCTGAACGCACCTGGTCCCACCGAGTAAATGGGGCAATGGATGGGTTGACGGATCAACCTATCGGCGGGTCCACGACACAGCGTCAGGGGATCGACGCCGGGGCGATCGCGAGGATCTCGGCTGCCGCGCCCGCACGGAGACGGTTGTCCCACGCGGCCACCAGGGGGCTGGGGTCGGTGATCGACAGTGCGCTGGCGAGGTGGACCGCGTCGGCGCCCCGAAGGGCGTGGGCGGCGACGAGGCGGGCCGCGTGCTGCTCGACGATCTCGCTCAGCTCCACCGGCCGCATCGAATCCCAGAAGCGCGACCAGGTCCGCTGGGCGGCCCTGAGCTGGGCGTCGTCGAGCTGATGATTGCGGTGCGCGGCGGCGAGTGCTGCGGACACCTCAGGATTGGCGAGTCGACTCGAGAACGCCGCATCACAGCCATCCCACAGCGCGACGGCGACATCGCTGCCAGGCTCCTCGACCAGGAGCTTCACCAGCGCGCTGGAGTCGAAGTAGACGAGCGCCACCGATCAGCGGCGCTGCTCTGACACCAGGTCGCTGAGTGGATGGTCGACCCGTGGCCGGCGGACCGTGCTCGCACGAGGGCGCTCGCTCGTCTTCGGCGCCGCGATGACGCCAGCCTCGGTGAGGCGGGCGATCGTGGAGGCAGATCACCTACCGGTTCACCCGAGACGGCAGGATCATCCTGCTCACCACGTTCCGCAAGCAGCGCCAGAACGAACGCACCGAGGTCGCACGCGCCAGGAGGGCCTCAGCTCAGTCGGTCATCTCACGCCTCGAGGAGGGCGGCGGCGCACGGAATCGGCTCGACACCCTTGCACGGGTCGCGAAGGCGCTCGACCGGCACCTCGTCGTGTCGTTCCCGCAGACGGTGCCCAGCCGATTGAAGGACGCTGTCCAGGTCGCCTGAACGGCGTGGCCTCCCTCCCCGCGCCTGGCCGGTGACGTTCAGCGCTGCTCGTGCATCAGAACGGTGGTGATTGAGGCCCATGGGGGTGCTTGGAGTAGCTCACCCCATCGATCGTGATGCTCAGGGCAAAGTTCAGGTTCCCCACCCCGTGGTTGGCGAGGCCCATCGGACCAAGCCCGCTCCTTCCAGCCAATGCGCCATCTTCAGGCCGCCGACGTCCAGCGGGCGCAGCCCGAGGCTCTCGATGAACGCCTCCACACGTGCCTTGGCCTGCGCATCATCGCCAGCGATGAAGACGTCGGGGCGACCCGTCGGGGAGACCGGCGACCCCCGGAGGACCCGCCGAGCTGGTCTGTCGGCTCCTGGGCGTATCAGAAGATCGACGACAGCTGGAGAGCCGGACTCAAGGCCTTCGCCGACGGCACGCTTGCCGATCTCACCGAGCTGAAGCGCCGCGCAGGACGATGGCTCGCCGAGTGCGTCCACGGTGTTGCGTCGCGGTCCACGGGCGAGGCGCCGGCGGCGCGGCTCGGTCTCGAGCGGGGGTTCTTGTCGCGGAACCGCCTCGAGAGGAGGCGACATGCGATGTGGTGCCGTGTGGCACCGCTCGAACGACGTACACCGTGTCTGAGCTCTGTCCCCGGGAGTCCGGGAGGACGTGGTTCGGCGTGGCTCGCAACCGCGAGTCCGATGTCCGGATCAACGACATCCCCGCGGACTTCGGGGGCTGTTGCGCCGGGGCGCGGGCGGCCGCCGCCTGTGTTCACCTCGTTCGGTCGGACCGGGATGGCCGATCGCGGTCCCTCGGAGGGCATCGCCCGGGTAGAGCAACCCGACCCCGGACGCGACGAGCGGCGAACCCTGTGAACAGGTTCGCCGCTGCTGGCACCCCCAACGGGATTCGAACCCGTGTCGCCACCTTGAGAGGGTGGTGTCCTAGGCCACTAGACGATGGGGGCTTGGGTGGACGAGACAGGATATCCGCCACGCATGCGCCGCTGAAACTCGGAAGCCGCCGTTTGTCGCGCCGCGGCGAAATGGCTGGTCACGGGCCGACTCGCCCCCGCGCAGCGCCGAAGTCCACGGGCGCTCACTCCGCCAGGGGCAGGCGGATGCGCACGATCGTGCCCGCCGGGCCGGTGGTGAGAGCGACGTCGCCGCCCTGCGCCTCCACCAACGAGCGGACCACCGGCAGTCCCAGGCCGCGGCCGCCTCGGCTGGTGGCATCCCGCGTGGTGACGAACGGTTCGAACACCCGGTCCCGCACCGCCGGGTCGATGCCCGGGCCGTCGTCGCGGACGGTCACGCACAGCCGTTCGCCCTCGACGGCCGAGGTGACCTCGACCGCGGTCCCGGGCGGGGTGTGGGTGGTCGCGTTCTCCACCAGGTTGAGGAGCGACTGGGCGAGGCGCTGCTCGTCGGCCTCGACGACGACCGGCGGCGGGTCCGCGATGTCCACGGCGTCGAGGCCGAGGCCCGCGACCCGGGAGCGGAGGTCGTCGATCACATCGGGGGCGAAGACGGGTCCGACGCTGACGTCCGCGGCCTCGGCGCCCCGGGCCACCGCGGCGAGATCGTCGACGATGCGGGCGAGACGGTCGAGCTCCGACCGGGTCGTGGCCGCCACCTCGGCGGCCGCCCGTGCGTCGCCAGGATCCAGGTCCTCGAACAGCTCGAGGTGCCCGCGCGCCACGGCCAGCGGGGTGCGCAGCTCGTGCGACACGGCGGCGACGATCCGCCGGCGCTCCTCGGCATCCGCCTCGATGCGGTCGAGCATGCGGTTGAACTCCCGTGCCAGCTCACCGAGCTCGTCGCTGCGGATCGGCTCCGCGGCGCGGGCGCCGAGGTCCCCGCCCCGGGTGCGGCGGGCCGTGTCGGCCAGGTCGCCGACAGGCGACAACGCCCGCCGCGTGCTGACCACGAGAGCGAGGGCGCCGAGCACGAGCGCCACCGCGCCCGCGCCGGCCACGCGCCAGAGCGAGGTCAGCGCGTCGTCGCGCACCTCGTCGAGGGGCGACGCGATGGTGGCGGTGCCCACCTCTTCGCCGCCGGCCACCAGCGCGGCGGTGAGCACCCGCACGGGACCCTCCGTGGTGTCGACCGTGGTGAGCCGGCCCGCGTCGGCCACTGGCAGCGCGTCCTGCGCGCGCAGGTCGACCAGCACCCCCGGGCCGTCCCGGGTGGTGAAGGCGTCGCCGGCCACGGCGATCGTGGTGAGGTGGCGATCGCTGCCGGGGTGGGCGGCCAGGTACTGCTGGGCGGCCCGCCGCAGCTCGTCGTCGGTCAGCCCGTCGGGCTCGGCGGGCGCGAGAAGACCCGGGAACGAGGCGACCAGCTCGTCACGTTCCTGGTGGAGCAGGCCGTCGATGTCCTGCAGGCCCGTGACCCGCACGATCTGATAGGTGATCAGCGCGACCACGGCCACGGTCATCGCCAGCGCCGCGATGCCGATGAGCGCCACGCGCGTCGGCAGGCTCACGGGGCGACCAGGCGGTAGCCGGCTCCGCGCACCGTCTCGATGCGGTCCGCCCCGAGCTTGCGCCGGAGGTGCCGCACGTAGACCTCGACGACGTTGCTGCCGCCGTCGAAGTCGTAGCCCCACACCTGGTCGAGGAGCTGCGCCTTGGAGAGCACCTGGCCGGCGTGGCGCACCAGCACCTCGGCGAGCGCGAACTCGCGCGTCGACAGGTCGACCGAGCGTCCGCCGACGGTGACGCGCCGGGTCAGCAGATCGAGGCTGAGGTCGCCGGCCTCCAGGCGCGCCACTGTCGGCTGGTCGCTCGCCCGCAGCCGCGCACGCACGCGGGCCAGGAGCTCGGAGAAGCTGAAGGGCTTGACCACGTAGTCATCCGCGCCGGCCTCGAGGTTCGCCACCTTGTCGGCGACGGTGTCCTTGGCGGTGAGCACGATGACCGGCAGCGACGGGCGCAGCACCCGCAGGCGGGCCAGCACCTCCTCGCCTGCGAGGCCGGGAAGTCCGAGGTCGAGGACGACCAGCCGCACGTCGTCGGCCTGCGCCATCGCGAGGCCGATCGCCCCGTCGTCGGTGTCGAGGACCGGATGGCCGGCCGCTTCGAACCCCCGGCGGAGGAACCTGACGATGCCGGCCTCGTCCTCGATCACCAGGATGGTCAACGCCTGTCCTCCTCGGGGCTCGCGCCGGCGACGACGGTCGGCGGCGACCCGGTGGAGGATGCGGCCTCTGCCGGACACCGACCTGACGTGCGCATGAAGAAGTGCTCATCTTCCTGACCCCGTCATCATCCCCGGTTCAGGGTGCGCTCATGTGCATCGGCCAGCCTGTCGGTGACACCCCGACCAGGAGGACCCTCGATGCCCGCACCCAAGACGATCGCCATCGGCGCCGCTGTCGCCGCCGCCGTCGGCGTCGGCGGATTCGCCGCCGTCTCGGCGCTCGACGACTCGGACGACTCGGTCGACTCGGTCGAGGTCAGCGACGCCACGGCCGCTGATACCGGCACGTCCGACGCTGGAAGCGGCACGAGCCGGCAGGTCCCCGGTCTCGACGAGCTGACAGGCACCGTCACCCGGGACGACGATGACGACGACGATGACGACGACATCTTCGACGACCTGGAGATCAACGGCGTCGACCTCGACTTCGGCCCGGACGACTGGGTCGAGACGGCGAGGGCGGCCGCCGACTTCGACGGCGACGGCGTCACCGGGCCGCTGCGCGAGGAGTTGGCGGGCCTGGTCGGCCAGGAGCTGACCCTGCTCGTGCGGTTCGACGACGACGGCGACGACGCGGACGTCTACGTCATCGGCGAGCACACCTACCGTGACGTCGCCGCGCCGGCACCGTGGCTGCCGGAGGGCTCGGCCGACGAGGAGGCCGTGCGCGCCGCGGCCGCCGCGGCGGTCGGCGACGGCGCCGAGGTGATCGAGCTCGATGACGAGGACGACGACGGCGCGGCCTGGGAGGCCAAGGTCCGAGCCGCCGACGGGACCGAGCACGAGGTCCGCCTCGACGCCGCGGGCACGGTCATCGACGTCGAGCAGGACGACTGAGCCAGAGGGGATCGGATCAGGTGCGCTCGAAGTCGACCCGCACCCCGCGGACCGCTCGGCCGAGATCGAAGCGGGCGAGCGCGGCCCGTGCCGCCCGTTCGATCTCGCCGGCGTCGCGCGTCGGTCCCGGCAGCCCGACGCTGCGGGTGTGGGTGAAGAACGGCGCGAAGCGCACCTTCACCGCCACCCGCACGACTGGCCGGCCTTCGTCGACCACGTCCTGGGCTACGCGCCGGGCGAGGGCCGCGACCTGGGCCTCGAGCTCGTCCTGGTCGCTGATGTCGCGTTGGAAGGTGGTCTCGCGGCTGCGGGACCGGGGCACGTACGGGGCGTCGCTCACCACGGTGCCGCCCGCCCCGTGGGCGAGCGCCCGGTAGTAGGGCCCCATCGTCGGGCCGAGGCGGGCGACGAGCGCCGCGGGGTCGGCGCGGGCGAGGTCGACCACGGTGGCGATGCCGAGGTCGGCCAGCTTGCGGGACGTCTTCGCGCCGATGCCCCAGAGGGCGTCCGTCGGCCGGTGGCCCATGACCGCGAACCAGTTCTCGCGGGTGAGTCGGAAGGTGCCGGCGGGCTTGCCGAACGCGGTGGCGACCTTCGCCCGCAGCTTGTTGTCGCCGATGCCCACCGAGCACACGAGGCCGGTCGCCTCGGCCACCGCCCGGCGTACCGTCGCGGCGAACGCCTCGGGGTCGGAGGTGCACACGCCGATGAACGCTTCGTCCCAGCCGAGCACCTCCACCACACCGAACGTGCGCAGGGTGGCCATGACCTGCTCGGACGCCGCGTCGTAGGCGGCGGTGTCGGAGGGCAGGAACACCGCGTCGGGGCAGCGCCGGGCCGCGGTGCGCAGCGGCATGCCCGAGTGGACGCCGAAGGCGCGGGCCGCGTACGACGCCGTCGCCACCACCGCCCGCTGGGTCGGATCGCCGGCGCCACCGACCACCACCGGCTTGCCCCGCAGCTCGGGTCGGCGGTTGATCTCGACCGCGGCGAGGAACTCGTCGAGGTCCACGTGGAGGATCCAGTCCCGCTCGCCGTCGGCGGTGATGGGGTCGGTCGCCCGTACCCGGGGCGCGGCGTCGTCGACGGCGCGACCTCCCGAGGATGGTTCAGCCATCCGCCGGGCTCAGCTCGTCGAGCGAGGCGCGCGCCCGGGCCAACTCGGCCTCCACCTCCTCGTGTGCGGCCGCCCGCTCGGCGGCCTCGTCGCGGGCCCGGCGCGCGGCGTCGGCCAGGTCGTCCGCCCGTCGCCGGGCAGCGATCGCCTCCTCGTCGGCGGTGCGGGCGCGGGCGTCTGCCTCGTCGGCCGCGCCATCGGCCCGGTCGACAGCCGCCGTCGCCTTCGCGACGGCGCGTTCGGCGGTCTCGACGGCCCGTCGGGCGGCGCGCAGCGCCTTCGGGTCGGCCGGCGGGGGAGCGGTGTCGCTCGCCGACCTCCCTCTGCCCCGGGTCGGGGCCGTGTCCCCGCTCGCCGCGCTGCGGGTCTTGGCCCGCTTCGGGGCACCGGCCCGTCGCGGGCGCGGCGTCGCGGGAACGGCCCACATCGCCTCGTCGCCTGCCGAGTCGTCGTCGGCCTCGCCCGCGGGCGCGGCCGTGTCCACCAGGCGTACGGCCCGGAGGGCCTCCATCGCGGGGGCTGAGCCGACGACGGCCCGGAGCCCCGACGCCAGGGCCGTGCGATCGACCGGGTGGTCGTGACGCCGGGCCGCGTCGTCGGCCGCGGCGACCGCGGCCTCCTCCGCGGCGCGCAGCCGGGCGATCGCCGTGCGGACGTCGCCGTTGCCGTCCTGCGCGTCGCCCACCCCGGCGACGGCGTCGTGGAGCTCGGTGAAGGCGTCCGGGTCGGCGAGGGCGCCGGCGTCGAGGGCCCAGGCCAGCGCCTTCGGTTTGCGGAGCGCCTTGACCTCGGCGGCCTCGTCCCGCCGGCCCGCGGCCCGCAGTGCGCGCACCAGAGCGTCGCGTCGGGCGACGAACCCGTCGAGAGCGCCCCCGAACACCGCGGGGAGCTCCGCCTCGAGCGAGGTCGGGTCCGCGTCGGGGGCGTCGCTGGTGCGGGCCATCGCCACCAGGTTGCCAGGCCGTGCGCCGGCCCCACAGGGGGTTCCCCGGCGACGTCGAGGTTCCGTCGATCTCAGCCGGGCGGGACCGGCCCCCGACCGCGGGAGGACCACGCGGCGCTGCCGGCGCCGACCGACTGCCGGGGCGGTGGTCCTGTGTGGGCCTCGACCGGCACGGAGACCGGTTCGGAGACCGGCACGGACACCGGTTCGTCGCCCGGCACGGTGACGGGTTGGTCGCCCGGCGCACGGAAGAGTGCGTCGGCGGGTTGGCGCCGCCGGTTCACCGCCCGGGACGCCAGCAGGATGAGGCCGCCGAGCGCCAGCACCCCGGCGATCGCGACCGCGTAGCGAAGGACGCCCGGGCCGTCGTCGGCTGACGCGATGGCGTCGTCGACGTCGGTCGCCGGCTGCAGGTCGGCGACGACGAACGCGATCAGCCACAGCACGACGGCGCCGGTCACCCGGGCGATCACCGCCACGATCGCACCAGCCCGGTTGTTCTGTCGTTCGGCATGTCGCTCCGAGAGCAGTGTTCGCTCAGAGTGGAATGCCCGCCACCTCGTGTGACGCTATCGGCTGGATCGGTGGCATCCCACCGGGGATGCGTGGTGGACCCCGTACGCTCCGGGCGTGCCCGTGTACGAGGTCGACCCCGGCGGCGATGTGGTGATCACCGTGTACGTCCAACCGGGGGCCGCCAGAGCGGGTGTCGTGGGGCGCCACGGGGACGCTCTCAAGATCAAGGTCGCTGCCCCGCCCGAGCGCGGCAAGGCCAACGCGGCCGTCGCGAAGCTGCTGGCCATCGAGCTGGGCGTGCGTCCCGCCGACGTCGAGATCCTCAGCGGCCACGGCGGGCGCCGCAAGCGCGTGCGAGTCGCCGGGGTGGAGGTCGACCACGTCGCCGCCTGGTTGGCGTCCCGGACCGGCGACCGATCGTGACCTGACAGTCCGCCCGCGCGCGTCAGCCCGCGGCCACCGCCGGGGCGTCCGCACCCAGGCTCGGCTGGCACTTCGTGAGCGGTCGGCCCCGGTGGAACACGGTGACGGGACCGTCCTCGCTGACCACCACCGCGACGGCGTCATGGTGGTCGTAGGTGTAGCGGGCCGCGGACCGGTGCCGCATGCCGCGGGTGGTGCCCACGGCCGCATCGGCCTCCGGCGAGGAGTTCAGGCCGACCCCCAGGTGGTGCACGTGTCCCTGACCGTCGACCACCGCGGCCAGATCGGTCTGCATCAGCGCCGCGAACAGGGCGGGGTAGTGGTGGCGGGTCGTGACCGACAGCGCCGGCGCCGCGATGCCGTTCTCGATGTCGAGGCCCGACCCGTCGTGGGGGCCGGGCATCACCAGGGTTGCCCCCACCCGCCCGGGGCTGAGCCAGTGCAGCGCGAGCTCGAGCATCCCGGTCAGCACCGGCGGCGCGACATCCGGCAGGAACGCCTGCAGGCGGTCCTGCTGCGCCCGGGCGTTGGGTCGAGCGGTCCACCGGTAGCCGGACCACTCGATCGTGGCGGTGGAGGTGAACAGCCGCGTCGCCTCCTGCACCGGGGTGCGCTGGACGATGAGCACACCGGTGTCGGCCTGGATCTCGACCAGGTCGGCCTCGTACTGGACGCTGCGCCGGAACGCCGCGAGCCGGCGGCTGCCGTCCGCGTTGATCGCCAGGTAGGAGGAGCGCCCGTCGGCGAACCGCCGGGCCAGGGGCAGCGGTGTGCCGTCGAGCGGGATCAGGTCGACGAGCTCGCCCGCGCTGATGAGGGACCGGTCGTCGGGCACGATCATCGACCCGTAGAGCGGGATGCGCCGCTCGAACCGCGGGGGCCGGCGGGCATACCCGATCTCTTCGAGGACGATCGCGAGCAGCCGGGGCTCGAGGTCGAGCTCGATGCCGTCGTCGGCCAGCTCGGACTTCAGGCGCCGGGCGGCTCGACTCAGTTCGACCGCGTGGTCCATTGGTCCACGATAGGAGTCGACCGGCGAGTTCGTGGGCGCCGGCGAGGAGGGTACGCCGCGTCGGTGCGACTCACAGCAGGTAGCCCGCCTGGTGGGCAGCGATCATCGCCGCGGACTCCGCGTACGTGGTCGGCCCGTAGGTCTGGGCGGGGGGCAGCGTGGCCCGCACGGCTTCGACCTCCTCCGGCGTGAGGTCGCACTGGCCGGTGATCGGCTCGATGCCGTAGAGCCGCGACGAGTTGATGCCGAAGATCTTGGCCTTGATCTCGTCGGTGAGCGCCGGGTAGCCGTGGCGTTCCTGCAGCTCCTCGCTGATCTGGAACGTGCGCAGGGCCTGGATCTGGTCCTGCGGCGTGCCGAACCAGATCGAGTCGGTGCCCCACACCACGCGGTCCTCCCCGACGTGGGTGAGCAGCTTGCCCAGCACGTGGGCGGCGGCGGTGGGGTCGCGCATCAGGAACCACCAGGTGCCGCCGAGCTCGGCGTAGACGTTGGTGTTCGGCTCGACGCCCGCGGTCTCGAGCGAGCGGACGAGCCGGTCGACGCCCTGGGGCGCCGGGTCGTCGGGGTCGTAGGGCCCGACGCCGGACCCGCCCGGCTCGAAGCCCGAGTGGTAGACGACGAAGGAGATGTCGGGATTGCGGGCGGCGGCAGGTCCGATGTCGCTGGGATCGGCCAGCTCCGGCGTCGACCCGACGATCGAGCTGATGCCCTTGTGGGTGCAGATGATCGGCGGACCGATCTCGCGCACGTGGTCGATGAACCGCTGGCCGATCTGAGG
>CAYUXB010000140.1:0-9789 GCA_964448525.1 uncultured Acidimicrobiaceae bacterium
ACATCTGGCGCAGGTCGGAGGCCATCTTGTAGCCGTCGTCGAACTTGGGGTGCGGCTCGAGGCAGGCGTACAGCGGCGTGTCGCGGCCCATCACCAGCGGCGGCATGGCCTTGGCCACCTTGTCGCCGACGATGTAGGGGTGACCGAGCACCCGGGCGGCGTCGCGCACCGCGGCCCGGGCCTTGATGGTGGAGAACGTGACGATCTGCGCGACGTGGTCGCGGCCGTAGCGCTCGGCCGCGTAGCGGATCATCTCGTCGCGGTAGCGGGAGTCGAAGTCCATGTCGATGTCGGGCATCGACACGCGCGACGGGTTGAGGAAGCGCTCGAACAGCAGGTCGTACTTGATCGGGTCGAGGTCGGTGATCCAGAGCGTGTAGGCGACGGCGCACCCCGCGGCGCTGCCGCGGCCGGGGCCGACCCGGATGCCGGCCTGGCGGGCGTGGTCGATCAGGTCCCACGTGATGAGGAAGTACGAGCTGAAGCCCATGTCCTCGATCACCTTGAGCTCGTACGCCAGCCGCTCGACCACCGCGTCGGGCAGCTGCTCGCCCCACCGCTTGCGGGCGCCCTCGAAGGTGAGGTGGCGCAGGTAGTCGCCGTCGGAGTCGAACCCCTCCGGCAGCGGGAAGTTCGGGAGCTGCGGGTTGCCGAAGTCGATCTCGACATCGGCCCGCTCGGCGATCCACAGCGTGTTGTCGCACGCCTCGGGCACCTCGGCGAACAGCGAGCGCATCTCACCGGCGGTCTTGAGGTAGTGCTCGTCGCCGCTGAACTTGAACCGGTTGGGGTCGCTCATCAGCGACCCCGTCTGCACGCAGAGCAGGGCGTCGTGGGCCACGGCGTCGTCGCGGTGGACGTAGTGGCTGTCGTTCGTGCCCATCAGCGGCGCACCGATGCGCCGTGCCAGGTCGAGCAGCTGGGGGTTCGTCTTGTGCTGCTCGGGGATGCCGTGGTCCTGCAGCTCGACGAAGAGGTTGTCCTTGCCGAAGATGTCCTGCAGGCGGGCGGCCTTGGTGGTCGCCCCCTCGATGTCGCCCTGCATGAGCGACTGCAGGACGTGCCCGCCGAGGCACCCGGTGGTGGCGATCAGGCCCTCGCTGTGATCGGACAGCGTCTCCCAGTCGACCCGGGGCTTGTAGTAGTAGCCCTCCATGAACGCCCGGCTGGCGAGCTGGATCAGGTTCTTGTAGCCGACGTTGTTCTCGGCCAGCAGGGTGAGGTGGTAGTAGAGCTTCTTGCCGCCGTCCGCGTCGCCGCCCGAGTCGTCGACCCGACCCCGGCGGGCAGGACGCTCGTGGCGCGAGTCGTGCGCCATGTAGGCCTCGGTGCCGAGGATGGGCTTGATGCCCTGCTTGCGGCACTCCTTGTAGAAGTCGAGGATGCCGTACATGTTGCCGTGATCGGTGATGCCGATCGCCGGCTGCCCGTCAGCCACCGCCGCCCCGACGACCTCGCCGATGCGGGCCGCCCCATCGAGCATCGAGTACTCGGTGTGGACGTGGAGGTGGGTGAAACTTCCTCGACCCGTCACCCGGTCGACTCCCTCCGTGTAGTGCGAACGACGTCCGTCACGCGGGCGCACTCATCCACAGGGGGCTGTGGACGAATGACACCGGTGTGATTCACCGAGGGTAGCGCGTCGTGGTGTCGCCTCAGCGGTCGTAACCGGCGCCGCCGCCGTCGTCGTCCGGGCCGATGAGCGCGTCCCAGATCGCCCCCATCGCGGGATCGTCGTCGGGGGCGGTGAGCGACGCGCTCTCGAGGTCGCGCAGGCGCAGGCCGCGGCTCGACAGGTAACCGCCGATGCCGAGCCGCAGGCGGCGTTCGAGCACCTGGGCGCCGGTGCGATCGGTGTCGGGGAGGATGACCGCGAACCAGTGCTGGGCCTGGTCGGGGACGTGCACGAGGTGGTCGACGACGCCGCCCGCCACGAACTGGTACCCGAGCTCGCGCAGCAGCGTGAGCTGGCGCCGGTACGGGAGCTGGGCCAGAGGACCATCGGGGACCTGCACGAGGACGAGCGAGAACGGTCGACCCGAGCGGCGGCTGCGCACCTGCTCGGAGGACAGCCGGTCGCGCAGGAACTTCGCCGTCCAGAGCCCGGTCTCCGGATCGACCGCCGGCAGGGCGGACCCCGGCGCACCGTGGCCCCCGCCCGGCCGCACGGCAGGACCTTGACCGGTGATGGGACCCGCGCTCGGATCGAACGCGCCTGCGGCCGGCGCCCAGCCCGGCCCGACCGGGGCTCCCCAGGGATCCGATCCATGGTCGGGCCGTCCGTGATCGTGGACGGGGTCGGGGGCGTGGCCGGCGGCAGGGTCGTCCCACACCGGCTGGGTCTGGCCCGTGTGGGACCAGTCGTCCTCGACCGGGGCGTCCCAGCCCGGGGCCGCAGGAGCCGGGCCCGGGTCGGTCGCCCAGCTGTGGCCGTTGACCGCGGGGCCCGGGGGTTCGGCGGGCCAACCGTCGGCAGGGTCGCCACCCCAGCGGTTGGTCGCCGGCGGTTGGTCCTGCCAGCCGCCCGTGCCCGGCCAGCCGTCGTCCTGGGCGGGAGGGTCCTGCCAGGCATCCGGACCCGGGCCCGGTACGGGCGCCTGGGGCCAGGTGCCCCCCGTCGGGGCCGCGTCGGCCCACGGATCGGGCTGCACCCCGGCATCGCCCCAGTGCTCGTCGGCCGCGGGGCCCCGCCCCTGCTGATCGTATGGCCAGCCGTCGTGGGGAACTCCCCCGTCGTCGCCACCGGGCTCGCGCCGGGGATCGTCGCGGGGATCGTCGGCGGGCACGCCGTGCTGCTCGCGCCAGGACTGCTGGACAGCGGCCCACGAGTCGTCCTCGAGAGGGCCGGCTTCGTCCCCCGCCTGCCACCCGCCGTCCGCGGGCCAGGCGTCGCCCCCGTCGTCCCACCCGCGGTCGTCGGGCCCACGGGCGGGGCGACCGGGCGGTTCGTTCCGCCACGGGTCGCGGGGCGGCTCGGGTGGCCAGGCGTTCGACATGGTCATGGGTGGCGGGCTCTCGCTGTACGGGTCGTAGCGGTCGTTGCCGACGTCGGTGCCGGCGCCCGGGGAACCGACCCCGGCGAGGACAGGTGCCCGGTCGCGGCCGGGAGGTGGGGCGTCGTCGTCCCACATCTGGTCCCAGGCGTGCTCGACGGGGCGTCGCTCCCCCGGCGAACCGGCGCGGGCCCCGCGTCGGCGATCGCCGCCGGGACGAGGCGACGGACGCGCGCTCGCGGGCACGTTCGCACCACCGGGAACCAGCGACTGGGCCAGGGCGCCGACGTGGCCGGCGACCAGGTAGGCCGCCACGCGTGTGAGCGTCAGCACACCGGAGCTCGCCGCTCCCGCGGACGACAGATCTTCGCGTCGGAGGGCCACGTAGACCAGGGCGGCGACCACCGCGGCGCCGTAGCCGGCGACGCGCCCCGCCAGGAAACCGGCCGCGAACACGGGGAGGAACAGCACGGTGGCCGCGACCTCGCCGCTCGTCACACCGGTGAGGACCAGCACGACCGCGAGCACGACGACGGTCAGCGACGCCGCCCCGAGCAGCACGCCGCGAGCGTTGCCTGCGCGGAGCCCGGTCAACCGGTCGGTCAAGCCCTGCCCCATCGGGGGAAGACTAGGGGCCCACCCCTCAGGTTGTCGCCCCCGCTCACCGGAGGCGTGCGTCTCGCCACCCCGGGCGCGGGCGTCAGAGATAGGTGCCGGGGCGGGCCTCGGTGTCGCCACCCATCGGGGACGCCCCGGGTGGCAGCCGGCGGCGCATGTCGTCGAGCTGCTGGCGGGCGGCGACCTGCTGGGCGAACAGCGTGGCCTGGATGCCGTGGAACAACCCCTCGAGCCAGCCCACGAGCTGGGCCTTCGCGATGCGGAGCTCCGACTCGCTCGGGGCGTTCGTGCCAGCGAACGGATGGGCCAGGCGACCCAGCTCGTCGCGCAGGTCGGGCGACAGCGCGGAGGACAGCTCGGACACCGACGTCTCGTAGATCTCCCGCAGCCGGTCACGGCTGGACTCGTCGAGGTCGGCGTCGGACTGGCGCACCTCCTCCAGCAGCAGCTTGATCATCGAGCCGATGCGCATCACCTTGGCCGGCTGCTCGACCGCCTCGGACTGCTGGTCGCGCCCGTCGGGCGGCGCGTCCTGGACCACCTCGGGGTGCTCGACCTGGGCGGCAGAGGCGGTCGCGGCATCCCTCGGCTGGTTCTCGTCAGGTGTCTGCATAGGGGGTCCATCCTGCCACGGGAGGCGGCCCGCACCGACCTCCCGAACCCGCGACGACCATCAGCGTGACGCGGCGAGCAGCGGCACGAACATCTCGGCCGAGGTCAGCGACCCGTGGCGCCCGACGAGCTCGTAGGGCCCGGTGTCGAGGGGATCGTGGAACGCGATGTCGCGGCGTGCCACCAGGGCCACGTCGCCCAGCCTCGCGGCGGCGGGTTCGGAGACCACGGGACCGAGCCAGCCGTCGCGGATCATCTGCTCGCGGGGCACCACCCAGGCGTCGCCACCGTGGTGCGAAGTCGCGGCCTCGAGCAGGGCCGACGCACGGCCCGAGCGGGCGTGCAACCAGCGGAACCGCCCCTCGCCCGATTGCATCGAGCACAGGCCGAGCACCTCGCCCGCGAGCGGGACCACGTTGCCGCCGACCTCGACCTGGCCGTGGTCGGCGGTCACCACCAGCGCCGCGTTGCGCGGCAGCACGGCGAGCAGGCGGTCGATCGTGTGGTCGATCCACGTCAGCTCGGCGTCGTAGTGCTCGCCGAGCCCGTACTCGTGGGCGACCTTGTCGAGCCCGTCGTAGTACGCGTACACGAAAGGCTCGGACGAGCGGAGCAGGCGGTCGACCTCGGTGACCATCGTGGCGAGGGTGCGGTACCCCCAGTAGCGGGCCGGGTCGAGGTGGGCGCCCGTGAAGCCCGACGTGCGGTACTCGGCGCGGGTGACCACGGGCGGGCGTTCGCCCATGAACGGCGGGGTCGGCTGCACCTTGGTGGGCGGGATGCTCTGGCGGGAGTCGCCGGCGCCGGTCGACCAGCGCAGCACGTTGAGGACCTCGCCGTGCACGGCCATGCGGTAGCCGACGATGCCGTGCTCGCCGGGTGGCAGCCCCGTGGTGATCGAGGTCAGCGCGGTCGCCGTCGTCGACGGCGCGACGGTGGTGATCGGCTGCGAGTCCATCGTGGCGATGGTCGGTACGAGCCCCCGCCGGGTCTGGAGCTGATCCCAGCCGAGCCCGTCGACCACGAACAGCACCACCTGGGGCGCGTCGAGGGCGTACCCCGGCATCCAGGCGGGGGGTTCGTCCGGACCGAGCAACGCCGGAACGATGTTGGTGATGCAGGGCCCGCCGTAGTCGGGAAGTACGAGTTCGTCCACGCCTGTGCTTTCTCTCGCGCGCCACCGTAACCGCCGTGCGCCGTCGGGAAACCCCGCCCTTCGTGGTTCGCCGTCCGGCACCCCCTACAGTTGCCCTCGTGAAGGTGTCCACCCGAGGCGACTACGCCAGCCGCGCCCTGCTCTCCCTGGCGCTGCACAGCGATGAGTCCGGCCCCACCTCGGTGCGCGACATCGCGGAGCGGACAGGGCTCCCCCAGCCCTACCTCGAGCAGATCCTCCTCGCCCTCAAGGGTGCCGGCCTCGTGCGGTCCAAGCGCGGCGTCGGCGGCGGGTACGTGCTCGCCCGGGAGCCGGGCGCGATCACCCTCGGCGACATCGTGAGCGCCGTCGACGGGCCGATCGCCGTCGGCGACTTCGGGGAGCCGCACAAGGACGGCGCCTGCGACCACGAGGGCCAGTGCGTGCTGCTGTCGATCTGGGGCATGGTGAGCCACCACATGCGCCGACACCTCGACGAGCTCACGCTGGCCGACATCGCCACCATGGCCCGGGGCGACCGCGAGTGGCCGGTGGTCGAGACCGCCGACAGCCTCGACTGACACCGGGGCCCGCCGGCCGCCTCACCCCAGCGAGGCGAGCACGGTGGCGAGGTCGTCCGGCAGCGGCGACTCGAAGGCGAGCGGCTCACCCGTGACCGGGTGATCGACCGCCAGGCGCTCGGCGTGGAGGAACGGGCGCGCCATCGGCAGGGACTGGCGGTGCCCGCCGTAGCGGCCGTCGCCGACCACGCGGTGGCCGATCGACGCCAGGTGCACCCGGATCTGATGGGTGCGTCCCGTCTCGAGCCGGCAGCGCAGCTCGGTGACCTCCACCGGCTCCTGGAACGTGCGCACGACCTCGTAGCGGGTGCGTGCCGGCTTGCCCGTCACCGTCACCGCCATGCGGGTGCGGTCGCGCGACGACCGGCCGATCGGCGCGTCGACCATCCCGGTCGGGGACGCGACCGTGCCCCACACCAGCGTGCGGTACTGCCGCTCGACCTGGTGGGCCGCCAGCTCGGCCACGAGGGTCTCGTAGGCGTCCGCGGTGCGGGCCACGAGCATCAGCCCGGAGGTGCCCTTGTCGAGGCGGTGGACGATGCCGGGACGGTCCGGCTGGCCGACGTCCCGCACCTCCGGGTAGCGGGCCAGCAGGCCGTGCACCAGGGTGCTCGAGGGCTGTCCGGCCCCGGGGTGGACGACGAGGCCGGCGGGCTTGTCGATCACCAGCAGGTGCTCGTCCTCGTGCACCACCGGCACCGGCACCGTGGCGTCCGCGTCGAGCCTGGCACCGGGCAGGAGATCGGGGACGTCCATCTCGAGCTCGTCGCCCTCGACCACCCGGTGCGACCGGCTGGTGACGGGCTTGCCACCGACCAGGACGGCGCCGGCGTCGACCAGACCCGCGGCCTCGGTCCGGCTGCGCCCGGTCACGAGGGCGACGACCCGGTCGAGCCGCTGGCCGTCGAGCGCCCGCGGCACGACCTCCTTCATCGATCGGTCGCGGTGGGGCCGGGCTCGGGTTCGCGCCACTGGGTGATGAACAGCAGGATGGCGCCCACCACGATCGCCGAATCGGCCACGTTGAACACCGGCCACCACTGGAGGTCGACGAAGTCGACGACACCGCCGCCGAGGATGCCGTCCCCCTCCCGGAAGGCCCGGTCGATCAGGTTGCCGATCGCGCCGCCCAGCACCAGACCGAGGGCCACCGCCATCGCCGGCCTGGTGGCGTGGCGCCCGGTGCGCAGGAGGAGGGCCACGACGACGAGCGCCAGCAGCGAGATCAGGGGGCCCCGACCGTCGGCCAGGCTGAACGCCGAGCCGTAGTTCATCGTGAGGCGCAGGCGCAGCGAGCCGACGAGGTCGATGATCTCGCCGTCGCCGAGGCGCTCGACGGCCCAGGCCTTCGTCAGCTGGTCGAGCGCGAGCGCCGCCGCCGCGACGGTGAGCAGGAGAGGCCAGCGCGCCCGCGTCGGCGCACCCTCTGCCGACTCCTGCTCGTCGCGCTCGTGTTCCGTGATCATGCCCTCGTCCGCTGGGCGGCCAGGCCCTCGGGCCGACGACCGCCGGCCCCGGTGGTCAACGGAGGCCGAGGCCGCCGCTCTTGCAGGTGACGCACAGGGCAGCGTACGGCAGCGCCTTGAGGCGTTCCTTGGGGATGGCGGTGCCGCACTTCTCGCACTGACCGTAGGTGCCGGCGTGGATCTTCTCGATCGCCACGTCGATCTGCTCGATGGCGGCGCGGGCCTGCGCCGAGAGCGCCAGGTCGCGCTCGCGCTCCACGGCGAGCGTGTCGCCCTCGCCGGACTCCTCGTCGAACTGCACGTCGCCGGGCTCGCGGTCCTCTGTCAGCGAGTCGGCCTCGGCCTGCAGGGACTCGGCCTGGCGCAGGTAGTTGGCCCGCTCGCTCTCGAGCTCCGCGAGCTGGTCCTCGAAGAACTTGTCGAGCGGGGCCTTCTTCTTCGCGCCGGTCTTGCCGGCGGCCTTGGCGGGAGCGTCCTTGGTAGCTCTGGGCATGGGGATCTCGCCGTCCTCGGGGGAAAGGGTGCCGGATGGTACGCCGACCGGTGAAACCGGTCAAGGGGTCCACGCAGGCTAAGGGCCCGAACGAGTGTTTCCACCCGGGGCGGGCCACGCCCCACGGATCTGTGTCCTGAGCTGGGGGTTCTCCGGTGCCGGGAAGGTCGGTTCCATGCCGTACCCTTGGCGCCATGTCGTTCGGCCCCGTCGACCCCGATCTCGACCTGCCCGCCCTCGAAGAGCGGGCCCTCGCCCGCTGGCGCGAGCGCGAGATCATCGAGGAGACCGCCCGGCTGCGCAAGGGCGCCGAGCCGTGGACCTTCTACGAGGGGCCACCGACCGCCAACGGCCGGCCGGGCCTGCACCACGTGTGGGCCCGGGTGTTCAAGGACATCTTCCCCCGCTTCCAGACGATGCGGGGCCGCGACGTCCCCCGCAAGGGCGGCTGGGACTGCCACGGCCTGCCGGTCGAGCTCGAGGTGGAAAAGGAGCTCGGGCTCCACAACAAGCAGGAGATCGAGGCCTACGGCGTCGAGGCGTTCAACGAGCACTGCCGCACCTCCGTGCGCCGCTACGTCGAGGACTGGTCGTCGCTGACGTCCCGCAGCGGTGTGTGGATCGACACCGCGGACGCCTACTGGACCATGAGCAACGACTACGTCGAGTCGGTGTGGTGGCTCATGCGTCAGCTGTGGGACGAGGGGCTGCTGTACGAGGGCCACCGCGTCACGCCCTACTGCGGTCGCTGCGGCACGGCTCTCAGCTCGCACGAGGTCGCCCAGGGCTACCGCGACGTCGTCGATCCCTCGATCTACGTGCGCTTCCCGCTCCGGGGCGACGGGGCACCCGACGCCGACCTGCTGGTGTGGACCACCACCCCGTGGACGCTGATCTCCAACGTCGCCGCCGCGGTCGGGCCCAGCTTCGGCTACGTGCGCGTGGCATCGCCGGACGGCGGGCGCGACCTCGTGCTCGGCGAGCAGGCGGCCGCCCGTCTGTACCCCGACGCCGCGGTGCTCGACCGCTGGACCGGCGCCGACATGGCTGCCGCTGGCTGGCACTACGACCGGCCCTTCACGTTCCTCGACCCGGTGGCGGGCAAGGACGCCTGGCGGGTCGTCGCCGCCGACTACGTCACCGACGACGACGGCTCCGGCATCGTCCACATCGCCCCCGCCTTCGGCGAGGACGACGCCCAGGTGGGCAGAGCCGAGAACCTGCCCGTGCTCAACCCGGTCGACGCGGACGCCACGTTCGACCACCGCGTGCCGCCCTGGAACGGACGCTTCGTGAAGGACGCGGACGCCGACATCATCGACGACCTCCGGACGCGCGGCCTGCTCGTCGCCGAGCACCCCTACACCCACAGCTACCCCCACTGCTGGCGCTGCGGGACACCGCTCATCTACTGGGCCAAGACGTCGTGGTTCGTCCGCACGGAGGAGAAGCGCGGCGACCTCCTCGCGCAGAACGAGACGATCGGCTGGTACCCCGACCACATCAAGCACGGCCGCTTCGGGCGCTGGCTCGAGAGCAACATCGACTGGGCCCTGTCGCGCGACCGCTACTGGGGCTCGCCGCTGCCCATCTGGCGCTGCCAGGGCTGCGGCGGCGACACCTGCGTCGGCTCGGTCGCCGAGCTGGGCGAGCTGGCAGGCCGCGACCTGACCACCCTCGACCTGCACCGCCCCTACGTCGACGACGTCACGTGGACGTGCCGCGCGGACGGGTGCGAGGGCACCGTCCGCCGGCTCGCGCCGGTGCTCGACGCCTGGTTCGACTCGGGGTCGATGCCCTCCGCCCAGGCCCACCACCCGTTCGCGGAGGAGGTGGCCGGCCCCGACGGCCTGCCCCCGGCCTTCCCCGCCGACTTCATCTGCGAGGCGAT
>CAYUXB010000141.1:0-9740 GCA_964448525.1 uncultured Acidimicrobiaceae bacterium
AGGCGGCGATCGCCGCGGTGCACGACGAGGCGGCCGCGGCGCCGGACACCGACTGGCCCCAGATCGTCGCGCTGTACGGCCTGCTCGAGCGGATGGCCGCCAACCCGATGGTCACGTTGAACCGGGCGGTGGCCGTGGCGATGGTCGAAGGCCCCCGGGCCGGGCTCGACCTGCTGGCCACCCTGGACGCCGACGACCGTGTGGCCGGCCACCACCGGCTGATCGGCGTGCGGGCTCACCTGCTCGAGATGGCGGGCGATCGCGCCGCGGCCCGCGCCGCCTACCGGGAGGCGGCGTTGGCCACCACGAGCATCCCGGAGCAGCGCCACCTGCGCGCCCGCGCCGCCCGCCTGGCCGGCACCGCCGCGGCGGACTGACCGGGAGGCCCCTGGTGATGTGCCGGTGACAGGCGCCGGAACCGCTCGGCCGGTGGTAGCCAGCCGGTGATCGCTCGGGCGCGACTCGGACGGACCGCTCAGCCGCCGTCGCCGCCCTCGCCGTCGCCGTCGTGATCGTGATCGTGATCGATCCGGGTGAGCCGTTGCAGGGCTGCGGCCACGCGTTCGGCGTCGTCGCCCAACAGCTCGGCGATCCGGTGGTTGAGGGCGAGTCGTGCGGGCTCGATGACGTCGAGGGCGTGGCGTCCCTCGTCCGTCAGCGTCAGTCGCCGGGCGCGGCGGTCGTCGGGGTCGGGCTCCCGCCGGACCAGGCCGGCCGTCTCGAGGCGGTTGACCAGGCCGGTCACCGCGGCCTCGCCGAGGCCGAGGGTGGCGCCGATGTGCCGTTGCGACGGGCGGCCGGCCTTTGCGATGGCGAACAGTGCCCCCGCCTGGGCCGTCGTGATCCCCCCGGCGGTCAGTGCGGCCCGATCGCTGGCGCGCCGGACCGCGTTGGTGGCCTGCACCAGCAGGAAGTAGTAGGGCGCGTCGGGGGCGGGCATGGCGGGATGATCGCACGGCGACCGCGGGCCTTGACCCGGCGGCCGCCCACCAAGATACTTCGCATATGAAGTATCTGCGAGGATCCCGATGGTGACGATCGACGCCTGGGCGCAGCAGCCCAACGAACGGTTCATGCAGCAACCCTGGCTCGACACCCTGCTGCGGTGGACGGGCATCGAGCCGGTGGCACCGCCGGTCGAGATGCTCCTCGCGGCGATGGATGCGGGGGGCGTCGACCGGGCGCTCCTCTCGGCCTGGCACGGCCCGACCGGCGAGCTGATCACCAACGACGAGGTCGCCGCGGTTGTCGACCGCCACCCGGACCGTTTCGCCGGCCTCGCGACGGTCGACCTCACCCGTCCCATGGAGGCGGTGCGGGAGATCCGCCGGCGGGCGGACGAGGGGTTCGTCGGGGTGCGGGTCGTCCCGTGGCTGTGGAACCTGCCGCCGAACGACCGCCGCTACGCCCCCGTCTACGTCGCGTGTGTGGAGACCGGCCTGCCGTTCTGCACCCAGATCGGCCACACCGGGCCGCTGTGCCCGTCAGAGCCGGGACGGCCGATCCCGTATCTCGACGAGGTGCTGCTCGACTACCCGGAGCTGGTCGTGGTCGGCGGCCACGTCGGCTACCCGTGGATCGACGAGGTCCTGTCGCTGGCGACGAAGTACCCGAACTTCCACGTCGACACGTCTGCCTACGCGGTGCACCGCCTCCCGGCCGCGCTCGTCGCCTACATGCGCGGTCGCGGCCGGACCCGGGTGCTGTTCGGCACCAACTGGCCGATGCTCAGCCCCGAGCGCGCCCTCGCGAAGCTCGACGAGCTCGGTCTCGACGACGAGGCCCGCTCCCTGTACCTCGGCGGCAACGCCGAGCGGGTGTTCTTCGGCGGTGCCGCCTGAGGCGCGCTGCCCGGCGCGCTCCCGCTGTCGGTCAGCCGCTGACTGGCAGATGGTGTCCGGTCAGCCCGGGATCGGTCAGCCCGGGATCAGTCAGCCCGGGATCAGTCAGCCGGGGATCAGTCAGCCGGGGATCAGCGACGGGTCGGCGTCGTCGAGCAGCGCCTCGCGGTCCTCCTCGAGCACGAAGCCGGCCTCGACGGCCGCGTCGGCGGCCTCGGTGTAGGCGTCGAGGTACTCATCCGCGGACGGGTAGAGCTCGGCCAGGCGACCCTCGGGCAGCGGTGTTGTCGACCCGAACAGCATGCAGGCGATCGACGCGCCCTCGATGGCCTCGCCGGACAGCGTCTCGACAGGGACGTCGACCACCGGCGTGCGGACGCCACCTGTCGCGACGCCGTTCTCGTCGCGCACGAAGGCGGGGGCGTCGCCGCTCTCGTCGACGTCGAGGCGCGGCGCTTCCGGCGGGGCGTCGCCGTCGCGCACCCAGGTGTCGAGATGGCGCAGCGCCGACTTCACCAGGAAGTGGTGGGGGCCGTCGTTGATCTCGGTGCCGCAGTCGAGCCCGTCCCGCATGCCGCCGAGGAGGTACTGGTCTGCGTGCGCCGTGCCGGCGACCTCCCACAGGCGGAAGCGCTCGCTGTCGGGCTGGCGGGCGGGCAGGTAGCTGAGGATGCCGAGGAGGTCGGACTCGGTCTCCAACGTGATGACCGGCGCGTGGCCGTCGGTGCGGATCTGGGTGGGCGCACCGCCGATGGTGCCGGCCATCTCGATGCCGGCGTCCGGCTCGCCGAGCGGTGCCGCCGCGCCGCCCCGGCTGTGCACGAGGAAGCCGTCGTAGACGAGCCCCAGTGGCTGCACGCCGTTGACGTAGGTGGTGAGCGCGAACGCCGACTGCGACTCGCCCACCGCCAGCAGGCGCTCGGGTTCGAGGCCGCCGAGGGCGTCGACGTCGCCGGGGGTGCGCAGGGCACGGCCGACCTGGGTGTAGATGTCGTAGGAGTAGGCGTCGCCGGGGTGGCTCAGGTCGCCGTAGCGCTCGGGGTCGATGTTCTTCAGGCCCCGCCCTGCGATGCCGTCTGCGCCGTCGACGCCCTCGACCGTCACGGCGACCGGCCCACCCTCGATGCCGATGCGCTGGGTCGACACGCCCACCCAGGCGTAACCGCCGCGGATCAGCTCGTCGGCCATGTAGGAGTAGTCGGGGTTGGCGTCGAGGCCGCCGCTGACGTTGAGCCACTCGACGACCACGGTGCCGTTGAAGTCGTCGGCCTCGGCCGGGCGCCGCACGACGATGCGGGTGGTGTAGTCGGCCTCTGCGTCCTCGACGAGGTCGAAGGTGCCGTCCGTGGGCAGCTCGCCCTCGGAGCGGTAGGAGGCGGCGGTGCCGGTTGCGGCGAACTCCTCCTCGACCCAGCCCACATCCTCGAGGCTCGGCCCGGCGGTGGCGGTACCGATCATCACGCCGTCGCCGCCGGTGAGGGGGCCGCTGAGCTCGGTGATCGGACCGTCCGGACGTTCCACGGCCTCGACCTCCTCGGCGCTGTCGTCGTCGGCGGCGGAGGCCTCGTCGTCGTCGCCCGATGAGCACGCGGCCGCCACGACCGACAGGGCAACCAGCGTCCAGATCATCCGGTGTCGTAGCACGTGCATCGTCTCCCCCAACGCGGGCCTCGAGCGGTCCAGCAGGGCAGCTTCGCGTACCGCGACCGCGTGACGCACGCCACGCCCTCTGTCCCGGGTCGCCGGCTAAGCCTCGTCGGGGCCCGAAGTGACCTTCGCCCCTGCCCGATGCGGGCGTGGGCGCGGCACGATGGGGACATGGCACAGACACCGAGCGCCGGAGCGATGCCGATCACCATGCTGACCGGGGGCGTCGTCGCCCGCGTGGCGCCCGACGCCGACCTGCACCGCCTCGCCGATGCCCTGGTCGAAGCCGGGGTCGGGGCCCTGATCATCGGGGACGGCGACCGTGCGGAAGCCATCGTGTCCGAACGGGACCTGGTGGTGGCGCTGGCCGAGCGGCGTGACCCGGCCGCGACGACCGCCGCCGACATCGCCCACGACACGCTCGTGTGGTGCGACGCCGAGGCGCCGGTCGCCGAGGTCGCAGGGCAGATGATGGAGCACTACGTGCGCCACGTCCTCGTCGAGGAGGACGGGAAGCTGGTCGGCATCGTGTCGGCCCGCGACCTGCTCGGTGTGTATGCCGGCGAGGACGTACCCGAGCCCTTGGAGGACTGAGCCGGCGGCCCGCCCGACGCCGGGAGCGTCGGCGGCGGGCGGCCGTCAGCGGGGGAGACGGCGACCGGGCCGGGCACCCGTGGGGGCACCCGGCCCGGCACCGGTCGGGTCAGGCGAACGGCACGAAGGCCGTGTCGCCGAACGTCGCCAGGTCGCTGGCACCCAGCCCGACCGCCGACAGCGTCCACAGCTGGTCGCCGATGACGAGCGACCGGGTGATCGGCGGGGTGTAGCCGCGGCCGTCGGGCGGCACCTCGCCCGGAGCGATCGTCCCGTTGCCGGGCCCTGGCTCGATGGGCATCGGCTCGGGGAACGGCACCGGGCCGCCCACCACGTCGTCGGTCACCGCGGGATGGGTGACCCGGCCGCGCTCGGCGATCGTGCCGGCCTCCGGGTCGACCGTGAAGCCCACCAGGCCCTCGACGCGCGTGTCCTCGTATGAGCTGAGGGGCACGGCAGCCAGGCCGTCCGCGCCCCACCACAGGAACGCCCGGTGGTCCCACTCGGCCGACGAGCTGGCGTCGGCCAGCGTCGCCTGGGCGATGCGCGTGGGAGCGGCGGGGTCGCTCACGTCGAACAGCGCCACCTGCGTGCCGAGCAACCGGCCGTCCTCGGTGGCGTCCTGGCCGACGCCGAGCAGCCGGCCCTCGCCCACCGGGTGCAGGTACGCCGAGTAGCCGAGGATCTTCAGCTCGCCGGTCACCTGCGGTGTCGCCGGGTCGGACAGGTCGACCGTGTAGAGCGGGTCGGTCCGCTCGAAGGTAACCACGTAGCCGACGTCGCCCATGAACCGCACGGAGTGGATCGTCTCGCCGTAGCCCAGGCCGGAGACCCCGCCGACCTGGGTGAGCGCGCCGTCGCCGGGCGCCAGCACGACGACGTGGCTCTCGGACTCGCCGGCGCCCGACCTCCACGGGGAGCCGGTCGTCGTGGCCACCCGCAGGTGCCCGTCGTGCTCGTCCATGGCGAACTGGTTGAGCAACGTGCCCTCGACGTGGCCCGACATGTCGTAGGACGCGGCCGCCGGGTCGGTGATGTCGAAGCGGTGGATGTCGGTGCCGTGCTCCTCGGCCGCGATGTCCACATCGGCGAAGGGCACGTCGTTCCCGTCGACCCAGGCCGGGGCGGCGACGTAGAGGTGCTCCGGTGAGGAGTAGACGGTCTGGCCACCGGCCAGCACCCCGGTGCCGTTGGCGCCCGTGACCCCGCCGGCCAGCCCTTCGGACACATCGACGCTGGCCACGGTCACCATGCCGAAGCCGGAGAACGTGTTGGGGACGTGCGCGTCCTCGCAGTCCATGAGCGGGCCGTCGTCGGCCACCTCGCCGTCGGCGTCGATCTCGTGCCAGGCGGGCAGGAGCTCCTCGGGCGCCAGGTCCTCGACCAGCTGGCGGTTGTGCTCTTCGGCGGCCTCCGCGGCCGCCTCGCTGCCGTTGGCCGGAGCCACGAACGGCAGGCGCTCCATCACATCCGCGTGGAGCACCAGGCGGGCGACGTCGCCGGTCATGCGGGCCGACACGTACGTGCCGTCGAGGACGAAGCTGTCGCCGACCGTGAGCGTCTCGCCGTCGATGTCGACCTGCACGACGCGGGTGCCCGGGATGCCCGGGCCACCGGGGCGGGGTTCCACGATGTCGCCGGCGGCATCGCTGACCGGGCGATCGGGGAGGACGGGGTCGATGCCGTAGCGGTCGCTGCTGCCGAACAGGAGGACCCGGTCGCCCGCCAGCAGCATCTCGGCGTCGTACATGCCCTCGGGCAGGTCGACGGAGCCGACCAGGCGGGCATCCGCGGCCGAGGCCAGGTGCAGGCGCCCCTGGGCCACGGCGAGGATGCGCTCGCCGTCGGTCTTGACGATGTCGGGCTCGTCGACGCCCTCGACCTGCACGTTGGTGTCGGAGAAGTCGGCACCGTCGGCCGCGTCCTGCCCCGCGGTGCCGGCGTCGCGGTCTGACTCCGGCGCCACTGGCGCCGCCTCGGCCGCGCCGGCGGCGTCGTCGACGGACAGGTCCTCGATCACGTCGTCCTCGATCATCATGCCGCCGGTGCCCACCGTGCCGTAGGGGCCGACCCGTGGTGCCAGCTCCTCGGCGACCCACGAGGTCAACTCCTCGCACGAGGTGACCGGCGTCAAGCTGCTCGCCAGCCGCAGGTCCGGCGACCCGAGCGGGGGACCGCTCGAGTCGTCGTCGCCCGAGCAGGCGATCGTGGTCGCCAGCGCGGCGGTGGCCGCCAGCGCGGCGATGGTGCGGATCGGGCGCATGCCGTACCCCTGTCTGCGCGTGTGTGGTGCCATCACGGTGTTCGACGGCGGGCCGCGATCATCTGGTTCCCGGGATTCCGGAGATCGTCTCGCCGATCCTGTCGGCCCGACAGGGGCGTGAGCTGTGACGGGCATCATGGCGATGGGACCAAGGTCCCGAAAACCCGGGACCTTCGGGCACCGTGAGAGGGACGGTGGGCCGATGCCATGCCGCGTCCGTCCGGTCAGGCTTGTTCCACGAGGCGCCATGCCGGTGTCTCACGGACATTCGATGCCGGGGAAGCCCTGGGCCGACCTGGCGCGGCAGCGAAGGAGCCCCAGTGGACACGCTCACTCCCCCCTCGAAGAGCCCGGCCTCCGATGACGGTACGGCCGGTGCGTCGGGTGAGCCGCCGCCGACATCCTGGACGGGCCGCGATCTCGGCGGGAACGGTGGCGTGTGGTTCGGCGCCGTCCTCGGTGCGATCGCGCTCGTGTTCGCGAGTGTGGCGCTCGTCGTCGGGGGCGACGGTGGTGGGGGCGCGTCGGCGGGGGGCTCCGCCACCACCGCCACGCTGGAGCTCACCGAGTTCGCGTTGACCCCCTCCGCGGTGACCGTGGCCGCCGGCGGGCAGATCGAGGTCGTCAACAACGGCAGCGTGGCCCACAACGTGAGCGTCGGGGGCACCGACCTCATCACGTCCGACCTGGCGGGGGGCGACAGCGAGACGCTCGACGTGTCGTCGCTCGAGCCCGGCGACTACGAGATCATCTGCACCATCGCCGGCCACGCCGACTCGGGCATGACCGGCACCCTGACCGTGACCGAGGGCGGCGCCGGTGGCGGGACCGCCCTCGCGGCCTCCGGCGACTCGGGGGCGATGGACCACTCCAGCCACGGCAGCGGCGGGATGACCGCCGCCGACTACCAGGCGATGACCGACGCGATGAACGACACGATGAACGCGTTCCCCGCCGAGACCGAGGGCCACGGCAACGAGATGCTCGAGCCCGAGATCAAGGCCGACGGCACTAAGGTGTTCGAGCTGACGGCCGAGATCGTCGAGTGGGAGCTGGAGCCCGGCAAGTTCGTCGACGCCTGGACCTACAACGGCGCCGTCCCCGGCCCGCAACTCCACGTCGATGTCGGCGACAAGGTCGAGATCGTGCTGCACAACGAGCTGCCGATCGGCACCGACCTGCACATCCACGGCATCAACCTGCCGTTCGAGATGGATGGCGTCGCCCCGTACACCCAGGACCTGATCGAGCCCGGCGAGTCGTTCACCTACGCCTTCACCACCGACGAGGTGGCGACGGCGATGTACCACCCCCACCACCACGCCCAGATGAAGATGCCCGACGGCATGACCGGCTCGCTCTTCGTGGGCGACGTGCCGCTGCCCGCGGGGCAGAGCGTCAGCGGCCGCGCGGTGCCGGCCGACGTCGAGATCTCGCAGGAGATCCCGATGATGGTCAACGACGGCGGGGTGATCGGCTACGCGCTGAACGGCAAGAGCTTCCCGGCGACCGAGCCGATCGAGGCGAACACGGGCGACTGGGTGCTGTTCCACTACTTCAACCACGGCAACCAGATCCACCCGATGCACATGCACCAGTTCGACCAGCTGGTCATCGCCAAGGACGGCTTCCCGCTCGACGCGCCGTACGCGGCCGACGTCGTCAACGTCGCCCCCGGCGAGCGCTACTCGGTGCTGGTCAAGCTCGACAGGCCAGGCACCTGGGTCTGGCACTGCCACATCCTGAACCACGTCGAGTCCGCAGAGGGCATGTTCGGCATGGTCACCGCCGTGATCGTCAGCTGACGGTCGGGCGAAGCTCAGACGATGGGGCCGGCCGGGGGTTCGGCCCCATCGTCGCGTCGGGCCGCGGGTCCAGCTCCTCGTGGGGCCGGCGGAAGCCTGCCTCGGGTCGTTCGGCCCTGACAGGCGTGGGGCTGTGGGGGCACGATGACGACAGCACGACGACCGGACGCGAGGAGGGACCGGGGCATGGACCAGGGCGATCCGCATGCGTGGGTGGAGCACCTCGGCGTCGACGAGTGCTGGCACCGTCTCGAGGCGGCCCCGATCGGGCGCCTCGGGGTGATCTTCGACAGCGCCCCCGAGATCTATCCCGTCAACCACGTGGTGGACGACCGCACGATCGTGTTCCGCGTCGATCCTGGCCGCATGCTGGCCGGCCTGGGTCGCACACCGGCGGTGTCGTTCGAGGTCGACGGCATCGATGCGGCGAACGAGTCGGGCTGGAGCATCCTGGTCAAAGGGCGCGCAGCCGAGCTCGACGACGACGAATCGAGGCGCGTCGACGACCTGCCCCTGCACCCGTGGTCTGTCGGCCCGAAGAGCCACTGGGTGCGGATCACGCCCGTGGAGGTCACGGGCCGGCGCGTCGGCCACGGGCGCGACGACGCCTCACCCGCCTGAGGTGTGACGCGTGACCGGGACCCTTCCCGGCGGGGTGACCCGGCCGTAACGTCGGTGCGGTGACGCCGCCCGCCCTCTCACCTGCGCCCACGCTCGACATCACGCCGTGGGCGGAGGAGCCGGACGCCGTTGCTACCCGGCTCGAGGTCGATCCGGAGCACGGTTTGTCGCACAGCGAAGCGGCGGGGCGCCTCGGCCGGTACGGGCCGAACCAGCTGACAGCCGCCGAGCCGGTGCCGGCGTGGCGGAAGCTCCTCGCCCAGTTCCAGGACCCCCTGATCTACCTGCTCATCGCAGCCGCCATCGTGTCCCTCGTCGCGTGGCTGATCGAGGGCGCCGAGGGCGTGCCGTTCGAGGTCGTCGTCATCGTGGCCATCCTCGTGGCCAACGCACTGCTGGGCTACGTCCAGGAGGCTCGTGCGGAGCAGGCGGTCGCCGCGCTGGCCGGCATGGCCGCCGCTCAGGCGGCCGTGCTGCGCGACGGCGAGGTCGTGCGCATCCCCGCCACCGAGGTCGTGCCCGGCGACGTCCTGGTGCTGGCGGAGGGCGACGCCGTGGCCGCGGACGGCCGGCTCGTCGAGGCCTCGGTGCTCCGGGTGGCGGAGGCGTCGTTGACCGGCGAGAGCGAGGCCGTGCTCAAGGACGTCGTCATCCTGCCGGCGGACGCCGGCCTCGGCGACCGGTTCGACATGGTGTTCAGTGGCACCGCTGTGGCCAGCGGCCGAGGTCGGGCGGTCGTCACCGCCACGGGCATGGGCACGGAGATGGGCCACGTCGCCCGGTTGCTCGGCCGCACCGAGGACGAGAGCACGCCCCTCCAGCGCGAGATAGCGCTCGTCGGTCGCACCCTCGGGATCGCCGTCATCGCGATCGCGGTTGTGGTGATGGGCGCGATCCTGCTCACCTCCGACATCGAGTCCGCGACCGATCTGGTCGACGTGCTCCTGGTCGGCGTGTCGCTGGCGGTCG
>CAYUXB010000142.1:0-9731 GCA_964448525.1 uncultured Acidimicrobiaceae bacterium
TCACAACCCCGTGATCGTCTGCTCGACGAAGTCGAGTGCCGTGTCGTGCCCGGCGGTGACGCCGAGCGCGCCCTCCAGGGCGAGCATCTGGGAGAGCCCCGTCATCGCCAGGACGGCGACCACGGGCGGCAGGTGGTTCTCGCCGATGCCGTGCGCGGCGAGCGCCGCGCCCACCGCCGTGACCTGCGCGGCTCGGTACCGCTCGGCGTAGCGGGCGACCTCGACGCGGATCGCCTTGCGGTGGTTGGCCAGCGCCGCGAACTCCATCGTGAACGCGCCGCCGCGGGGGTCGGCGTTCAAGCGCCAGATGTTGCGGAGCGACCCGTCCTCGGCGATCGACCGCTCGAAGCGGGCGATGTTCTCGTCGGCCCGGCGCCGGAAGACCTCGAGGAACAGGTCGTCCATCGTGCGGAAGTAGTAGTGGACGAGCTGGGGCTTCAGGCCGGCCTCGGCGGCGACCCGTCGGGAGGTGACCGCCGCGTAGCCCTCGGCGTTCAGCAGGCGCTCGGCCGCGTCGAGCAGCAGGAGACGGGTCTTCGAGTCCTGCGAGCCGATCCGCCGGGACGAGGGCGCTGTGGTCACGCCGGACACCTTGCCACGTCGCGACCCGGGATGCTAAGCAACTGCTCAGCATTGCTGTGCAACCGCACAGCACCAGGTGTGTGCTCCAGAGAGCCGACGGGGAGAGCGACGGGTTGACGACGACCGACTGGAAGACGATCGACTTCTTCACCGACCAGGGGCTGGTGGAGGACCCGTACGCCTACTTCGACGACCTGCGCGCCGCCGGTCCCGTGCTGCCGCTCCCCCACCTGGGCGTGGTGGCCGTGTCCGGCTACGACGAGGCGCTGGCCGTCTACCGCGACACCGACACGTTCTCGTCCTGCAACTCGGTGGTCGGTCCGTTCGCCACGTTCCCCGTGCCGCTGGAGGGCGACGACATCACCGACATCGTCGCCGAACACCGCCACCAGCTCCCGATGCACGAGCACATGGTCACGATGGACCCGCCGGACCACACCCGCGAGCGGGCCCTGGTCATGCGCCTGCTCACACCGAAGCGGCTCCAGGAGAACGAAGCGTTCATGCTCGGCCTCGCCGAGCGGCAGCTCGACGAGTTCGCCGCCGACGGCAGCTGCGAGTTCATCTCCGCCTACGCGCAGCCCTTCGCCATGCTCGTCGTCGCCGACGTGCTCGGCGTGCCGGAGGAGGACCACCAGCGCTTCCGCGAGGGCTTCGGCCTCAGCGGCACCGTCGGCGAGGTCGGTGCGGGCGAGGAGGGCAGCCCCGGCGAGAACCCGTTGAGCTGGCTCGACGCCTGGTTCGCCGAGTACATCGAGGACCGCCGCCGCAACCCCCGCAACGACGTCCTCACCCGGTTGGCACAATCCACATATCCGGACGGCAGCACCCCCGACGTCGCCTCCGTCGTGCGCACGGCGACCTTCCTGTTCGCCGCCGGCCAGGAGACCACGGCCCGCCTGCTCGCCACCGCGCTGCGCCAGCTCGCCGAGAAGCCCGAGCTCCAGGACGAGCTGCGCGACCACCCCGATCGCATCCCCAACTTCCTCGACGAGATGCTGCGTCTCGAGAGCCCGGTCAAGGCCGACTTCCGGCTCGCCAAGCGCACGACGACGGTCGGCGGGGTCGAGATCGCGGCCGGGACGCCGGTGATGCTGCTCAACGGCGCTGCCAACCGCGACCCTCGGCGGTTCGGCTGCCCGGCCGAGTTCCAGATCGACCGCGACAACGCGGGGTCGCACATCGCCTTCGGGCGCGGCGTGCACTCGTGCCCCGGCGGCGCACTCGCCCGGGTCGAGGGGCGGGTCAGCCTCGAACGCATCCTCGCCCGGATGCGCAACATCCGTCTGTCGGAGGAGCACCACGGCCCCGAGGGCGCCCGCCGCTTCCACTACGAGCCCACCTGGATCCTGCGCGGGCTCACGAAGCTGCACCTCGAGTTCGACGCCGTGGACGCGACGACATGAGCCGCGTCGCGGCCGTGACCGGAGGCGCGTCCGGCATCGGCCTCGGCGTCGCCCACCAGCTCGCCGCGGACGGCCACCGGGTCGCGGTGCTCGACCGCAACGTCGAGGCGGCGACCGCCGCCGCCACCGAGCTGCAGGCCGAGGGCGCCACCGCGCTCGCCGTCGCGGTCGACGTCGCCGACCGCGGCTCGGTCGACGCCGCCTACGAGCAGGTGCGGGCCGAGCTCGGGCCCGTCGAGATCCTCGTCACCAGCGCCGGCATCGAGGCGTTCACGCCGCTGCTGGAGATCACGCCGGAGGCCTGGGAGCGCCTCGTCGCCGTGAACCTCACCGGCACGTTCACCAGCATCCAGCTCGCCGTGCCCGACATGCTCGCCGCCGGCTGGGGGCGGATCGTCACCATCGCCTCGTCGAGCGCCCAGTCCGGCGCGCCCAAGATGGCCCACTACTCGGCGTCGAAGGGCGGCGTGATCTCGCTCACCCGGTCGCTCGCGGTCGAGCTCGCCCGCAAGGGCATCACCGTCAACTCGGTGTCGCCGAGCCTGGTCGACACACCGATGGCCCGTCAGGCCGAGGCCAGCGGCGACTTCCCCGGCGTCGACGTCGTGGCGCCGATGGTGCCCGTCGGCCGAGCCGGCACCCCGGCGGACATGGCCGCCGCCTGCGGGTTCCTGTGCTCCGAGGCCGCGAGCTACCTCACGGGGCAGATCATCGGCGTCAACGGGGGCATGTACATCTGAACCACGCCTGCACGTCGCTAGCCTGAGCCCACTCGCCCGGCGCTTCCGGGTGGGGCCGACGAGGGTGTCCCGTACCGGCAAGGGCGAAGACGGGGCTCAGGAGCCACAACGTGTCCTGGGTCCTCCTCGTCATCGCTGGTCTGCTCGAAGTCGGCTGGGCGACGATGCTCCCGTACACCGAAGGGATGACGCGCCTCGTGCCGACCATCGCCTTCCTCGCGCTGCTCACCGCCAGCATGGTGCTGCTGGCCAAGGCGGTCGAGACGATCCCGATCGGCACGGCCTACGGCGTGTGGGTGGGCATCGGCGCCATCGGAGCGGCCGCGGTCGGCATCGCGGTGCACGACGAGCCGGCCGCGCCGGCCCGCGTGGCGTTCCTCGTCCTGCTCGTGCTGGCGATCGTGGGCCTGAAGGTCACCAGCCCCGACGCGTCGTGACGGCACCGCCCTAGCGCGGGCTGGGCGCATCGTCGTTCCCGTCGTCACCGGCGCGGTCGGCGCGGAACACGCTGATCATCCCGTTCGGCTCGAGGTAGGCCACGGTCACCTCCCCGATGTCGCGCACGCCGTGGAGCCGCAGCTGCGACTCGAGCTCCTCGTGGTTGAGGAACTCGCGCCGCAGCACGTGGTGGTTCGGTCGCCCGTCCTCGACGACGGGTCTCGGATGGGCCTTCAACAACCGCCGCAGCCGCGGCATCCGGTACGTGGCGGCGTCGAGCGCGATGCTCCAGAACAGGATCGTCACCACCAGGACGAGGCCCTCGGTCACGGACTCCGACCCGCCGCCCATCGCGTCGCCGACCGCCGTCGCCGCCAGCACGACCACCAGCAGGTCGGTGATGCCGAGCCCGCCGGCTTCGCGCTGACCGGCGACTCGCAACATCACCGTGAGCGCAAGGAACACGAACGTGCCCCGGACCACCACCTCGAGGATCGGGACGGTGGGGGTGAAGACGGCTGACCAGTCGGGCATGGAACCTCCTCGGAACCGGCCCGCTCCGAGAGCGTACGGGATCGCCCGCGGCCCGCTCGCTACACCCCGCGCCGATCGGATGGATCGAGCGACAGGCTGATGCACTTCGTCGTCGCGTAGTCGTGCAGGGCCTCGATGCCCTTCTCCCGCCCGTAGCCGCTCTGCTTGACGCCCCCGAACGGCGTCTCGATGGTGAGGGCGCCGCCGTTCACGGCGACCTGACCCGCCTCGATCTGCTCGGCGACGCGCAGTCCCCGGGCGACGTCGCCGCTCCACACGCTCGCGGCCAGCCCGTAGTCGCTGTCGTTCGCCCGGGCGACGGCATCCTGCTCGTCCAGGAACGGCATCGTGACCAGCACGGGTCCGAAGACCTCGTCCCGGGCGATCGAGGCGCTGGGCGGTGCGTCGACGTAGACGGTCGGGCGGACGTACCGACCTCGCGCCGCCGGGCCCTCGTCGTAGCGCCCACCGCCCACGGCCGGGACGAGGCCCTCTGCTTGCGCCCGGTCGATGTGGGCGAGGACCGCGGCGAACTGCGCCTCGGTGATCATCGGCCCGAAGTCGACGCCCGGCCGGAGCCGGGCCACGGCGTCGACGACCCGCGCCGCGACCTCGTCGTGCACCGTCGACTCCACCAGCAGGCGGGTCGTGGCCGAGCACACCTGGCCGGCGTTGGTCGCGACCGCGCCGGCGGCGGCGGCCACCACCCGGTCGAGGTCCGCGTCGGCGAAGGCCACGAGCGGCGACTTGCCGCCGAGCTCGAGGGTGAGCGGGACGAGGCGGTCGGCGGCGATGGCGGCCAGGTGTCGCCCTGTCCGCACCGAGCCGGTGAAGGCGACGCGGCGCACCCGCGGATCGGCGGCGAGCGGCGTGCCGACGTCGGGGCCCGTCCCGGTGACGACGTCGAGCACCCCGTCGGGCAGGCCCGCTCCCGTCGCCAGCTGCGCCAGCCGGAGCGTGGTGGTGGACGTGAGCTCGGAGGGCTTGGCGATCACCGCGTTGCCGACCGCCAGCGCCGGGGCCAGCGCCCGGCACGCCTGGTTGAGCGGCAGGTTCCAGGGGGTGATGGCCGCGACGACCCCATAGGGGTCGAGGCGGGTGTAGGCGTGGGTGCCGGCGCCGAGGTCGATCGTCCGCCCGCCGTGCGCTCGGGTCGCACCGGCGTAGTAGCGGAAGTAGTCGGCCGACATCTCGACCTCGTGCCGCGCCTGGGCGACGAGCTTGCCGGTGCAGGCTCGCTCCAGATCGGCGAGGTCGTCGGCGTCATGTGCGAGGGCGTCGGCGACGGCGTGCAGCACGGCCGCCCGCTCGCCGGCGGAACGGGCGGCCCAGCCGGGCTGAGCGCGCGCCGCCGCCCCCACAGCCCGGTCGACGTCGGCCGCCGTGCCGGCAGCGATCTCGTCGGCGGGCGCGCGGGTCGTCGGGTCGCTGGTGGAGAGGTAGGCGCCGGACGCGGGCGGGACGGCCCTGCCGTCGATCCAGTGGTCGTGGCGGGCGGGCGTCACGCTCGGCCTCGGTCGCTCGCGGGCACGGGCATGTCCCCCTGGTCCTCGGTGCGCTGGTCCTCGGCGCTCGTCTCGGTCGGAGAATATCTGTGCGACCATGCGAGAGTCACGTTCTCACCTCGGGGTCCGCGGCCGGCCTTGGTGACGCCGTGGTAGGCATCCCACCCATGGGCGTCACCACGGACGATGGCCGGACCCTGCACGTCGAGCGCCACGGCGCCGGCGTGCCGACGGTCGTCTTCGAGGCCGGGATGGGTCTCTCCCGCAACGCGTGGGGCGCCGTCGTCCCGACCGTGGCCGAACGCACCGAGGTGGTCCTCTACGACCGCAGCGGACTCGGCCGGAGCGCGCCCGACCCCGCCCGCCGCGACCTCGCCCGGCTGGTGAGCGACCTGGTCGAGCTGCTCGACCAACTGGGAACCGGCCCCGTCGTGCTGGTCGGCCACAGCTGGGGCGGGCCGATCGTGCGGGGCGCGGCCGCGCAGATGGTCGATCGCGCGGCCGGCCGGGTCGCCGGGCTGGTGCTGGTCGATCCCACCGACGAGGGCTGCGACGACTTCTTCACCGCGGGCACCGAGCGACAGCAGCGCCTGACGCCGACGATCCTGCCGGCGCTCGCCCGCACGGGCCTGCTCCGGCGTGTCGCGCGCCGGCAGTCCGCCCACCTGCCCGAGCCGTGGGCCACCGGTCTGCGCACCGAGGACGGCACGGTCGATGCCGTCCGGGCGCAACTCGCCGAGCTCCAGTCGTGGACGGACGATCTGCGCCGGCTCCGCGACGAACCACCGACGACGCCCGATGTACCGGTGTCGGTGATCTCGGGCGGCAAGGCGGGTGTGCTCGAACGCGGCCGGAGGGCCGCGCTGGTCGCCGCCCACCGAGCCCGCGCCGAGGCCGCCTCGCAGGGCCGCCACGTCCTCGCGACGCGCTCCGGCCACAACGTGCCGTTCACCGAGCCCGACGTCGTGGCCGCCGAGGTCGTGCGCATCGTCGAGCACGTGCGGGCGGCCGACGCCGGATCCTGACGCGGCAGGAAGGGATCTGGCGGCGCTCGCCGAGCGCATGGTAGGCATCCCTACCATGAAGCGGGCAGCCATCCTTTCCTTCGCAGTCGTCGTCGCGCTCACCGCGTGCGGTGGCGACGACGACTCCACCACCACCCCCACCGCCGATGCGGGCGACGAGCAGGAGGCTGCCGACGGTCCCGTCACGATCGAGCATCGGTACGGCGAGACCACGATCGACGCCACGCCCGAGCGCATCGTGACGGTCGACCCCCAGTGGACCGACACGCTCGTGGCGCTCGACGCGCCGCTCGTGGCCGCCGCGTCCGACACGCAGATCGACGGGGGCCGGTACCCGTGGCAGGACGTCATCCCCGATGCGGTCGAGTCGATCGAGGTCAGCGGCACGACGCTGCCGATCGAGGCCATCGCCGCCCAGCAGCCGGACCTGATCGTGGCCGGCTGGGCGATCGCCGACGAGCAGACCTACGACAGCCTCAGCCAGATCGCACCCACGATCGCCCTGCTGGGTGACGGCGAGGTGGACACCACCGAGGACATCGTCACCGCCGCGGGCGAGATCCTGGGCCGGCCCGACGATGCTGCCGCCCTGCTCGCCGAGACCCAGCAGGTCACCGCGGACCTGCGCGCCGAGCTTCCGGGACTCGACGGCAGCACCTACGCGTTCGCCAACTACGTGCCCGGCGACGGCATCTACGTCGTGGTCGACCCGGCCGAGGGTTCCTCCATCGTCTTCGAGCAGCTCGGCCTGACGATCGACCCGGACCTGGCCGCGCTCGCCGAGGATCCGGGCAACCTCAGCTTCGGCCGGCTGCTGCTCAGCTTGGAGCAGGTCGACCAGCTCGACGCCGACCTCCTGGTGCTGCTGACCAACGGCGCGGACCCGGAGGAGCTCGTCGGCTACGACTCGCTGCCCGCGGTCGAGTCGGGGGCGGTCGTCGTCCTCGACGTGGCCGACGCGACCGGCCTCAACCTGCCGTCGCCGCTGTCGATCCCCCACGTGGTCGACTCGATCCGCCCGGCGCTGGAAGCGGCAGCCGGTGCGGGCGCCTGACCGCTCGCCCGAGATCTGCGCCGGGCGGCGACGGCCGCCCGGCGTTCGGGCCCGGCGCTCTCAGGGAGCCACGCGGGCGGTGTACACGGGCAGGTCGAGGACGGTGAGCACGCCCGGGTCGGCGGCCACGACGTGCGGGATGGCGTTGATCACGTGCATCGCCGTGGCGAGGCAGCCGGCGTGGTTGTGGTCGCCCCGGTCGGAGCTGAGGGCCAGCTCGAGGTGGACGTTGGGCTCGCCGGTCACGTCGATGCGGTAGCCCTGGCCCTGGGGCCAGTCGGGGGCGTCCTCGTCGCGCAGCCGCGTGACGTGCTCGACCACGATCCGCTCCTCGCCGCCGGCGACGCCGACGATCTCGAAGCGCATGCCCGAGAGGGTGCCGGCCGCGACGGTGCCCGAGGCGATGTCGACGTCCTCCTCGGCCCGGATCACCTCGTGGCGCTCGATGATCTCGTCGAGCTCCAAACCGATCGCGGCGGCGACCAGCTCGACGACCGGGCCCCAAGCCAGCGCGGTCGACCCCGGGGACAGCAGCAGCGACTCGGTGGTCTCGCGCTTGCCGAAGCCCATGATCTCGAACATCGTGAACGCGTTGTCCCAGGTGGCGTAGTTGACGATCTCCATCATCCGGACGTGGCGCACCTCCTTGCAGAGCGCCATCGCGTGCAGGGTGATGCCGGCGTTGCCGAAGCCCGGGTCGATGCCGGAGGTGTAGAAGCTCGACGCCCCGGCCTCGCACGCAGCCTGCAGCCGGTCGTGCACGCCCTCCCCCGCTGCCTTCGGGTAGAGCAGGGGCACGTAGGACGTGTTGACCACGTTCAGCCCGCTTTCGAGCAGCCGGCAGATGTCGTCGAGCACGCCCTTCGGACGGAGGTCGGAGTTGGCGGTGTAGCAGACCGCCTCGGCGTCGACGGCGAGGAGCGCGTCGGCGTCCTGGGTCGCGAGCACGCCGACCGGCGGCCCGCCGCACAGCTCGCCGGCGTCCCGCCCCGCTTTGGCATCGGAGTGGACCCACAGCCCCGCCAGCTCGAGCTGCGGGTGGGCGACGATGGCGGGTACGGCGTGGACGCCCACGGTCCCCGTGGCCCACTGGATGACCTTGATCGACACGGCTTCCCCTGCTCCCCCTCGACGTACGAGAACTCGTTCTACCCCTTCGGCCGGCGGCGTGCACCTCGTCGGAGTCGACCACCTGGTCGAACCCCGTCGCCTCGACGCACCGGCGGCTCGGGCTGCTGGTGTCCGCCGGCGCGGGCCGCACCGGCCATGAACTAGAACACGGTTCCATGGACGTCGGGGTGTTCGTACCACTGGGCAACGGCAACGCGACCGCGGAGATCCTCCGCGCGGTCGGCCGCGAGGTCGAGGACCGCGGGTTCGAGTCGATCTGGGTGCCCGAGCACGTCGTGCTGTTCGACGACTACGAATCGCAGTACCCCTACGCGGCCGACGGCAAGTTCCCCGGCGGGCCCGACAGCGGCATGCTCGAACCGCTCCAGGCGCTGACCTACCTCGCCGCGGTCACCGACCGGGTGCGCCTCGGCACCGGCATCTGCCTGGTGCCCCAGCGCAACCCCGTCTACACCGCCAAGGCGGTCACCGACCTCGACAACCTGTCCGGCGGCCGGGTCGACTTCGGCGTCGGCGTGGGCTGGCTGCGGGAGGAGTTCGAGGCGGTCGCGATGCCCTTCGAGCACCGGGGCCGGCGCACCGACGAGCACCTGCAGGTCATGAAGGCGCTGTGGTGCGACGAGGTGTCCGAGTTCCACGGTGAGCTCTACGACCTCGACCCGTGCCGGATGTACCCGAAGCCGATCCAGGGGCCGCACCCGCCGATCCACGTCGGGGGCGAGAGCGACGCGGCCATGCGACGCGTCGCCCGCCACGGGCAGGGCTGGTTCTCCTTCAACCGCCTCCCGGAGCAGCTACCCGAGCCGCTGGCCCGCCTCGATGCCGCGCTGGAGGTCGAGGGCCGCAGCCGGTCCGACATCGTGCTGTCGGTGAGCCCCTACTTCAACCCGGTCACCCCGGAGATGGTGGAGGCGTATGCCAGCCTGGGTGTCGACCGACTGATCGTGGTGTGCCTGGCCTTCGGCGTCGACATGCTGCGCAGCCAGCTCGACGACCTCGTGCGCGACGTCCTGGAGCCGAGCCGCGCCTGACCATGTGACCTGATCTCGCCCGACTGCATAAACATACGCCCGAGCGAATAGACTCGATCGCCATGGGCAAGGTCATGACCACTCTTCCTGTCGGCGAGCGCGTCGGCATCGCCTTCTCCGGAGGGCTCGACACCTCCGTGGCCGTCGCCTGGATGCGCGACAAGGGTGCGGTGCCCTGCACCTACACCGCCGACATCGGGCAGTACGACGAACCCGACATCGAGTCGGTGCCGGGCCGGGCGCTCGAGTACGGCGCCGAACTGGCCCGCCACGTCGACTGCAAGC
>CAYUXB010000143.1:0-9490 GCA_964448525.1 uncultured Acidimicrobiaceae bacterium
CGCTCGGCCCCGACGTCGAGGGCCGCAACGCCACCCACCAGATCAAGAAGATGACGATGGACCAGCTCCGGGTGATGCGGGAGCGCCTGCACCTGCAGGACGTCATCGGCGAGGACGACCTCGGCGACGACAGGGAGCCGCCGTACATCCGCTTCGTCGAGGGGTCGGTCGAGCAGCAGTACATGCTCGACCGCCGTCGCCAGCTCGACGGCCCCCTGCCGCAGCGGAGCGTCGCGGTGCGCAAGCCGCTCGCCATGCCGGAGGACAAGCCCTTCGACGAGGTGCTCGCCGGGTCGGGGAAGCAGGAGGTGTCGACCACGATGGCCTTCACCCGCCTCCTGCGGAACCTGCACCGCGACCCGAACGTCGGTCAGCGGGTGGTCCCGATCATCCCGGACGAGGCCCGCACGTTCGGCATGGACGCCCTGTTCAAGGAGTTCAAGATCTACGCGGCGCACGGCCAGTCGTACACGCCGGTCGACGCCCAGCTGCTGCTCTCCTACAGCGAGGCGCAGGACGGCCAAGTGCTCGAGGAGGGCATCACCGAGGCCGGCTCGATGGCCTCGTTCATCGCCGCCGCCACCTCGTACGCGCACCGTGGCATCCCGATGCTGCCGTTCTTCACCTTCTACTCGATGTTCGGCTTCCAGCGGGTCGGCGACCTGATCTGGTCGGCGGCCGACTCGCGGGCCCGGGGCTTCATGCTCGGCGCCACGGCCGGGCGCACGACGCTGCTGGGCGAGGGCCTCCAGCACCAGGACGGGCACAGCCTCGTGCTCGCGTCGACGGTGCCGACGATCGAGGCGTGGGACCCGGCGTTCGCCTACGAGATGGCCACGATCGTGCGCCACGGCATCCGCGAGATGCTGGTCGACGAGCGCGACGTCGTGTACTACCTCACGCTCTACAACGAGAACTACCTGATGCCGCCCGTGCCCGAGGGCGCGGAGGAGGGCATCCTCCAGGGCCTCTACAAGTGGGCCGACGCGCCGGAGGGGCCGACGCACCGCGCCGCCATCCTGTTCTCCGGCACCGCCCAGGGCGCGGCCCGCGACGCGCAGGCCGAGCTGGCCGAGCGGTGGGACGTCGGCGCGGAGCTGTGGTCGGCCACCAGCTACAAGCGGCTGCGCGAGCAGGCGCTGTCGACCGAGCGCTGGAACCGCCTGCATCCGACCGAGGCCCCCCGCACGCCGCTCGTCACCGAGTTGCTCGGCGGCGAGGGCGCAGCCGGCACGGTCGTCGCCGTGACCGACTTCATGAAGTCGGTGCCCGACCAGGTCGCGCGGTGGATCCCTCAGCCGTTCGTGCCGCTCGGCACCGACGGCTTCGGGCGCTCCGACACGCGGGAGCGGCTGCGGGAGTTCTTCGAGGTCGACATGCGCCAGGTCGTCGTGGCCACTCTGTGGGGGCTCGCCCAGCAGGGCGACGTCAAGCCGGAGACGGTGGCCGAGGCCATCGCCCACTACGACATCGACCCGGACCGCACCGACCCCCGCGCCGTCGACCTGTAGCGCCGCCGTCTCGGCCGCCCGAGCTCCGCCGCCGGGGTGACCCGGCGCGCGCGCCGGGGTGACCCGACGCCACCGCGCATGACACCCGTGGCTCAGTCGGCGATCGGTTGGCGCGGGGCGAACACAGCGATGCGGGCGCCGTTCTTGGCGATCTCGAAATCGTCGCTGCCGTCGAAGGTCTCGCCGTCGCGGGCCAGGCGCAACGGCCCGTCCATCGCGCGCACGTGCAAGCTGGTGCCGCGCCAGGTCTCGAACACCCGGCTGCGGCGCAACGTGCCGGTCAAGGCGGCCAACACCAGGCGCAGCCGGGTGAACGGATGCGACGCGTCGACCACCCGCACGTCGATCTGGCCGTCGTCGAGCCGCTCGCGCCAGGTCGGGGCGACACCCTCGGGCCGGTAGAGGCAGTTGCCGACGAACACCAGCCACAACGACCGGGGCGTCCCATCGAGCTCGACTTCGACCGGCGTGCTGTGACGCAGCACCCGCACCAGGGCGACCACCATCGCCGCCCACTTGCCGATGCGCCCCTCGAGCTCCTCCCGGGCGTCGACGAGCTCGGCGTAGCTGCCGAAGCTGGCGGTGTTGAGGAAGGGCCGGCCGGCGATCCACCCGACGTCGATCTCGGCGCCGTGCCCGGACCGCACCGCATCGATGGCGTCGGCCACCGTCTCGACCCCCAGGTCGCGGGCCAGGTGGTTGAGCGTGCCCGCCGGCACCGCCACGAGCGGCAGACGGTGCTCCAGGGCCACCCCGGCCGCAGCGTTGATCGATCCGTCGCCGCCCGCCACGCCGATGGCGCGACAGCCTTCGCGGGCGAGGCGCTGCAGGTGATCGACCAGATCGTCGCCCTCGTCCAGCTCGACGACGACCGCCGCGGGCAAGCCCTCGCGCAGCGCGGCGACCGGCGACGCCGCCGGGCCGATGGCGCCACGCCCGGCACCAGGGTTGACCACGATGCCCACGCCCTCGCCGTCGCCTCCGGGGCCGAGCTCGGTGTACGCCCGGTGCGAGGCCACGGCCGCCGGCTCCTTGGGTGCCACCGGCCACACGAGGCGGGTCACCAGTCCGATGCCGGCTCCCGCGGCGAGGCGAAGGACCAGGCGGCGGTCAGGCCTCCCCCACCGCCCGCGACGGACCAACCAGGCGAGTGAGCCCGCCCCCGCCGCGCCGAGCAGGAGGTGCTCCTGGGCGGAGCCGGTGACGGCGGCCGCGGCAGCGGCCGGCACGCCGAGCGGGCGCGCCGCCCCCGCTCCCATCGCAGCGCGCAGGAGCCCCCGGCGGAAGAAACGGGCGTGTGGCACAGCCGCCGACCGTACCCCCAGCACCGAGGGGGCGGGGCATCGTCGCTGCCGCCGGTGGGCCGGCCCCGCCGGGGCGGGTTACCGTGCTGGCCCATGACCGCAGCCGTCCCCGTCACCGGCGACTCCGAGGCCGATCAGCTGCTCACCGACGATCCGCTGGCGCTCCTGATCGGCATGCTGCTCGACCAGCAGATCCCGATGGAGTGGGCCTTCGCCGGTCCCCTCAAGCTGCGCGAGCGCATGGGTGGACGCCTCGACGCCGCGGAGATCGCGGCGACCGACCCCGACACCTTCGCCGCAATCTTCAAGGGCCCACCCGCACTGCACCGGTTCCCCGGTTCGATGGGCAAGCGCACCCAGGAGCTGTGCCAGTACCTCGTCGACCACCACGGCGGCGACGCGGCGGCGGTGTGGACCGGTGTCGACGACGGTCGCGAACTGCTCGCCCGGGTGCGGGCCCTGCCGGGCTTCGGCGGCGAGAAGTCGAAGATCTTCACGGCGCTGCTGGCCAAGCGGTTCGGCGTCCGTCCCGACGGGTGGGAGGAGGCCGCGGCGCCGTTCTCCGACGACGAGCCGCGCTCGGTCGCCGACATCGACTCGGCCGAGAACCTCCAGCGGGTCCGCGCGTGGAAGAAGATGATGAAGGCCCAGAAGAAGTCCAAGGCCGACTCCCCCGGCTGACGACGTCGGTGCCCGCACAGGCGGCGGCGCCGATCGGCTCGCCGGCGACGAACCGCCGAGCCCCACACCGTGTCAGCGGTGGAGGCCGTGGCGTTGGCGGTCGAGCCAGCCGAGGAGGACCGCCACCGTGCGGGGGTCGTGTCTCAGGGCGTGGCCGGCCCCGTGGATGAAGCGGAGCTCCGCCGAACCGTGCGCATCGGCGATCACGCGGGCGTCGAACGACGGCACCACCTCGTCCTCGCTGCCGTGCACCACCAGCAGGGGCCGCGGGGCGTAGGCGCCGACGCAGGCCACCGCCCGGATCGTCCGCAGGTCGCGCGACCAGGCGTCGAGCGACGGGGGAAACGCCGGGTCCGTGATGACCCCGACCTCACGGCCGTGTTCCAGCAGGCGCCGAGGATGCGACGCCCAGTCGTCGAAGTCGCCCGGCGCGCCGAGGGCCACCACGCCCTGGATGCGGGGATCGGCGGCCGCCGCGCAGATGGCGAGCGAGCCGCCGGTGCCGAAGCCGGCGAGCCAGATGCCGAGCGGGCGCACCGCGTCGTGGACGAAGGCGACGGCCTGGGCGATGTCCTCCAGCCAACCACCGAGGGAGAACTGGCCCTCGGACTCCCCGCACCCCCGGTACGCGAACGCGAGGGCCGCCCATCCCATCTCGGTGGCGATGCGGTCGGCCAGCTCGGGCATCGTTTCGGGCGCGGTGGTCGCCGTGCCGGTCGACGGGTAGCCGTGGCACAGGACGACGGAGGGCACCGGTCCGCTCGGGTGTCCGGGCGGACGGGCGAGGTGGGCGGCGAGCGAGAGCCCGCCGGATCGGATGCGCTCGTCCACCGCTGCCGGGCCGCCCGCGGGGGTCAGGCCGCGTCGGTGTCGGCGACGTCGTCGTCGATGCCCGCCGCCTGCCGCGCCCGACGCGACACGGTCGCCAGCTTGTAACCGCGGTTGCGCGCCTCGGCCACGGTGTCAGGGCCGAAGCACAGGTACGTCTCGGCCTCCATCAGCTCGTTCACGGCGGCCTCGACGGCCTCGTCGGTGTTGTCGAGGTCGTACAGCACCTGCCGGCGCTTGTCGCCGACGTACCTGTTGTGCTCGAACCGGGTCGGGCGCTCCATGGGCGGGACGGTACACCGAGGGCGCCCCAGCACCGAAACGGCCGATCCCCACGGCCGCGGGCGCCCGCCCGGGAGCCCGGGTGCCGTCGTGGGCCGCCACCGATTCGGCGAGGGTCGCACCGAGGCCGCTGCCCGGGGCATCCAATCGGTTGCGGGATCACCGTCCCGTCCCGGCAGACTCGGGACCGAATGGCTGTCTCGGACCTGACGACTCCAGCACCACCCTCGGCGCCGACGCCTCCGCCCACCGGGGCGGTGCCGGCACCGTCCCTCGCCCGGCGCGGGATGCGCCTGTTGTGGGTGAGCGTGCGTGCCCATCCGCGCCCGTTCGCCGTGTCGATCATCGGATCGGTGTTGTTCGGCGCGATGGCGGTGGCGGGATCGTGGGTGCTCGGACGGGTCACCGACGAGGTGGTGGTGCCGGGGTTCCGCGAGGAGGGTGTGAGCGGCACCACGGTGGCCGCGGGTGCGGCCGCTCTGATCGGCGTCGCCGCGCTGCGGTCGCTCGGTGTCATCTTCCGGCGGTACTACGGGATGAAGGCGGTGCGCGGCATGCAGCGCACCTGGTTCCGACGCGTGACCGATACCTACCTGCGGGTGCCGCTCAGCTACTTCGGCTCGCACCCGACGGGTCGCCTCCTGGCCCACGCGGATGCCGACGCCGAACGGGCGATCACCGTCCTCCAGCCGTTGCCGCTGTCGATCGGGGTGGTCGTCCTCATCGGGCTGTCGGTCGTCAGCCTGGCGCTGATCGACCCCCTGCTCATGTTGGTCGGGCTCGCCCTGTTCCCCTCGCTCGCCCTGCTCAACCACGTCTACAGCCGCCGGGTCGAGGATCCCGCTGCACACACGCAGGCCCGGTTGGGCGAGGTGTCGAGCGTCGCCCACGAGTCCTTCGACGGCGTCCTCGTCGTGAAGACCTTGGGCCTCGAGAACCGGGAGGTCGCCCGCCTCGAGCGGGCGGCCGACAGCCTCCGCTCGGCGCGCCTCGGGGTCGGCCGGCTGCGGGCGACGTTCGAGCCGGCGCTCGACGCGCTCCCCAACCTGGGGACGATCGCCCTGCTGGCCCTCGGCGCGTGGCGCATCTCGACCGGGACGATCACCACCGGCGGGCTGGTGCAGGCCATGGCCCTGTTCGGCATCCTCGCCTTCCCCATGCGCGTCGTGGGGTTCCTCCTGGAGGAGATGCCCCGCGCGGTGGTGGCGGCGGACCGACTGGAGGAGGTGCTCGCCACCCCGTCACGGCCGGTGCCCGACGCGAGCGCAGCGCTCGACCTGCCGTGCGGACCCCTGGCCGTCGAGGTCGAGGGGCTGCGGTTCGGCTACGGCGGCGCCCCGGTGCTCGACGGCATCGACCTGTGGCTGGCCCCCGGCGAGGTCGTCGCGCTCGTCGGGGCGACGGGAGCGGGCAAGTCGTCGCTCTGCCACCTGCTCGCTCACCTGCACGAACCCGACGCCGGCCGGATCCGGCTCGGCGGGCTCGACCCGCGCGACGCGCGTCCGGCCACGGTGCGGGCGCATGTGGCGCTGGCGTTCCAGGAGGCGTTCCTCCTGGCCGCATCGGTGCGGGAGAACCTGGCGCTCGGCGAGGACGTCTCCGACGAGGACCTCCGCTGGGCGCTGGAGCGGGCCCGGGCCGACGGCTTCGTGGCCCGGCTGCCCGACGGGCTCGACCAGCAGATCGGTGAGCGCGGCGTGACCCTGTCGGGAGGTCAGCGCCAGCGTCTCGCCCTGGCCAGGGCGCTGTTGCGCCGCCCGGGCCTGCTGATGCTCGACGACGCCACCTCCGCCGTCGACCCGACGATCGAACAGGCGATCCTGGACGGTCTGCGCTCGTCCCTCCACGCGACCACGCTGATCGTGGCCCACCGCGTGTCGACGATCGCGCTCGCCGATCGGGTCCTCTTCCTGGAGCAGGGGCGCATCGCCGCCTCCGGCCCCCACGAAGAGCTGCTGGCCACGGTCCCGGCGTACGCGACCCTGGCACGCGCGTACGAGCAGGTGACGCCGTGAGCGTGCACGACGAGACCGAGCTCGCCCACGACGGACCGGTCGCCGCGGTCGGCGGCGAGCCGCCGGTCGACACACGGCAGGCGGACGAGGAGGTGCTGGCGGACGCCGGCGCGGTCGCCGTGCTCCGCCGCGGGCTCGAGGTCACGCCGGAGCTGCGCCAGGGTGTGGTCCTCACGCTGCTGATGGCGGTGGTGACGGCGGCGGGGAAGCTGGCCGTGCCGATCCTCATCCAGCAGATCCTCGATCGCGGCGTCCTCGGCGACCAGGGGTTCCGCCCCGGCTTCGTCTACCCCGCGTGCGCGGTGGCGGCCGTCGCCGTGGTGGGGCTGTACGTGGTGGGCCGGGGCACCTACCTCCGGCTGGTCCGCACGGCGGAGGCGAGCCTCCTGGCGCTGCGGGTGCGCACGTTCGACCACGTCCACCGCCTCTCGATGGCCGAGCACGCCGAGCAGCGACGGGGCACCCTCGTCTCGCGGGTGACGAGCGACATCGAGACGCTCGCCAAGTTCATGGAGTGGGGCGCGGTCGCCTGGATCGTCGACTCGGTCGTCATCGTGGCCACGTTCGGGGTCATGGCGGCCTACGACTGGCGACTCGCCCTCGTCGCCCTCGCTGCGTTCCTGCCGCTCGTCGTGCTGCTGCCGATGCTGCAACGTCGCCAGCTGGCGGCGGAGGACCGGGTACGCACCGCGGTGGGCGACTCGCTGTCGGAGGTGTCCGAGACGATCACCGGAGCACCCCTCATCCGGGCCTACGGGCTGGAGGGTCGCTCCCGCTCGCGGCTGCGCGCCGCGATCGATCGCCAGTACGCCGCGTACCTCGCCGCGGCCCGCTACTTCGCGGCGATGTTCCCGCTGGGCGACCTGTTCGGTGCGCTCGCGATGGCCGGCGTCGTGGCGGTGGGCGTGACCCAGGGCCCGGCGTGGGGCCTCGAGGTCGGCGAGGTGGTCGCGTTCACGTTCCTCATCAGCCTGCTCCTCAATCCGATCGCCGAGCTCGCCGAGATCATCGACCAGACCCAGATCGCCATCGCCGGGTGGCGCAAGGTGTTGGGGGTGCTGGCCACACCGCTGGACGTCGTCGAGCCGGAGGACGGGCGCGATCTGCCCTCCGGGCCGCTCGACGTCGCCGTCGACGGCGTGGACTTCGCCTACCGCGGCGGCGTCCCCGTGCTGCGGGACGTCGAGGTCCACCTGCCCGCCGGCACGTCGGTCGCCATCGTGGGGGAGACCGGCTCCGGCAAGACCACCTTCGCCAAGCTGCTCTGCCGGCTCGCCGACCCGACATCGGGCACGATCCGGCTGGGCGGGGTCGACCTGCGTGAGGTCTCACCGACCTCCCGCAGCCGGGCGGTGCGGCTGGTGCCCCAGGACGGCTTCCTCTTCGACGCCAGCCTCGCCGACAACGTGCGCATCGGCCGACCCGCCGTCGACCCGGGGTCGCGCGCCCATGGCCGGGACGACCGCAACGATCGCAACGGCGGTGCTGCGGGACGTGACGGCGACGGTGGTGGTGCCGATCGTGACGGCAGTGCCGCCGGCGACGAGGACGTGCGGGCCGCGTTCGGGTCGCTCGGGCTGGAGTGGTGGCTCGACGAGCTGCCCTACGGGCTCGACACGCCCGTCGGCGAGCGGGGCGCCAACCTGTCGGTCGGCGAGCGCCAGCTCGTCGCACTCGCCCGGGCGCAGCTCGGCGACCCGGGACTCCTCGTGCTCGACGAGGCGACCAGCGCGGTCGACGCCGAGACCGAGCGGGCACTCACCCGGGCGCTCGACCGGCTGTCCGAAGGCCGCACCCTGGTGTCGATCGCCCACCGCCTGTCGACCGCCGAGACCGCGGACCTGGTGCTCGTGTTCGCAGACGGACGGATCGTCGAGCGCGGCACCCACGCCGATCTCGTGGCCGCGGGCGGCACCTACGCCGCCCTCTACCGGAGCTGGCTGGGCAACACGCGCGCGGAGGCTCAGGACGAGGCCGGCGGCCCGACCGCGCCGATCTCGGCCAGGTAGCCGAGCAAGGCGGAGATGACCTGGTAGACGTCCTCGTCGGTGACGTCCATCTCCAGCTCCTCGGCCCGGCCGAGCACGACGGCCACCGCGTCGTCGTCGGCCACCACCACGTCGGGCGTGCCGCCGCTCGTCACCGCCACCTCGTCGCCGGGCCCCGCGAGCACGCCCTGCGACTCCAGGTGGTCGAGCTCGGCCAGGATGAGCTCGCGCACCTCGTCGTAGCTCAACCGGGCCTGCACCTCGAAGGGCAGCGCATCGGCCACCTGCGCCACGGCTTCGTCGAGGTCGAAGATCGTGGGTGGGGGCTGGTGGCCGAGCCGGAACGCCTCACGTCCCACGGTCGCCGCAGCGATGGCGAAGACGAGCAGGGCGGCGAGCACGGCGAACAACCAGACCACGGCCCGCACCGTAACGTCCGGGCCACGCGGGGAAGGACATCCGGCGCCGACGTCGACGGGGGTGCCCGCAATTGGGGTGCCCGCGACGGGGAACGGCGACGGGGGTGCCGAGCCGGCACCCCCGTCGTCACTCTCGTCTCGATGTGGCCCCGCGGGCCGAGGCTCAGATGCCCAGGCGCTGGGCGAGCAGCTCGCGGTGGTAGGTGGGGTCGCCGAAGAGCAGCTCGGACGACTTGGCCCGCTTGAAGTACAGGTGGGCCGGGTGCTCCCACGTGAAGCCGATGCCGCCGTGGATCTGGATGTTCTCGGCGGCCGAGTGGAAGTAGGCCTCCGAGCAGTAGGCCTTCGCCAGGCAGGCGACCTCGGGCAGCTCGTCGTTGAGCTCCGCGGCGCACCAGGCGGCGTAATAGGCGGCCGACTTGGCCGACTCGACCTCGAGCAGCATGTCGGCGCACTTGTGCT
>CAYUXB010000144.1:0-5380 GCA_964448525.1 uncultured Acidimicrobiaceae bacterium
CCGTTGCCGCCCGGGCCACCGTTGCCGCCGCTGCCGCCGGTGGCCGTGGCGTTGCCGCCGGCTCGGGTCGCGTCCGCGCGGGCCACCGTGGTCACCGCCGTCTCGCAGAAGACCTGGGCGCCGTGGGCGACCGCGTCGGGCAGGTAGTTCTCGACGACGGTGTTCTTGGCCCTGTGGTTGCAGCCGGTGACGCAGTCGCCGCACTGGTTGCAGGCCCGTTGCTCCACGCCGACAGCGTTGGGGCCGTCGACGAAGGTGACGTTGATCGGCGGGCGTTCGACCGCGACCGGCTCGCCCAGCGCGCTCGACACGCCGACGGCGGCCTGCTGGAGCGCCGCCAGCTTGGTGGGCGTCGGGAGCGTGTCGGGGAAGGGGTTCGAGCCGAGCATGCGCTCGGCCTCGGCGAAGTACGGGCGGAGCTCTGCCACGCCCGCGTCGCCTTGCAGGGCCACCGGCCAGCGATCGTCGAACACCCACTCGGGCGGGCGCAGCGCGACCCCGGCGTTGATGAGGGACGTGCCCCCGAGCCCGCAACCGACCATGACGCTGATGTCGTTGCCGGCGTGCAGGTCGAACAGGCCACCGGAGCGGCCCCACCGCCTCGTCCCGCGCTGCACCTGGAGCTGCGCGAGCGCGCTGAACGACGACGAGGGGAAGTCTCCCGCCCGCAGCTCACGCCCACGTTCGAGCACGCAGACGGACCGACCGGCCCGGGCGAAGCGGGCCGCGGCGATGGCGCCGCCGTAGCCCGACCCGACGACGACAACGTCGTAGCGTCCGGACATCCGGCCGAGGGGACTCGACAAGGTCGGCGAGGGCGGCATCGACTTCCCGGCTGTCCCGTCCATCACACCCAGCTCCCGATGTGTTGCGTGGTTCCTGTCGTCCACCCTGTCATGGCCACCGCGCCCGCCTGCATCGATCGTTCGCGCAAGTGGGCCGGCCCCGCCGCAGGCCGACCCACCGCCGGATGACAACCAATCCGCACACCCGTGTCCCGCCACGATCTCCGCCGGGGATCTTCCGCCGCACATCGGGTGAGCTGACGTGTCGTTCCGTTGTCGCCATCATGCACAGCCCTGCGCAAACGGCACGCAAACGGCCGCAAACACCGGATCGACCTCGACACTGGCCAGGCATTTCGCGCAGGTGGCAGACTTCGGGCGGCTCGGCGCGCAGTGATGGAGGACGATCGAGGGAGGCCGGTGCGACTCGAGATCACGCTCGCCGGTGAGGTGTCGGTCTCCCGAGGCGACGGCGCGGACCGCCACGTGCTGACCGGCCCCCCGCGCGTGGTCCTCGCCGCCCTGGCCCTCTCGCCCGACACCGCCGTCGACCGAGATCGACTGGCGGGCCTCGTCTGGCCCGAGGCCATGCCGAGGACCTGGGCCTCCGCCCTGCGTACGCACGTCAGCCGGGTGCGGTCCGCCGTGTCGACCGTCGTCGGGGCGGGCGAGAGCGTGGTCTCCGGCGACGCCGGATACCACCTGGCGCTCCCTGCGGGCGTGGCGACAACGGTCGATCTCGACCGGGCCGACCAGGCCCTCGGCGCCGCCCGGACCACGCTGACGGACGACCCGGCGGCGGCACTCGACCACGCCACCGTCGCGGCCGAGCTGGTGCGCCCGCCGTTCCTCGCGGGGCACCCCGGTCCGTGGGCGGACGACATCCGCGCCCACCTGCACGACCTGGCGTGCGCGGCGCTGGAGATCGCCACCCAGGCCGCCATCGCCCTCGGCGACGGCCCGCGGGCGGTGGCCGCCGCGGAGGACGCCGTCCGGCGAGCACCTCTGCGGGAGAGCGCGCACCGGGCCCTGATGGTCGCTCTCGACGCCGCCGGCAACCGGGCCGACGCGCTCCGCGCCTACCAGCGCCTGCGGCGCAGCATGGTGGAGGAGCTCGGCGTCGACCCCTCCCCCGAGACCGACGCCGCCTACCTCGACCTGCTGGGACCCGCAGCGTCGACCCGTCCTGCCCGGGGAGCCGCCCACGACCGGCCGGCGAACGCGACCGGCCCCGGCGGGAGCCACGGCCCGGGGGCGACACCCTTCGTCGGTCGCACCGCCGAGCTCGAGGTGCTCGGCGCGGCCTGGGACCAGGCCGCGGCCGGAGGCCGCCACCTCGTGGTCGTCACAGGCGAGGCGGGCATCGGCAAGTCACGCCTCACGGTCGAGGCCGCATGGCGCGTCCGGCGCGACGGAGGCGTGGTGCTGTTCGGCCGCTGTGACCAGGAGGCGATCGTCCCCTATCAGCCGCTCGTCGAGGCGCTCGACGGCCTGGTCGCCGCCACCCCTCCCGAGGAGCTGCCCTTCCTCGGCGACGAGGCGATGGCCGAGCTCGGTGCCGTCCTCCCGTCGCTCGACCGCGCCCGCCGGCCGGCCGGTCCCGACCGGGCCCGGCTGTTCGGCGCCGTGACCGACCTGGTGGCCGCGATGGCGAAGGAGCGACCACTGCTCCTCGTGCTCGACGACCTGCAGTGGGCCGACGACGACACGCTGCTGCTCGTGCGTCACCTGCTGCGCCGGGCCGGTGACGCCCCGGTGCTGGTGATCGCCATCTCGCGCGACCACGACCTCGATCCTGGGCACGCCCTGGCCGACGTGGTGCACTCGCTCGATCGTGACGGCTGGGTCCGACGCCTGCCCCTGCGTGGACTCGACGTCGCCGAGGTCCGCGAGCTGCTGGCCCACCTGCGCGGCGCCGGTGACCACGCCCAGGACGCCCGGCGCCTGACGGCCGAGACCGCCGGCAACCCCTTCCTCGTCACCGAGCTCGCCCGGGCCGGCGACGCCACGGGGTCCACGGGCGACACCATCCCGGAGAGCGTGCACGACCTGGTCGCCACGCGACTGAACCGGCTCGACGCCGATGCGGTCGAGCTGCTGCGCGCCGGGGCCGTCGTGGGCGCCCGCTTCGACCTCGACATCGCCGGGCGCGCCGCGGGTCTCGACCACCGGACGCTGCTCGATGCCGTCGACGCCGCGCTGGCCTCCGGCCTGGTGGTGGAGGAGACCGACACGACCTGTCGATTCCCCCACGACATCGTGCGCCGCACGTTGGTCACCCACCTGAGCGGACCACGCCGGCGCTCGCTGCACCGACGGACCGCCGACGCGATCGAGGAGCTGCGGGCGCACGACCTCGGCCCCCATGCCGCCGTCCTGGCCCACCACACCTCCGCGGGGGCGGATCCGGCGGGCGACCTCCGCGCCGTCCGGTGGGCTCGGCGGGCCTCCGCCCAGGCCGCGCAGCGGAGCGCGCCGGCAGAGGTCGTGCGCCTGTGCCGCCAGGCTCTGGCCCACCTCCCGCAGGGTGATCCCGGCCTGGAGGCCGAGGTCACCACCGAGCTGGGCATCGCCCTGCTGGCTGCGGGCGGCGCCGAGGGTGCCCGCACGCTCGTCGCGGGGGCTGCACTCGCCCGCCGCCACGACCGGCCGGACGTGCTCGGGCGGGCAGCCCTCGCCCTGGCGGACGCCGCCGACGAGCGCCCCGAGCTGCGCGCCGAGGCCCGCGACCTCGTTGCGGCGGCAACTTCGGCGACGGCGACGGCCTCGGATGACGATCCGGATGTCCCGGCCGGGGCACGGCCGCCCACGCCCGCGGCCGGTCCTGACGCCGAGCTCGGCCACGACCCCGCCGTGGACACCGAACCCAACCGGCAGCACGACCCCGCCGCAGACACCGAACCCGAGCCGGTGCGCGGCGGTCCGGCGGACGCCGGGGCCGACGCCAGCGCGGGAACCGATGACCGCGACGTCCGCCACGCTCGGCTCCTGGTCCGCGAGCTCCGCCTGACGGACGATCCCTCCGGCCCCGTCTCGCCCGGTCGTGCATCCCGTCCCCCGGTCCGACTGCTCGCCGCGCTGCACCGCCACATCGCGACGGTCGGCGAGCCGCGCTCGGTCGACGAGCGTCTGCGCCTTGGCGACGAGCTGGCGCTGCTCGCCGGTGCGGCCGACGATCCCGCCTACCGGGTGCTCGCTGCCCACGAGCAGGCGTGCGCCGCCGCGACCCTCGGCGACGAGGCGGCGACGCGGTCGGCCCTGGCCACGCTGAGGACCCTCGTCGAGCGGCACGACGATCCGCACGGTGCCGCACTGCTGGCCGAGCGGGCGGTGGCCGAGCTCACGACGGACGGACGGTTCGACGAGGCCCGCGAGGCGCTGGAGCTCGCCGTGACGGCAGCCGCCGCGCACCACGGGACCGGCGGGCCGAACGGGGCGGAGGCCGTCGCGGCGCGCCACGTCGTCGTCCTCGATTGGCTGACGGGCCGCGCCCCGGTGAGCGATCCGGTCGAGGGTCTGCTCATCACGGGGGAGGACGCACGAGGCGACCAGCTCCTCCACCTCCTCGGCATCGCGGCCCTCGCCGCGGCGGACCGCGGCGACCCCGTGGCCGCCACGGACGTGCGCGCCCGGCTGGCCCCCTACGCCGACCTGGTGTGCGGTCTCGGCTATCGCACGTTCCTCGGCACCGCCACGTTCCATCTGGGGCGCCTGGCTGCCGTCGCCGGTGACTGGGCCGACGCGGAGCGCCACCTGCTCTCGGCGTTGCGGCTGCACAGCGCCTGGCGGGCCCGGCCGTGGGTCGCCCTCACCCAGGACGTCCTGGCCGGGGTGCTCGAGGCCCGGGGCCGCCCATCCGACCGCGAATGGATCGCCGGTCTCCGGGCCGAGGCCACCTGGGTGACCGACACGCTCGGCCTGCGCGCCCCGACGGGACCGACCCGCGCCTGAGCACCGGGACGACCTCGACAGCCACTCGCCGAACACCCGCGGACCCCGCCGCGCCGGACCGACCGCCGTGCGGGCCTACCGTGGCCCGCATGGAGGCCTCGGAACGCCGCGACCGACTCGCCGCCGCACGCGTCGGCCGGCTGGCCACGGTGACCGCCGACGGGCGGCCACACGTGGTGCCGTGCTGCTTCGCCCTTGTGGGCGACACCGCCTACTCCGCCGTCGACGCCAAGCCGAAGTCGACGCTGGCGCTGCGCCGCCTCGCCAACCTGCGGGGCAACCCGTCCGGCTCGCTGCTCGTCGACCACTACGCCGAGGACTGGACCACCCTGTGGTGGATCCGGGTCGACGGCGACGGCCGCGTCGTGGAGGACGGTCCGGAGCGCGACACGGCCCTCGACGCGCTCTCACACAAGTACGAGCAGTATCGCCGTCAGCGGCCGCCGGGAGCGGTGGTCGCGCTCGACATCACGACGTGGCGTGCCTGGCCGTGACGTCGGTCGCCCCGCGACGGTCGCCGACCACCCGGGCGGATCCACGACGACCGCCGCCCGCGCCCGGCCGGCCGACGGCGCGGATCCGTCGGCTCGCAGTGCCGTCAGGCCACCGGATCGTCGGTTGGCAGTGCCGTCAGGCCAGGGGAT
>CAYUXB010000144.1:5480-9486 GCA_964448525.1 uncultured Acidimicrobiaceae bacterium
GCAGTGCCGTCAGGCCACCGGATCGTCGGTTGGCAGTGCCGTCAGGCCAGGGGATCGGCGAAGGGGTCGCCCGCGCCGCCCGGCCCGCCGAACGGGTCGTCGATCGCGGGACGCACGTTGACCGGCGTGGCCTCGTCGTCGCTGATCATGTCGGCGCCCACCACACCGGCGTAGCCCTCGGCCTCGAGTTCGAGCGCCAGCGCGGGCCCACCGCTGCGCACGATCACGCCCCTGGCCAGCACGTGCACGTGGTCGGCCCGCAGCTCGTGGAGCAGCCGGTTGTAGTGGGTGATGGCGAGCACGCCCAGGCCGCGGCCACCGTCGGCCACCGACTGGGTCTCGGCCTCGATACGTCGGGCGCAGGCCCGCAACGCGTCGACGTCGAGGCCCGAGTCGAGCTCGTCCAGCAGCGCGATCGCGGGGCGCAGCACGCCGAGCTGCAGCGTCTCGTTCTTCTTCTTCTCGCCGCCGGACAGATCGACGTTCAGCGGTCGGTCGATCAGCTGCGGGTCGAGGTCGAGGCGCTCGGCCTCGGCCACGATCGCGGCGTCGATGGCGTCGGCCGGTCGGCCGGCAGCCCGAGCGGAGGTCTCCAGCAGGTCGTGCAGCGACACGCCCGGCACCTCGGTCGGGTACTGCAGGGCGAGGAAAAGACCGGCCTGCGCCCGCTGCCACGGCTCGAGCGCCAGCAGGTCGACGCCGTCGAGCGTCACGGTGCCGCCGGTGATCTCGTAGCCGGGGCGGCCCATCAGCACGTGGGCGAGCGTCGACTTGCCCGAGCCGTTCGGGCCCATGACGGCGTGGACCTCACCGGAGCGGACCGTCAGATCGATGCCGCGCAGGATCTCCTTGCCCGCCACGCCGGCGCGCAGACCGCGCACCTCGAGCACGTGCTGGCCGTTGCCGGACACATCGGTCGTTTCAGACATCGTCGAGCACCACCACGATCTCGCCGCCGTCGACGCGCACGTCGTAGACAGGCACCGGCTGGGTCGCCGGAAGGATGAGGGCCTCGCCGGTCTCGAGGGAGAACGTGCTGCCGTGCTTCCAGCACTCGATCGTGCGGTCGTCGGCGTCGACGTCCCCCTCGGAGAGCGAGATGTTCTGGTGCGAGCACGTGTCGCCGATGGCGTACACGTCGTCGTCCAGCCGCACCACCGCGATGCGGTGGTCGCCGACGTCGAAGCGTCGGGCTGCGCCGGAGGCCAGCTCATCGAGCCGGCAGAGCGTCACCTTGCTCATCGGTCAGGCGTCCTTCCGCTCGAACTTGCCGGCGACGGTCCCCCGAAGCAGCGGGACGAGCCCGCCGACGGGCAGCCGGGTCAGCACCTCGTCGAAGAAGCCGCTGACGATCAGCCGCTCGGCGTCGTCGCTCGGCACGCCGCGGCTCTCCAGGTAGAAGCGCTGCTCCTCGTCGACCGGGCCGACCGTCGAGGCGTGGCTGCACCGCACGTCGTTGTTCTCGATGACGAGGTTCGGCACCGACTCGGCCCAGGCCCCGTCGGACAGCTTGACGTTGCGGTTGGTCTGGAAGGCGTTGGTGCCCCGGGCGTCCTTGCCGACGCGGATCATGCCCGTGTACACGGACCGCGACCGGCCGCCGACCGCCCCCTTGAACAGCAGGTTCGAGGTGCAGTCGGGGGCGATGTGGTCCTGGAAGGTGCGGAAGTCGAGCGTCTGGTCGCCCTCGCCGAAGAACACGGCGTCGAGCTCACCCGTGGCGCCCCGGCCGACCATGCGGCAGTCGGTGCGGAGCCGGGCGTAGTCGCCGCCGAAGCCGATGCTGCTGGACCGGAGGGTGGCGGCGGCGGCGACCTGCGACACCTGGAGGCCGAGCTGCCAGGTGGCCATGCCAAGCTGCTGCACGGTGACGTGACCCACCCGGGCGGCCTGGCCGACGAGGATCTCGGTCACCGGCACGACGAGGGCCCGGTCTGGGCCCGACGCCTGGATCTCGAGCACCGCCACCTCGCTGTCGGCCCCGGCCCGCACGATCAGATGCGGGAAGGTCGCGACCCCGTCACCGTCGGTGACGTGCACGACCACCACGGGGCCGCGGAGCACGACCCCGGCGGGCACGTCGACGACCACCGGATCGCCCACGAAGGCGTCGTGCAGCGAGACGAACGCATCGGGGGCCTCGCCCACCGCCGCGCCCGGCAGGTCCCCGTGGGCGTCACCGGCCACGCCGACGTGCACGCCCTTCGCGGCGAGGCCGTCGGACACCTCGGTCGACACCACCCGGCCGTTGCGCACCACGACGGTGGCCGCCCGGTCGCCGACGGCGTCGACGAGCGCGCGGGTGCCCGAGGGAAGGTCGTCCCCCGCGGCCGCGCCCTGGTCGCCCGTCGAGGGCTGTGCGGGCACGTACCCGGCCAGGTCGAGCTCGTCGATGCGGCTGTAGCGCCAGATCTCTTCGTCGGTCGAGGGAAGCGCGGCGCCGTCGAAGACGGCCGCCGCGGCGGCGCGGCGCTGCTGCAGCCAGCCGGGGCCGTCGAGCGCGGCAGAGACATCGGGGGTGAAGGTGCTCAGGCGTCCAGTCCTTTCGCAGCTCGTCCACACGATGCGGACGCCGCGGTCAGGGACGATCAGCCTACCGGCGTGTCGTCGGCACTCCCAAGGGCCACAGCCGCACCCGGCGATGCGCCCGCGACGTCGTCTTCGGGGCCAGGGTCAGGGCCAGGGCAGGGGCAAGGATCTTCCCCGCTGGATCGGTCGCTGAGCGACCGATCCAGCGGGGGGAATCGTCCGCTTTGTCTCTACCTGCGGCGTAGCCAACGACGCCAGCGGGGGGTGCCCCCCTGGCGGTCGCCGTGGACGTCGGCCAGCACGGTGGGGCCGGCGGCGTTCACGATCTCCTCGGCCTCCTCCAGCAGGCGGGCGACAGAGCCGTCGCCACGGTCGAGCGCGTCGAGCGGCTCGTCCGGCGTCTTCGGCGTGACCAGCGTGCCGTGCGCCCAGTTCACGTCGGCCATGCGCCGCTCGTAGCGCGGGCAGTCGGCCGGGCAGCGCCACGGCGCTTCCGGCGCGAGGTCGAGGTCGCACTTCCGCACGGTCTCGCCGGTGCGGTACGTCCGCGACTCGAAGTGCTTGCAGTCCTGGCGCATGGGCACACCACATTCTGCCAGGACGACGGGCAGGCCCCGCCCCTCCGCTCGAACCAGTGACCGAAGACCGGTCGGGTCAGCCCGGACCGGTGGCCCGAAGGCCGGTTTCGGTCAGCCCAGACCAGCGGCCTCAGACCGGGTCGGAGGCCTGCACACCACCGCGCACCACGTGGGAGGTCCAGCCCTGGCCGTCCCAGTAGCGCTGCTCGTAGCGACCCGTCGGATCCGCATGCCACCCCGCGGGGTTGCCCCCGGCCACCGCTGCGCCCTGGTGCTGCTGGCCCGCGTCGGCCTGCTGCGGCCCGTACGCCTGCGGCCCGTACGCCTGCGGCCCGTACGCCTGTGGGCCGTACGCCTGTGGGCCACCCGCTGGTGCGGGCCCGTAGCCGGGGATGAGCATCTTGCCCTTCGAGAACACGAACCAGGTGGGGGCCTTGTACTCGAGCGCCATGCCGGACTCGGGGATCTCGATCAGCGTCTCCGCCGGGCCGCACTGGCCGAAGAACAGGTACGGGAACCAGACGCGGACATGGTGTCGACCCGCGGGGACGGGCAGGTGGTTGTCGCCCCACGTGATGCCGAACTCGGCGCCGCCGTCGATCGAGCACTTTGGCGGGAACAGGTAGAGGAGGAACGCCAACGGGAAGAACTTGGTGCGCAGATGCAGCCCACCGGGCTGCTGGACCTGCTGACCCTGCCACCCACCCGATGGCTGACCACCGGGCTGACCCTGCCATCCGCCGGACGGCTGACCGCCCGGCGACTGGTGCGGCCATCCTCCCGCAGCCGGCTGACCCGCCGGCTGCGGCCACTGATCGCTCAACCGACCGAACCTTCCATCTGGAGCTCGATGAGGCGGCTCCACTCGACGGCGTACTCCATGGGCAGGGTGCGGGTGA
>CAYUXB010000145.1:0-9441 GCA_964448525.1 uncultured Acidimicrobiaceae bacterium
GAGAACTACTGCGCCACCGGCTCCGAGGCCCTGCGGCAGGCGGCCTACGCCGTGGCGTCGGGCGCCTACGACGTGGCCATGGCGGTGGGCGTCGAGAAGGTGAAGGACTCCGGCTACCAGGGCCTCAACGCCTTCCCGATCCCGACCGACGGCACGAACCGCACGCTCACCGCCGCCGCCATGTTCTCGATGGTCGCCCCTGCCGACGCCGAGCGCGGCGGCGTCGATCGCGACGAGCTGCGCCGGGTGCTGGCCCGCATCGCCTCGAAGAACCACTACAACGGGGCGCGCAACGAGCGCGCCCAGTTCCGGCGCGAGATGTCGGTCGACCAGATCTGCGCCATGCCGGCCGTCGCCGGCGACCTGTCGGTGTTCGACTGCGCGGGCGTGGCCGACGGCGCGGCCGCGGCGATCGTCGTGCGCGCCGAGGACGCCCACCGTTACACCGACGACCCGCTCTACATCAAGGCGCTGTCGCTCGTCGCCGGGAACGGGTCGGGCCTGACCGACCCGGCCTACGACTACACGACCTTCCCCGAGATCGCCGCCTGCGCGGCCGACGCCTACGCCCAGGCGGGGGTGACCGACCCGCGGGCCGAGATCGCCATGGCCGAGGTGCACGACTGCTTCACGCCCACCGAGTTGGTGCTCATGGAGGACCTGGGCTTCGCCGACCGGGGCACGGCGTGGAAGGAGATCCTGGCCGGGACCTTCGACCTGCACGGCGACCTGCCGGTCAACCCGGACGGCGGCCTCAAGTCGTTCGGCCACCCCGTCGGCGCCAGCGGCCTGCGCATGATGTTCGAGGCGTGGCTGCAACTGCGCGGCGAGGCCCCCGAGGAGCGCCGCATCGACACCGTCGGCGACCGCACCCTGGCGCTCACCCACAACCTGGGCGGCTACCCGGGCGAGATGGTCAGCTTCGTCTCGATCCTGGGCACCGAGCTCTCGGCCTGAAGGGGACCGCACGACGGCTCCGTTCCCCGTCCCATCGGAGCACGGTCAGTGGTACCGTGAACACATGAGTGGGACATATGCCATCACGGTGGGAAACCGGGGCCGGATCGTCGTCCCCGCCGAGGTGCGTGAGCGCGCCGGGCTCTCCGAGGGAACCCCGCTCATCCTGCTCGAGACCCCCACCGGCCTCGTCCTCCTGACGCGCGAGCAGCTCCAGGCGCGGGTGCGGGACGAGCTCGCCGGCCTCGACCTGGTGGCCGAGCTCCTCGCCGACCGGCGCCGAGCCGCCCAGCGGGAAGACGCCGCGTGAGCGTGGTCGTCGACGCCTCGGCGCTCCTCGCGTTCCTCCAGGGCGAGGACGGCGCCGCCGTGGTGGAGGCGGCACTCACCGACGACCCGAGGTGCGGCGCGGCGAACTGGTCGGAGGTCGCGCAGAAGGTGTTCGCGGCAGATCGCGACTGGTCCCTCGTCCGGGCGCTGTTGACCAGCTACCAGGTCCAGGTCGACCCGGTGTCGATCGACGACGGCGAGTGGGCTGCCCGTCGATGGCGGCGCGGCGAAGGCCTGTCGCTGGGGGATCGCCTGTGCCTCGCCCTCGCGGAGCGCCTCGACGCGGAGGTGCTGACCGCCGACACCTCGTGGGGCTCCGACGGCCGCGTGACGCAGATCCGCTGACGGCAGGTGGTCCGATCCGGCGTCGTCGGCGAACAGTCCGTAGCCTGCGCGCGCAGGTCGAGAAGGGGAGACCGCCATGACCGCCGAAACGCCCGCTGACGACACGCCCTCCGGTGCCGACGCCCGGTTCCACGCGACCGCCCGCCGCGTGCGCGGCCTGGTCGAGCCGCTGGCTGCTGCCGTGTACTTCGCTCCCGAGGCCCAGCAGCGGTACGAGGCGATGGGCCTGAACTACTTCGAGGGCTACTTCTGCAGCCGCAGCGCGTGCCTGGGCGCGGCGCCGTGGCGGGTGGTGTCGGGGGCGTTCGCCGCCTTCAAGCCGGCGATCGTCGAGCGGGCGGTCACCGGCGGGTGGGCCAAGGCGACCCCCGGGGCACTGCTGGAGGCGCGCGTCGCCGGCGCCCGCGACCAGTACGCCCGCATGGTGGGGGAGCCCGATGCCGGCACGACCGCCGACATGCTGGCGGCTGCGGAGGTGCTGCTGGAGGTCGCCGACGGGCTCGACATGTCGGGCCGCCCGCTGTTCGCGGGGCTGGCCGGGCTGCCGGTGCCAGGCGAGGACGATCCGCTCGGCCGCCTGTGGCGGGCGTCCGACCTGGTGCGCGAGCACCGGGGCGACGGCCACATCGCCGCCTGGATCAGCCACGTCGACGCCACCGAGATCACCGTGCTGACCGAGCTGTGGTGGGGCATCGAGCCCGGCAGCTACGTGTGGACGCGGGGGTGGGACGGCGATGAGGTCGCCGCGGCCCGGGGGCGGTTGGCCGAGCGGGGCCTGCTCGACGGCGACGCCGGCCTGACCGACGCGGGCCGCGTCCTGCGCGAGCAGATCGAGAGGGCGACTGACCGCGCCGAGCGGGTGATCGTCGAACGCCTGGGCGACCGGGCCGACGACCTGTTCGCGCGGCTCGAGCCGTGGTCGAAGGCGCTGGTCGGCGACGGCGGCTACCCCGCGAACGTGTCGGCCATGTTCGGCTGATCCCGGTGGGGACCCTAGGTCCTTGCTGGCCGACTGCCAGCACGTCGGGACCCGGGCGCCGCGCACGGACAGCCGGGGCCGCCGGCCGGCTGGGCTGAGCTGGGCCGCCGACGTGAAGCAGCGTGGGCGGTGGGGCGCTCGGGCCGTCCGGTCGTCACGCGGCGTTGTTGTCAAGGAGCGTGGTGTCCCTCGTGGCGTGCGGTGCAGCAGCCGGTGGAGGGGTGTCGGTGGCGGCAGTATTTGCAGGGTGGCGGGGGTCGTCGGGTGGGACCAGGGGTCGGCGCCCGGTGCCGTCCACGAGCGCCCAGCCGTCGTGGGTCTTGCGGGCGTGGCACGGCGTCGGGCACAGGCGGTCGAGGTTGCGGAGTTCGGTCACCTGGTCGTCGGCCCAGGGGACGCGGTGGTCGTGTTGGATGGCGAGGGTGTTGTCGCACTCGGAGTTCGTGCACCCGGGCGTGGTCCACAGCAGCGCGATGCGTTGCGCGGCGGTGGGCCCTCGGCCGAGGCTGGTGACGTTGACGACGTCGGTACCGCGGGTGATGACGAGTTTCACGATGGCGTCGCCGAGTAGGTCGCGGGCGGTGCGGGCGGGTACGGGTCCGACGCCGGCGATCTCGCAGAGTTCGTCGTCTTCGACGGTGCCGCGGGTCAGTGCGGCGAGGTCGACCCGTAGTAGCGAGAGGAACCGCGGGTTCACGCCCGCCCCCACCGCGGGCAGCACGGTTGCTGTGGCCACCGGGTCGCCCGGTGGCGGGTCCGGCCCGGGCTCGGCGGAGCCCGGCAGGTCGTCGGAGCTTGGTTGCTCGCCGCGGACTGGAGGATCGGCGGGGTCCGGTGGCTCGTCGGGTACCGGCTCCGTTGACCTTGCGTTGTCGGTCGACGCTTCGGGAACCGGGACGGCCGCGGTGGCGGGTTCGGCAGCGCGTTCGGTGGCGGGGACCGTGCGGGTGATGGTGGCGCCGCGGGCGAGGGCAACGAGCGCGTCGAACGTGTAGGCGTCGCGCGACTCGGGGCGGCCCTCGCGGCGTGCAGTGCGGAAGATCTCATCGATCAGTGGTTCGAGCACCGCGTTGACCACCGCGCCCGCATCCGCAGTGCCCCGCGCCCGGAGGCACCAGGCGCCGTCGGCGTCGGTCCAGCGGCGCACGTAGCGTTCCCGGTGGATCCGCGCATGGGTCGCGTCCGGGTCAGGATCGGCGGCGGCTTTGGCCCTGACCGCCGCGTCTCGGAGTTGCTTGAGGCTGCCGGTGCGGGCGGTGTCGAGCAGCGACGACTCGGCCCCCGGGTTGACCGCGGCCGCGTCCGCCACCGTCTCGGCCTGATCCGGCGACAGCTCCCCACGCCGCAACGCGGCCTCGACACCGGGCAGGTTCTTCAGGTGTCGGGACGTGGCGATCGCCCGCCGCGCCGCACGCCGCGACGTACCGGCCTGGCGGGCCAGCTCCTCCTCCGGCGCACCCGGCCCGGCGTGCAGTTCGGCCACCCGCGCCGCCAGCAGGGTCTTGGCCGCCGACGCCTGCCGCTCGATCGCCGCGAACGCTTCCCACATCGCGGCCACCTCACCCGCGGGCACGTCGCCGGATGACAGCCGCTGCGCGAGGGCGCCGACGGTGGTGCGGGCGTCTCGCACGTCCGACAAGGTCACAAGCTCGAACGCGTGTTCGAGCTTAGGCCGTCAAAGCAGTGCCTTCAAGGGCTTCTCGCATGTTTTCCTTGCACGAGCGGCTTCATCACGCCCGTCGGTGCACGGGCACGCGGCCGAGCCGGTGTCAGGACCACCGACCGCCACGCGCGTGGGTGCCTCCACGGAGGCGCGCCGGCTCCCGGGCACGGGCCTCCGCCCCAACCGATGAGGCATCCCCGGTCGCTCGCGGCGATCGCGAGACGCCCGACCGGCCCCGACGCGTCATCATCGCCTCCCCCTCGGCGACCGGGCCGACGGGCTTGTTGGTTCTGCTCGAACCTGGGCGACGGCACTCGTCGACGACGGCACTCGTCGATGACGGCACTCGTCGGCAACGGCGGCTACCCGGCAAGCGAGTCGCCCGCTTTCGGCTGACGCGGCGCGGCGGACAGGGCGATACTGATGCCGTGGCGGGGGACGGGGACGCTGACGGTGACGAGCGCGGCGGAGCTGTCACGTCCCGTCGGGTCGTCCACGGACGCCGGGGCGCCTCGCCGGTCCTCGCCCTGCTGGTGGTCGCCGTGCTCGGGGGAGTGGGCTTCGTCCTCACATCCGACGGCACCGGCCCCAGCTCGTCGGAGGAGCACGAGGACCCGGTGGAGGCGTCGGAGGCCTTCGCCGTGGCGGCGCTGCGGCTGGACCGCGCGTACACCTTCGCCTACCGAGGCACGGTCCGGTCCGACGGCACGAACGCGGTTCGCCCCGGTCCGTGGACGGCCGAGACGGTGACCGTCGAGGGTGCGGTCGATCTCGTGCGGGGACTCACGATCGACGTTGCGGTCGGCCCGGGTGGGGCTGCGGTGGAGACGGTGACGTCGGGGGCTGCGGTGTGGGCCCGCTCCGCTCGAAGCCACGACGACTTGGCCGACGCGCCCTGGGAGAGCCTCGGCACCGTCGATGTCGGCGGCCGTGTGGAGCAATCTGTGCCGGGGGTCTCGGGGTCCCGGCTGTCGGTCGCGCTCCTGGCCACCGTGCTCCCAGCCGCCGCCGACCGGCGGGACGCACCACCGGACGACGCGGGCCGTCGCGTCATCCGGGCGACGGTTCCCGACCGCGTCACGGGGGGCGTGGGGCTCGGCTGGCGGGCGTTGGACGGTCTCCTGACGGGCGCCGACATCGCCGTCACGCTCGACGATGCCGGCGACATCGCCCACGTCGAGGTGGCGTCGGCGCCGGGATCACCGCTGCTCGAGCTCGACCTCGACATCGTGCGCCTCGGCGAGTCCGGGGCCGTCACCACGCGCGAGCTCGCGGAGGCGATCCGGCAGACGATGCCCGCCGACGTGCTCGCCGCAGTCGGCGTCGAGAGCCTCGATATGCCCGGGCTGCCGTCGACCTGGGCGCTCACGTACGCGTCGGCGGACCAGGCCGTCGATCCCCACCGCGGTGGGCCCCCGCCAGCGTGCGCGGGAGCGAGCGTGTCGGCCGAGTACGTGGACCGCGCGGCGCTGTCGGAGGGCTGGATGTACGTGTGGGTCAGGAGCTCGGCCTGCGCCGACGCTCTGTCCGGTACGGGTGGGGTGGGCACGGGGCCGAGCAACCGGGTCCCGTTCACGGCCGGTCGCTTCTCCGGTGAGGTCTACGACGAACCGGACTCACCTTTGTCCGGTTCGCTGTCCGATGGCTCGACGTCGATCTGGTTCAGCACGGACCTGTCGCCGGAGGGGGCGGCCGCGGCGTTGGCCTCGCTCGCGCCGGCTGCCTGAGCCACGCATCCTGCCGCGGAGCTCGGTGCTAGGACGTCCGGGCCTGCGGCGTGCTCCCCGACTCAGCCTCTTGCTGGGCGAGGGCGCGGCGGTCGATCTTCTGCATCGGGGTGAGGGGCAGCGCGTCGACGATCCGGAGCGCCTCCGGCCGCTTGTAGGCGGCCACGCGGCCGTCGAGGAACCCGCCCAGGTCGTCCAGCGACGGCGGCGCGGCCGGGTCGCGCGGCACCACCACCGCCACGCCCACCTCGCCCATCACCGGGTCGGGCCGCGGCACGACCGCCACCTCCGCCACCGCGGGGTGCGCGGCCAGCGCCGCCTCGACCTCGGCGGGGTACACGTTGTAGCCGCCGCGGATGAACATCTCCTTCGCTCGCCCGGCCAGCCGCACCAGGCCCCGCTCGTCGAGGCGGGCCAGGTCTCCGGTGCGGAGCCAGCCGTCGGGCGTGATGGCCGCCGCCGTGGCCTCCGGGTCGCGCCAGTAGCCCGCCATCTGCGTGGTGGAGCGCAACCACAGCTCCCCGACCTCACCGTCGGCGGCCGCCCGGCCATCGTCGTCGCGCACCGTCACCTCGATGCCGGGCCGAGGACGACCGACCGTGTGGAGAGCCTCGTCCTCGTCCGCGTCGAACGCCGTGCCCGTGCCGCAGCCGCCCGACTCGGTCGAGGAGTAGCGGATCGAATAGGCGGCGCCGAACCTCTCCCGCACGGCTGCGACGAGCGCCGGCGGAGACGCGGCGCCGCCGACCACGATGGTCTTCACGTGGTCCCAGTCGTGGCGTTCGGCCTCCTGGGACCGCACCATCAGCGCCAGCTGGGGGGCAACGCCGCCGATGGACGGCATGCGCTGCTCGGCGATGGTCCGGAGGGCGTCGTCGGCCCGCCAACGGCCGAGGATGTGGGTGCGCGTCGCGAGGCGCAGGTACCACGGAAGCTTGGTGGTGAAGCCCACGTGGGCGAACTGCGTCGAGGCCAGCATCGCCGGGCCGGGCTCACCGTGTGCCGCCCAGGCGCCGCCGGTGTCGGCCTCCGCGACGGCCGCGAGCTGGCCCTCGCAGAACACGGCACCCTTGGGGAGCCCGGTGGTCCCCGAGGTGAAGACGATGGCGACCGCCCGGTCGGGGTCGTCGGGGAGGGTCGGCGGCGGACCGTCACGCGCGACGAGCGCGGCGCCGTCGGCCAGCAGCTCCGCCAGCTCGCCCGGTTCGTCCAGCACGAGCGCGGGGTCGGCCAGCGCCACCAGGGCCGCCTGCTCGGGCGGGGCGAGGCGGGGATTGATGCCCGCGGTGACGGCGCCCAGCTTGGCGATCGCGGCGTAGGCGACGACGTAGCCGCTGTCCGAGGGAACCCGCAGCACGACCCGGTCGCCGGGACCGACGCCGCGGGCGGCGAGGGCGGCGGCGACCGCGTCGGACCGCCGGTCGAGGTCGCCGTAGGTCACCGTCGAGCCGTCGGGGTCGACGAACGCCGTCAGGTCACCGAAGCGACGCGCGGCCTCGCGCACAGTGGATGCGAGCATGGGCCGGGGCTCAGCAGGCGCGATCGAGGCTGGTGCGGTCCACGAGCCCACGGTACCGACCGGACTGACGGACCGTCAGATCTCCTCGATCAGGACGACATCCTGCCGCGGTCACGCCTGGGCCCGGGCGGCTCTCCGGCGCCGAGCCCAGGCGAAGAGCACCCCGACGCCGACCAGGGTGAGACCGAGCGCGACCGCCGCGGCGATCCACGCACCCGTGTAGGCGAAGGCGGTGACGCGATCCGCAGCCGAGGATGCGGAGTCGCCGGAATCGCCGGCGCCGGGCCCGGTGGCGCCGGACTCAGCCGGACCGCCGGCCCCGGCGGGGTCGTCCGGTTCGGTGCCGGTGCGGGCGTCGCCGTCGGGGCCGACCGCCCGGGCCGTGAACTCGAGCGGCCACGTCGCCCCCCGGCAGGCCTCGCCGGCGCCGGCGTCCATCGCCACCTCCACCGGCACCACGGCCTCGGACAGCGGGGCGACCGTGACGGATTCGGTCGTCGCTGCGACGTCCAGCACCGAGCCGGGGCATCCCGGGTTGGCGTCGGCCACGTGCACGACCACGGAGGTGACCTCGATGGCGACGTCCCACGGGTTTTCCACGTGGGCGTCCATCGTGGCGACGGCGCCGGGGTAGAGCCCGTCGATGTCACCCGAGACGGTGAACTCCTCCTGGGCCGGGGCGGCCACCGCGGCGCCCGCCCCCGCCAGGCCGCCCATGAGGGCGGTACCGAGGACGAGGGCGATCGCCGTGGCGGTCGCGGCCAAGCCGGCGGCAACGGGGGTCGGCGGGCGATGGGCGGCACTCATGTCCACGTGCACCCTCCTCGCTGTGCGGTGGTCAGATCGGACGAGGCCAGGTCACCCCGGCCTCGGACGGTCGGTCACCGCTCGATCACCCGGCGGTCAGCCCGTCTGCACGCCCGTCAGGACGAGCTCGACGTCGAACGTTGCGCCCTGGCAACCGTCGGGGGCGGCGATGTCCATGGACACGACGTCCGCGATCGACAGCTGCTCCGAGGTGCCGGGGGGTGCGACGAGCGTAAGGCCACTGGGCACGTCGGCGACCGTGACGTTGGAGCCGGGGCAGGCCGCCTCGTCCGAGGAGGTGACGGCACCGGCGGTCATGGACTGGAACTCGATCGGGTAGGGGTTGCCGTTGTCGATGGTGAAGTAGACGTCTCCGTCGGTGACGCCGGGGTACAGGTCGGCGGTGCCGTCTGAGGGGTTGACGACGGCTTCGACCGATTCGGTCGCTGTTGCACGGCCCGAGCCGGTGCCGGTCGCGTTCCACAAGGCGGAGGCCACGAGCACCATCCCGACCAGGGCCACCGCCGCAACGCCCCCTGCGATGAGCTTCTTTCTTCGGTTCATGAGTGCTCCTCGTCGACGCTGTTCACTGTCAGTGATGGTCAAGCTACCCGTGACGAACAGCTTTGGACGAAAAGACGAGAAGTTTTCGACCGCCTGAACTCCTCTATTGCTGAACATTGCTGAAGCGCCGCGGGGTGAAGACGGCACTACGCACGGTGATCTTGGAGGCGTCGGAAAAGCACTGTGGCCAGGCACAAGAGGCGGGATCCATGTCGTGACCCTCGGGCGGCGGCGGTCGCCGTCTATTGCGGTGCCTTCAACCGCCATTGCCAGTTTTGCATCAGGGGATTTGGATAGGCGCCGGATAGATTGCCACGGTCAGTGGTGAGAGCATGACCTGAGAAGGGTCCATCGGAAGGCGTGTGATCGGTGAGCAAGCGGAGGAGGACGATCTCGTGGGGGGTCGCCGGCGTGGTGCTGGTGGCCATCGCCGGCGCGGCCTACGCCCTGTGGTCCGTTGGCGCTCGCGGCACCGGGCGCGCTCAGGCCAGCGTCGCTGTGGCGGCCATCGTCAGCCCCGCTAACGGCGACCCCGACCTCTATCCCGGCT
>CAYUXB010000146.1:0-9430 GCA_964448525.1 uncultured Acidimicrobiaceae bacterium
GCGGTCGAGATCCCAGATGGTGAGCCCGTAGGTGGCCGGGTCGAGCTCCGGCGCCATGCGCGGGTCTTTCCAGCGCAGCGGGTCGAGGTCGGCGATGAGGTGCCCGCGCACCCGGTAGACCCGGATGAGGGTGGCCACCGCCATCTGCTTGTCGAGCGCGGTGTGCTCGCTGTCGAGCGGGTTGACGTCGCGGCGCCACTTGATCGCCTCGTAGGGCACGCCGAGGCTGGTGAAGATCTCGTCGTAGAAGCCGTCGGCCCCGAGCAGCAGCTCCTCGATGCGCTTCAGGAAGACACCCGACTCGGCGCCCTGGATGACCCGGTGGTCGTACGTCGAGCTGACGGTGATCGTCTTCGAGGCCCCCAGGTCGGCGAGCATCACCGGGTCGGCGCCGCGCCACTCGGCCGGGAAGTCGATGGCGCCCACGCCCACGATGACGCCTTGCCCGGGCATGAGCCGGGGCACCGACTGCTTGGTGCCGATCGTGCCCGGATTGGTGAGGGTGATCGTCGCGCCCGCGAAGTCGTCGGCGGTCAGCTTGTTGGAGCGGACCTTGCGGATGATCTCCTCGTAGCTGCCCCAGTAGGCGCGGAAGTCGAGGGTGTCGGCGTCGCGGATCACGGGGACGAGCAGGCTGCGGCTGCCGTCGGACTTCTCGATGTCGACCGCCAGGCCCATGCCGATGTGCTCGTTGCGGATGACGCGGGGCTTGCCGTCGCTGCCCTCGACATAGGTGGAGTTCATGCGGGGCACGGTCTCGGCGATGGCGCGGACGATGGCGTAGCCGATGATGTGGGTGAAGCTGACCTTGCCGCCCCGGGTGCGCCCCAGGTAGCCGTTGATGACCCGCCGGTTGACCTCGAGCAGCTTGGCGGGCACGTCGCGGAAGCTGGTGGCGGTGGGCACGCCGAGGCTGGCTTCCATGTTCTTGACGATGAGCGCCGACGCGCCGCGCAGCGGCTCGCCCGGCTCGTCGGCCTTGGCCTTCTTCTTGTCGGCCTTGCCGCCCTTGTCGGCCTTGGCCTTCGCTGCCGGAGCGGCAGCGGCGGCCTCGGCCTTGGTCGCCGCACCGGCCGGCGCGGCGGCGGGGGCCACCGGGGCGGGAGCCAGGTTGCCGGCCGCGCCGGTGGTCGCGCCGTTGGCCGCAGCGGTGCCGGCACCGTTGCCGGGCAGCGTCGAGGCGGGCACCCCGCCCGTCGGCGTGGGCGGCGCCATGTGGTCGGCGTCGCGCCGGTAGTCAGCGAAGAAGTCGCGCCAGCTCTCGCTCACCGAGGCGGGATCGGCGAGGTACTGCTCGTACATCTCGTCGACCAACCAGGCGTTCGGACCGAGCGCGGTGTTGGACTGAGGTTCATCACCCACGGTGCCGATCGTACCGGGCCGAAGGGGGCCTCAGACCCCGCTGCCAGCGAGCCGCTCCGCGCCGGGGGCCAACGCCCCCGACCTGCACTTTGGCTCGACATCCGAGCGCTGTACCATCCTGCGGGCGCGTTCCGGACGGGACGGCGGAACCCCCGGCCGCCGACTGGGCACCGGACACCTCCGGCGGCGACACGTCTGCCCTGAGCAGCAAGAGGACAGGACCAGGACCGATGGTCGTGCACGCAGTCGACCGCTCAGAGGGCAACGACGACCGCACCCCCCTCGAGCCGACGCACGTCGAACCCGAACGCGCCAGCTGGCGAGCCCACGCCCTCCAGGCGGCCGTCGTGTTCGGCCTCACGGCGTTGGCGGTGACCCAGCCGGTGCTCGACCTGTTCGGACGCAACCCCACGTTCTTCGTGGCGGGCGGCTACGGCCGCAAGCAGATCGTCGCGTTCGCGGTGGTGATCACGGTGGTGCCTGGTCTGGTCATCTGGTTGGCGACCACCCTGCCCGGCCTCGTGCACCGACGGGCCGCCACGGTGCTGCACCACCTGCGGGTGGCGCTGCTCGGGGGCCTCTTCGGGCTCGTGCTCGCCCGTACGCTCGGGCTCGACGGGGCGGCAGCCGCCTTCGGATTCGCCGCCCTCGTGGGAGCAGCGGTGGCGCTGACCGAGGCCCGCTGGCGGCCCGCGCGCCAGTTCCTCGCCTACCTCGCGGTCAGCAACGTGGTGTTCCTGCTGCTGTTCCTCGTCGCGAGCCCGACCACCGAGCTGTTGCGGGGTGCGACCTACGCCGACGCGGGCGACGTGATGGTGCCGCCGCTCGACGGGCCCGTGACCGTGATCGTGCTCGACGAGTTCCCGCTCGCCTCGGTGCTGCGGCCGGACGGCACGATCAACGAGGTGCGGTTTCCGAACCTGGCCGCTCTCGCCGGTGAGTCGACCTGGTTCCGCAATGCCGCCAGCCAGTCGTCGTTCACGGCCTACTCCGTGCCGTCGATCCTCTCGGGCCGGACCGCGGCCAACCCCGATCTGCCGATCCTGCGCGACTTCCCGCGCAACTACTTCACCCTGTTCGGGCAGGCGTATCCCGTGCAGCGCTACGAGGCGATCACCGACCTGTGCCCTCCCGACGCCTGTGGACGGCCACCGGCCGAGCCGCTGAGCCAGGCCCTCGACGACGCCGCTCTCGTCTACCGTCACCGCGTGTTGCCCGAATCGTGGCGCGCCGATCTGCCACCGGTCGACCAGGGCTGGGGGCAGTTCGACGAGGCCGCTGACGCGGTCGGCTCGGTGGTCGACGACGAGCCGGTCGACTCCAATCCCAACGCCCGCCTCGACCTGATCCCCAAGGACGACCGCGGCAAGGGCACGCAGCTCGAGATCATGCGCCGCGAGGTGCAGAGGATCACCGCGGAGCCGTCGATCAACCTCGTCCACGTCCTGGTGCCACACACGCCACACGTGCTCACGCCGTGGGGCACCACCGGTATCAAGGCCGAGGACCTGGGCCCCGTGCCCGAGCCCGGTTCACCCACATACGAGCGCCACGTGGCCGAGCTGCTCGCGCTGCAGGCGTTGCAGATCGGGGCGGTCGACCGGGCCATCGGCGACGTGGTCGGTCATCTCAAGGCGGTCGGTGCCTGGGATGCGGGCACGTTCGTGCTCACCTCCGACCATGGACGGTTCATGACGATGCCCGGCAACGGGCGCAGCTACACGCCCGAGGTCGAGGACGAGCTGCTGCGCATCCCGCTGTTCATCAAAGCACCCGGACAGGCCGAAGGAGCGACCCGCGACGACCCCGCGACGACCCTCGACGTGCTCCCCTCGCTCATCGACGTGCTCGGCATCGAGGCCGACTGGGACTTCGACGGCCACTCGCTCTTCGACGGCAGCGAACCCCCCACCGAGCGCAACCTGACATCGGGCATCGAAGGCGTGTTCGACGTCGCCGAGCTGTACGCCTCGTTCTTCGGCGCAGGCGACGGCTGGGAGGCCGCCGCTGCCATCGGGCCGCGCGGCGACCTCGTCGGGTCGTCGGTGCTCGACCACGAGGTCGGCGTCCCGAGCGAGCGGACCTGGTCGCTCGACAACCGCGCGTCGCTCGACGATCCCTCCGCCACCGCCGGTGCCGTACCGCTGCAGATGACGGGCACGTTGCACGGTGGCGACGGAAGACCGGACGACCTCGTGGTCGCCGTCGACGGCACGATCGCGGGCACGATCGGTGTACGGGAAGAGGCCGGCGACGGGTGGCGCTTCTCCGGCGTGCTCGGCCCGCCCGGAGCCCGCGGTGGGGGCGAGGAGGTCATCGCCTACGAGGTCGACGACACCGGCGGCAGCGTGGTGCTGCGCCCCCTCGGCGACGCCTGAGGCGAGTTCGACCTACGCGGTCACCCGCTCCAAGCGCACCGCGCACTGCTTGTAGTTGGGCTCGCGGGAGATCGGGTCGAACTCGTTGAGCGTGAGGCGGTTGGCGCACTGCTCGTCGAAGTGGAAGGGCACGAACACCTCGCCCGCCCGCACGGTCTGGGTGACCCGCACGCGGATGCGGTCGACCGCGCCGCGCTCGGACACGATGCGCACCAGGTCGCCCGAGTGGATGCGCAGCCCGGCCGCGTCGGTGGGGTGCACCTCGACCCAGCCCTCGGGCGCCAGCCGGTCGAGGATGTCGACCCGGCCGGTCTTCGTACGGGTGTGCCAGTGTTCGACCGTGCGCCCCGTGTTGAGCAGCAACGGGAACATGCGGCGGGGCCGGTCGCTGATCGGCTTGGGCTCGACGCAGCGGAGCTGCGCCCGCCCCGTGGCGGTCGGGAAGGTCCAGTCGGCGTACAGCCGCGGCGTGCCGCCGAGGGGCACCGACGGGTCGTCGGACGGGCACGGCCACTGCACCCCGCCCGCGGCCGCGATGCGCTCGTAGGTGATGCCGCTGTAGTCGCACAGCCGGCCGGCCGACACCCGCCGCCACTCCTCGAACGCGTCCGCCGGGGTCGCCCACCCGGGGAACAGCTCCTGGCGCACCCCGAGGTGGGTCGCCAGCGCCATCACGATGTCGAAGTCGGTCTTGGCCTCGCCCGGCGGCTCGACCGCCTTGGCCACCCGGGAGACCCGGCGCTCCGAGTTGGTGAACGTGCCGTCCTTCTCGCCCCAGATGGCGGCGGGCAGCACGACGTCCGCGAGCGCGGTGGTCGGCGTCTCGAAGCCGTCCTGCACGACCAGCAGGTCGAGCTCGCCGAGCGCGTGCTCCAGCAGCTCGCGGTTCGGGAACGACACGACCGGGTTGGTGGCGATGATCCACAGGCCCTTGATGCGCCCGTCGATCACCCCGTTGATGATGTCGGGGTAGGCGCGGCCCCGCTCGGTGGGCAGCCGGTCCTCCTCGATCCCCCACAGCGCAGCGAGCTCGCGGCGGTGAGCGGGGTTGTCGTAGGCCCGGTAGCCGGGCATCGACGCGGTGAACCCGGTCTCGCGGGTGCCCATGGCGTTGCACTGGCCGGTGATCGAGAACGGGGCCGCCCCCGGCTTGCCGACGTTGCCGGTGAGCACGCAGAGCGTGTTGAGCAGGGTGACGGTCTCGGTGCCCTGCACCGAGTGGTTCACGCCCATCGTCCAGGCGACGAGCGCCCGCTCGGCCGTCCCGAGGGCCAGGGCGGCGCGCCGGACGTCGTCGGCCGGCACGCCGCACTCGCGCTCGACCCGGTCGAGGTCGAAGGCCTGGACGTGGTCGACCAGCTCGTCGAGCCCGTCGGTGACGCGGCGGGCCCGCTCGATATCGACCAGTCCCTCCTCGAGCAGGATCTTGATGATGCCGTTCAGCAGGGTGACGTCGCTGCGGGGCTTCACCGCCAGGTGCTGGTCGGCGATCATCGCCGTCTTCGTCACCCGGGGGTCGACGACGATGACGGTGGCGTCCGGGTTGTCGACGACCCGGGGGGCGAGCAGCGGGTGGTTGTCGGCGATGTTGGCGCCCACCAGCAGGATGACATCGGCCTCGGCGAAGTCGTCGTACGCCCCTGGCGGGCCGTCGCTGCCGAAGCTGAGCTTGTAGCCCGACACGGCCGAGGCCATGCACAGCGTCGTGTTGCCGTCGAAGTGGCGGACGCCCATGCCGAGGCGCACGAGCTTGCCGAGGGCGTAGAACTCCTCGGTGACGAGCTGGCCGGTGGACAGCACCGCCACCGACTCGGGCCCGTGCTCCTCGACCAGGCGGCGGAACCCGTCCGCGGTGTGGCCCAGCGCTTCGTCCCACGTGGCCCGCCGGCCGCCGACCGTCGGGTGGGTCAGCCGGCCGGGGGCCACGAGGGTGTGGTGCTCGGACAGGCCCTTGGGGCACAGGCGTCCGAGGTTCACGGGATGGCCGGGGTCGCCCTTGACGGCAACCGCGGTGCCGTCCTTGACGCCGAGCAGCATCCCGCAGCCGACCGAGCAGTAGCCGCAGGTGGTGCGCACCCAGCGATCGGGCGCCCGCGACGTGCTCATCGGCCCGAAGCGGGCGTCGTCGGTGTAGGTGTAGCGGTCGCCACCGTGGCCGACGCCGAGCAGCTCCTTGACCTTGGCGACCATCGGGACGGCCATCAGTGCCTCCGCCCGGCGCCGAAGAACGAGCCGGGGATGTTGAGCGGGACGACGGTGACGTAGAAGAGGTAGCGACCGATCAGCTCGCCGAGCGCCACGAGCACGAACCCGACGGGGAGCCACGTGAACCCGGCGACCGCTCCCCCGGCGGCGAGGGCCCACCGGGCCGCGGTGAGCCAGCCGAACGGGTGCCGGTGCAGGGCGACGGTGCCGTTCCACTCGCGGCGGGGATCCCGGCCGAGGCGCACGAGGTTGGCCAGCCACACGACCAGTTGAGCGCCGACCGCCGCCGCGGCGAGCGCCGGATGCCCGGTGAGCAGGGTGCCGGTGGCGAGCGCGGTCAGGAAGAAGGCGACGATCGTGAGCGGCGTGTGCCAGGAGGGTCGCCCCGGCACCACGTAGAGGCGCCCGCTGGCGAACACCCCGGCCACGCCCGCCGCCGCCGCCAGCGGCGCCAACGGTGCGACCACCACCGCACCCACGGCGAGCGCGGCGTAGGCGCCGAGCAGCAGCACCTCGCGCGACAGCCACGAGCGGCGCAGGTTGCGCAGCGCCTTCCAGGCGTGCGCCGGCCGGCCCAGGTGCGCCATCGAGCCGGTGAGGGCGCCCCCGGCGACGACGGCGGCCACGAGCCGCTGCGCCTGACCGGTGGCGGTCAGGCTCACGCCGAGCGCCACCTGGGTGAGCAGGGTGAGCACCACGAGGGGCCAGTGCGGGTGCTCGGGATGCAGGTCGAAGTCCGAGGCGGAGGCCGTCTCGCCCAGGTCGCCCTCCGGCATCACGATGCGGGTGGTCGACAGGGTCAGCTCGGACGACGGCAGGTGGGGGGCGTCGGCCTCCGCGTGGTCGGCCCGCCAGGTGGCGACGTCGACGATCTCGACGTCGAGGGCCCGGGTCGGGCAGGCGCCGACGCAGGCCGGCTTGAGGCCCTCCTCCAACCGGGGCAGGCACATGTCGCACTTGGTGACGATGCGCCGGTCGGGCTGGAAGGCCGGCACCGAGTACGGGCAGTTCCAGGTGCAGTACTGGCAGCCGATGCAGTCGTCGGCGTTGTGGTCGACGACGCCGTTGTCGAGCTTGACGTAGGCGTTGGTGGGACAGCCGTTCAGGCAGGCCGGGTCGAGGCAGTGGTTGCACGACATCGACACGTGGAAGCGCTTGGTGTCGGGGAACTCCCCGCCCTCGAACTCGCCGACGCGGCGCCAGGCCGTGTCGGCGGGCAGGCCGTTCTGCTCGGCGCAGGCCACCTCGCACGAGTGGCAGCCCACGCACGACTCCATCGCGAAGGTGAAGCGGTACTGCTCCCCGGCGTTCAGCGCCAGCAGCTCGGGACCATCGGCCCCTCCGCCGGTGCCGATCCCGTCGAACTGGCGGGCGCGGGGCACCTCCCCCGGGCTCTGGCCCCCCTCCGCGCGCCGCGTCCCGATCTGGAGTCCTTCGACGATGGTCACCGTGGTGCGCTCCCCCGGCCGGTCACGGCGAGGTGGCGGGGACCGCGACCGACACCCAGCCCTCGTCGCACACCGTCACCGGGTACGCCGGGACCGTCACCTCGGGATCGTCGAGACACACGCCGGTGCGCAGGTCGAAGCCCTGCTTGTAGACGGGCGAGGTCACCTTGGGCACGCCCCGGGTGTCGCCGACCAGGCCCCGGGCCAGCACCTGGGCGCCGGAGAACGGATCGCGGTTGTCGAGAGCGAAGACCGACTCGCCGTCGCCGGACGGGATGCGGAACACGGCCACCTGCCGCCCGCCGACCCGGGCGGGGGCGCCGCGGCCGGGCGTGAGCTGGTCGATGCGGCACACACGGGCCCAGTCGGCGGTGTCGGCGTTCGAGGACGCGGTGGTCGTGACGTCGATGGTGGCGGTGACCTGGTGGTCGATGGTGTCGGTCATTGCTGCTCCCCTCGTGCGGTGGGCCGGAGCCGCACCGCGGTGCTGGTGGTGGTGGTGTCCGTGGTGATCGTGGTGGTCGTGGTCGGTCGGATCGGGCAGGTCGGGCGAGCTGCGGCGCCTGCCCCGCGGAGGGCGATCACGCCGGGCCACCCTCGATGCGGCCGTCGGCGGGAGCGCCGACGATGGCCAGGCGCTCGGGCCGCAGCTCGACCGGCTGGCGCTGGCCCCGCACCCGCACGTAGGCCAGCGAGTCGTCGGGCTCGTCCGAGTTGAGGAACGGCCGGAAGCGGGCCATGCGCTCGGGGTCGGCGAGGGTCGCCGTCCACTCGCACTCGTAGTCGGCGACGTGGCGGGCCATGTCGGCGTCGAGGTCGGCGCAGATGCCGAGCGAGTCGTCGAGCACGACGGCCTTCAGGTGGTCGAGGCCGCCCTCCAGCTTGTTGAGCCAGGTGGCCGTGCGCTCGAGCTTGTCGGCGGTGCGCACGTAGTACATGAGCACCCGGTCGATGGTCGCGATCAGGCCGTCGTCGTCGAGGTCCTCGGCGAGGAGCACCGCGTGCTGGGGCCGCATGCCGCCGTTGCCGGCGACGTAGAGGTTCCAGCCCCGCTCGGTGGCGATGACGCCGATGTCCTTCGACTGGGCCTCGGCGCACTCCCGGGCGCAACCGGACACGGCCAGCTTGATCTTGTGGGGCGCCCGCAGCCCCCGGTAGCGCAGCTCGAGGCGGATGGCCATGCCCACCGAGTCCTGCACGCCGAAGCGGCACCACGTGTCGCCGACGCAGGACTTCACGGTGCGCATCGCCTTGCCGTAGGCGTGGCCGGACTCGAACCCGGCGTCGATCAGCCGGGCCCAGATCGCGGGGAGCTGGTCGACCCGGGCGCCGAACAGGTCGACCCGCTGACCGCCGGTGATCTTGGTGTAGAGGTCGAAGTCGCGGGCGACCTCGCCGAGGACGATGAGCTGCGCCGGCGTGATCTCGCCCCCCGGCACGCGGGGCACGACCGAGTAGCTGCCGTCGCGCTGCATGTTGGCGAGGAAGTGGTCGTTGGTGTCCTGCAGCGAGGCCTGCTCGCCGTCGAGGATGTAACCGGTGCTGAGCGAGGCGAGCATCGACGCCACCGCCGGCTTGCAGATCTCGCAGCCGGCGCCGGTGCCGAAGCGCTCGATCAGCTCGGCGAAGGTGCGGATGCCGGTGACCCGCAGGATCTCGTACAGCTCCACCCGGGTCTGGCCGAAGTGCTCGCAGAGACGCACGACGACCTCCTTGCCGGCCCGCCGCAGCTGGTCGTGCAGCAGGTCGGTGAGCACCGGCACGCAGCTCCCGCAGCCGGTGCCCGCCTTGGTGCAGCCCTTGATCGCCCCGACGTCGTCGAGGTCGCCGTCGGTGATCGCCCCGCAGATGTCGCCCTTGGTGACGTTGTGGCAGGAGCAGATGGTCGCGGCGTCGGGCAGGTCGCCCGGGGTGAGGCCGACGCCCTCGCCGTCGCCGGCGGGCAGGATCAACCGGCCGGGCTCGGCGGGGGCCGGGATGTCGCTGAGGACGTACTGCAGCACCGAGTTGTAGGCCTCGGCGTCGCCCACGAGGATG
>CAYUXB010000147.1:0-9381 GCA_964448525.1 uncultured Acidimicrobiaceae bacterium
TGCTCGAGACCCACTTCCACGCCGACTTCCTGTCCGGCCACCTCGAGCTGGCGGCCGCCACCGGCGCCGAGATCGTCTTCGGCGATGCGGCGGAGCCGGAGTTCCCGGCGCGCCTCGTGGCCGACGGGGAGCGGATCTCGCTCGGCGAGGTGGTCCTCGAGTTCCGGGCCACCCCCGGCCACACGCCCGAGTCGATCTCGGTGGTCGTCTGGGAGCACCCCGACGACGCCGAGCCGTGGGGGGTGCTCACCGGCGACACGCTGTTCATCGGCGATGTCGGCCGGCCCGACCTGCTGGCCTCCGTCGGGTTCACCGCCGCCGAGCTCGGCTCGATGCTCTACGACTCGCTGCGCGACAAGCTGGCGCCGCTGCCCGACGCCACCCGCGTGTGGCCGGCACACGGGGCCGGCTCCGCGTGCGGCAAGAACCTGTCGACCGAGACGATGTCGACCATCGGCGAGCAGCGCGCCACCAACTACGCCTTCGGAGACATGACCCGCGAGCGGTTCGTCGACATCGTCACCGAGGGCCAGCCGGTGGCGCCCGAGTACTTCCTGCACGACGCGATCCTGAACCGCCAGTCGCGCGAGCTGCTCGACGACGCCCGGCCCCGTCCGCTCGACCTCGCCGCTGTGGAGGCCGCCCGCGAGCGCGGCGCGGTGCTGCTCGACGTGCGCGATCCCGACGCGTTCGCCGCCGGGCACCTCGCCGGTTCGGTCAACGTCGGGCTGCAGGGCCGGTTCGCCGAGTACGCGGGCGAGGTGGCCGGCCCGGACGACGAGATCGTCCTGATCGCCCCGAGCGCCGACGCGGCGGCCGAGGCCAAGTTGCGCCTGGGCCGGATCGGGTTCGACGGCGTGAGCGGTGCCGTGCACGACATCGAGGCCCTGCTGACGGCGCACCCCGATCGTGCCCGGCGGGGGTCGCGCCTCACGGCCGGCGCCCTCGCGGCGCGGCAGGCGGACACGCCCGGGCTCCAGGTGGTCGACGTCCGCAACGCGGGCGAGGCTGCGCTCGGCTCGATCGACGGGTCGGCGCTCGTGCCCCTCCCCGCGCTGCGACGCCGCGTCGACGAGCTCGACCTGGCGCGCCCGATCGTCGTCCACTGCGCCGGCGGCTACCGCTCGTCGATCGCCGCGAGCTGGCTGCGGTCGGCCGGCGCGGCCGACGTGTCCGACCTGCTGGGCGGCTACGACGCCTGGGCCGCGCTCACCCCGCGGGCCGGCGCCTGAGCCGCGACACATCTCTCGACCGCACCCCTGCGACCCCTGAAGGAGACATCCGTGAACGATCTCGACGCGCGCGTCGACGCCACCACCCTCGAGCGACTGCTCGCCGAGGAGGCCGACATCCGGGTCCTCGACGTCCGCACGCCGGCCGAGTTCGAGTCGGGGCACATCCCCGGCGCGTACAACGTGCCGCTCGACACCCTCGGCGAGCACACCGCGGAGCTGGCCCGCCACCTCAGCGAGCCCGTGGTGCTGGTCTGCCGATCGGGCCTCCGCGCCGACCGGGCGTGCGAGCAGCTCGCCGCCAGCGGGATGCCGAACCTCCACGTGCTCGCGGGCGGGGTGCAGGCGTGGGACGACGGCGCGCGGGCGGTGCGGCGCGGGCGCCAGCGCTGGGACCTCGAGCGTCAGGTGCGGCTCGTCGCCGGCACGATCGTGCTGGCCGGGATCGTCGGCAGCGTGTGGGTGCCGGCGCTCAAGTACGTGTCCGGCGCGATCGGGCTCGGCCTGACCGTCGCCGCGCTCAGCAACACCTGCATGATGGGCATGCTCCTCGCCAAGCTGCCGTACAACCGGTCGGCGGGCACCGCCGACGTCGCGGACATCGTCCGCGAGCTGACCGCGGCCCGCGCCGGCTGACCATGGGTGCCGCCGGCCCGACCGCCAGCCCGGTGGTGCCACCGCGCCCGCGGGCCCCTCGGCTGGAGCGCCTGATACCCATCCTCGGCTGGGCCCGGCACTACCCGCGCGACCGGCGGCGCGGGGACGTCATCGCCGGCCTGACGGTCGCAGTGATGCTGATCCCGCAGGGCATGGCCTACGCCGGCCTGGCGGGGATGCCGCCGATCACCGGGTTGTACGCGGCGATCGTCGGCATCGCCGTCTACGCGGTGCTCGGCACGAGCGGCTCCCTCGCCGTCGGCCCGGTCGCCATCACCTCGCTGCTCACCGTCGAAGGGCTGGCCCGCGTCGCCACGCCCGGCGAGGCTTCCTACCCGGCGACCGCGGCCCTGCTGGCCCTGCTGGTCGGGGCGATCCTGCTGGTGCTCGGTGCCCTGCGGCTCGGGGTGCTGGTCAACCTCCTGTCGCATCCGGTGATCAGCGGGTTCACCTCCGGCGCCGCGATCGTGATCGCGCTCAGCCAGGTCGATCAGCTGCTCGGCCTCGACATCGGCCGGCCCGACGGGACGATCGCGACGATCCGGGCCGTCGCGCGCGGCATCGACGGGACGCACGCGGCCACCGTGGGGCTGGCCGCAGCCGCGATCGTCGTCCTGGTGGCGGGCCGGCGGTACGCCCGGCGTTGGCCGACCGCGCTGATCGTCGTGGTGCTCGGCACGCTGGCCACCTGGGCGTTCGGCCTCGACGGCGAGGGCGTGACCGTGCTCGGCGAGGTCCCGTCCGGCTTTCCCGCGCCGGCCGTGCCGGAGGTGCGGGGAGAGCTGGTCGCCGACCTGCTGCCGGTCGCCCTCACGATCGCCGTGGTCGCCTTCGCCGAGGGGATCAGCGTCGCCAAGGCGATCGGCCGCAAGACACGGGAGGTCGTCGACGCCGACCAGGAGCTGATCGCCACCGGGGCCGCCAACGTGGCGGCCGGGGCGTTCTCGGGGCTCCCGATCGCCGGCGGGTTCTCGCGCAGCGCGGTCAATCACGACGCCGGTGCGCGGACGCCGCTCGCGAGCCTGGTCACCGCCGTGGTGCTGGCCGTCGCCGTGCTGTGGATGACCCCGCTGTTCGCCTACCTGCCCCAGGCGGTGCTCGCCGCGATCGTGGTGGTCGCGGTGCTCGGGCTGGTCGACATCGCGGATGCCCGCCACACCTTCCGTGTCAGCCGCACCGACGGCGCAGCCCTCGCGGTGACGTTCCTCGTGACGCTCCTCGTCGGGGTCGAGCCCGGCCTGGTCGCCGGCATCGTGTTCAGCCTGGCTGCGTTCGTGTGGCGCAGCTCGACCCCGCATGCCACGGAGCTCGGGCGGGTCGAGGGCACCACCGAGTACCGCAACGTCGACCGCTGGCCGACCTCGACGAGCGCCGAGGTGGCGATCCTGCGGATCGACGCCCCGCTGTTCTTCGCCAACGCCCGGCGCTTCGACGAGCACGTCCACGCGCTCATGGCCTCACGGCCGGCGGTGCGGGCGATCGTGCTCGACGCCTCGGCGATCACCGGCATCGACGCCAGCGGCGTGCATGCCCTGCGCGAGCTCGACCGCGATCTCGCGGACGCGGGCGTCGCGCTCCACCTCGCCACGGTGCGGGGGCCGATCCGCGACGCGCTGGCGCGCGGCGGCGTCTGGGACGGTCTGGTCGGCCGGGTGCACCCGTCGGTGGCCGCAGCGTGCGCGGCGACCGCGCCCGGCAGCCTGATCTGCGACATCCAACCGGGGGAGGCGGCGGACGACTGCCACGTGCTCTGACCGGCCCGGATCGGACGCGTCAGGTGCTGCGCGGGGTCACCGCAGGGTGAGGAACAGGTCCTCCATCGCCTCGATGGTCATGCCGTCGCTGTCGCCGTCCCCGTTGCCGTCGGAGTTGGCGAGGCACTCGCGCATGCCCGCGGCCATCAGGCGCACGCCCGCGCGGTGCAGCGCCGCCTGGGCCGCGCTGAGCTGGGTGATCACCGACTTGCAGTCGGCGCCTTCGTCGAGCAGCCGCTGCACGCCACGGACCTGACCCTCGGCGCGACGCAACCGGTTGAGGGCGTCCTTGGTGACGTCGTCGGGGAAACGCATGGCGCCAGCATACCCGTGCGGGTATCCGGAACGGGTCACAGGTCCCCGGCCGCCAGCGGCGGGAGGGCCTACTCGCCGCTCGGATCCGACGGGAAGAAGAACGCGTCGGCGTTGCCGTGCAGCCAGCCGTCGCGGACCTCGTCGGGCAGGTCGAGCGCCTTGGCCTCCCCGAGGCAGCGCTCCATCGACAGCACCGGGTAGTCCGACGCGAAGAAGACCCGGTCCTTCCCCCGGGTGCGCATGTAGTGCAGCAGCGACTCGGGCAGGTACTTCGGCGACCACGCGGAGGTCATCAGGCGCAGGTTGCGGTACTTGATCATCAGGCGGATGGCGGTGTCCCACCACGGGTCCGCGCCGTGGATCATCACCAGCTTGAGCTCGGGGAAGCGGATGCAGACCCGGTCGAGGTGGATCGGGTTCTGCGGCTCCGCGGGGATCGGCGGGCCGGGGATGCCGGTGTTGACGCACAGCGGCAGGTCGAGCTCGCAGCACTTGGTGTAGAGCGGGTAGTAGACGGCATCGCTCGGCGGGTACATGCCGTCGCCCCAGAAGCTGGGCCCGATGAGAACCGAGGACACCGGGTTGCTCCGGGCGAACGCTTCGAGGCTGCGGACCGTCTTCATCGGCTTGAGGAGGTTGAACCCGCCGACGGCGAGGGAGAAGCGGTCCGGGCGGGCCTCGGCGAAGCGCTGGGCCCGGTCGTCGGTCGCGCTGGCACGGGTGACGAGGATCGCCCGCTCGACGCCGTTGGCGTCCATGTTCTCGATCAGTTCGTTCAGCTCGGGGCTGCGGAAGAACGAGTCGCCGCCCTTGAAGTAGTCCTCCTTCACCCGGACCATGAACTCGGGCTGCTTGGCGACGTCGCCGAAGTCGACGTTGACGAGGCAGTCGATCGCGCGGCTCATCGTCGGCCCCCGATCGTCAGGCAGAACTCGAGGAGGTGCTCGCGCTCGCCCTCCGACGGGCTCGTCCCGGCCCACAGGTGCCCGGCGACCCGGTTGGTGACCGCGTGGGTGACCAACTCGGCGTCGAGCACCGGGTCCGCGCTGCCGAGGGCGGTGAAAGGGTCGTGCAGCAGCCGGGCGAACGGCAGCCGGGTGGCCTCGTGGGAGCCCGTGGGAATGCCCGTGTTGAAGTTGCTGCTGGCGTTGAGCACGCTCAATGACTGCATCGCGTTGGCGCCGGTCGCGCGCGCCAGGACGCCGTCGAGCCAGCAGCGGACCTGTGCCGCCGGGGTGGGCTCGGTCGCCATGCGCCGGGCGAGGGATGCCGCGATCCGCTCGGTGGCCTCCTCGGCGAGAGCGGCGACGAGCGCGTCCTTGGACGGGAAGTGGCGGTAGAACGCGTCGTTGGACAGGCCGGCCTCGGCGAGGATGTCGGCGACCCGGGCCTTGCCGGTGGTGGCGATCACCGTGCGGGCGGCGTCGAGGAGCGCACGCACCTCCGCCGCGTAGTCGGGTCGCCGGCGTCGGGTGGCGGTCTGCGCCGCGATCCGACTGGCGACGTCGGCACCCTCGTCGATTACGTTCTGGTTCACAGAACGAATTCTGGCTTGCGGCACGGCCACCGACAAGGTGGCCCACAAGGAGAACGCGATCGTGAACCCCACCGGCCTCACCGCCCTGCTCGTCGACCAGGACGACGGCCTGCTCACCGTCACGCTCGACCGCCCCCGGCGCAAGAACGCGATCAGCGCCGCCATGTGGAACGAGCTCGACGCCGTCTTCACCGAGGCGGCCGTCGATCCGTCCGTCCGCGCCGTCGTCCTCACCGGTGCCGACGGCAACTTCTCCGCCGGCGCCGATCTGTCGGGCGAGGAGTCCAACGGTCTGACCGGCCACGGGCCCCAGCCCATCGTCCACGAGATGCGTGTCGTCGGGGGCATCATCGGCCGCATCAAGGGCCTCGCCAAGCCCACGATCGCGGCGGTCGACGGTGTCGCCGTCGGCGTCGCCCTCGGCATCGCCCTCGCCTGCGACCTCGTCGTCGCCACCGACCGCGCCCGCTTCATGGAGGTGTTCGTCAAGCGCGGCCTCGCCCTCGACGGCGGCACCTCCTGGAGCATCCCCAACCTCATCGGTGCCCGCCGGGCGAAGCAGATGGCCTTCTTCGGCGACACCGTCGATGCCGCCACCGCCCTCGACTGGGGCCTCGTCAACGAGGTCGTCGCGCCGGAAGCGCTCGCGGCGACCGCGGGGGAGTGGGGCCGCAAGCTCGCGGCGGGGCCGACCACGGCGATCGGCTTGATGAAGACCCAGATCGACGCCGCCGCCACCTCGACCTTCGCCGAGGCGATCGAGGGCGAGGCCCGGGCCCAGCACATCGCCTACACGACCGAGGACATGCAGGAAGGCATCCGCGCCTACCTGGAGCGGCGCGAGCCCACCTTCACCGGGCGCTGAGCGGCGGCGCGCCGGACCGCTCCCACCACGTCTCGCCGAGGCCGGTCGGCGACCGACCACGTGGTAACGAATTGCGAATCTTGTACATTGCTCAGGTAGTTGTTTCGTCGATGCTGGACGACAGCGATGGGAGCGGTGACCTGAACAGAGCGCGCCGGGCGTGGCGATGAGCACGACACCGCCCTCGATGACCGAACTCCAGGACTCGGGGGCCCCACGCTGGTGGTTCCTGCCGACCCGGCGCGACTACGCGGGCCTCCGCACGTCGTGGCGCGGCGACGTCCTCGCGGGAGCGACCGTGGCGGTCGTGGCCCTGCCCCTCGCCCTGGCCTTCGGCATCACCGCCGGCCTCGGCGCCCAGGCCGGGCTGGTGACCGCGATCGTGGCCGGGCTGGTGGCCGCGGTCTTCGGCGGCTCCAACGTCCAGGTCTCGGGCCCGACCGGCGCAATGACAGTGGTGCTCGTACCGCTGGTCGCCCGGCACGGCACCGAGGCGGTCTTCACCGTCGGGGTCGTGGCCGGCGTCCTGGTGCTGATCGCCGCCGGGCTGCGCCTCGGGCGCTACGTGGCGTACATCCCGTGGCCCGTGGTCGAGGGATTCACGGTCGGCATCGCCGTGATCATCTTCCTCCAGCAGGTGCCGTCCGCCCTCGGGGTGGCGAAGCCGGAGGGGGAGAACACCGCGCTGGTGGCGATGCGGGCGGTGGGGGAGGTGGCCCCGTCGGACTCCCTCCCGGCCCTCGGGCTGGTCGTCCTCGTGGCGGTCGTCATGGTGGTCGGCCCGCGGGTGCGCCGCACGCTGCCGGTGTCGCTGATCGCGGTGGTGGCGACCACCGCGCTGGCCGAGGTCGCCGACCTCGGCGTCACCCGGATCGGCTCCCTGCCGTCGTCTCTGCCGACGCCCGCGCTGCCGGCCCTCGACCCGGCCCGGGTGAGCGAGCTGTTCGGCGCCGCGCTCGCCATCGCCGTGCTCGCCGCGCTCGAGAGCCTGCTGTCGGCCAAGGTCGCCGACGGGATGGCCGACGGGCCCCGCCACGACCCCGATCGCGAGTTGGTCGGCCAGGGCCTGGCGAACGTGCTGTCGCCGATGTTCGGCGGCATGCCCGCGACCGGGGCGATCGCGCGCACCGCCGTCAACGTCCGGGCCGGTGCCCGCACCCGCGTCTCGTCGATCGTGCACGCGCTGCTGCTGATCCTGGTCGTGTTCTTCGGGGGTGGTCTGGTGGCCCGCATCCCGCTCGCCGCCCTGGCCGGCGTGTTGATGGTGACGGCGGTGCGGATGGTGGAGATCCGCAACGCCCGGGCGGTGCTGCGCGCCACCCGGTCCGACGCCCTCGTGCTGGTGTCCACCGCGGTCGCCACGATCGCGTTCGACCTGATCGTCGCCGTGGAGATCGGCATCGCCGTGGCGGCCGTCCTGGCGCTGCGGATGGTGGCGCAGGCGACCACGGTCACCCGGGAGACGGTCGCCGAGTCCGGCGCGGGGGACGGTGCCGTCGTCGACGTGGAGGACGAGCACCGGCTCCTGCACGATCACATCGTCACGTACCGCCTCGACGGCGCCCTGTTCTTCGGGGCGGCACAGCGGTTCCTCACCGCGCTGGTGAGCGTCGGCGACGTCCGGGTCGTCATCCTGCGCCTCCCCGACCTGCAGGTCCTCGACGCCACCGGCGCCCAAGCCGTGGGCGAGATCATCGAGGAGTTGGAGCGCCGGCACATCACGGTGCTGCTCAAGGGCCCGTCCGGCCCGCACCGGCGGGTCCTCGAGGCCGTCGGGGCACTCGGCCGGCTGGCGCACGAGAACCACCTGTTCACCGACCTCGACGCCGCCGTCGCGCACGCCCGCCGCCACGTCGAGCGCGCCGCCCACACGCACCACGAGGCGGCGACGGCGGCGGATTGAGCCTCGGTGGCCGGTGGCCGGTGGCCGGTGGCCGGTGGCGGGTGGCGGGTGGCCGCAGCCCCGGCCCGGTCTCTGTCAGCCGGCGCGGCGCCCCCGGGGGCGGGGCTCCTCCGCGAAGTCCAGTCCCTCGAGCTGTTCGAGGAGCTCGCGGGTCTCCGTCAGCGTGCCGGTGAGGATCGCCTTGGCGACCTCGAGCAGCTGGAAGAGGCGGGGCTCGGTGACGGAGTACAGGACCGAGGAACCCTCCTTGCGCGACCGCACGAGGTTCGCTCGCCGGAGTATGGCCAGCTGCTGGGACAGGTGGGAGGGTTCGATGCCGACCTCGGGGATCAGCTCGCTGACCGGTCGTTCGCCGTCGCGGAGGAGCTCGAGGATCCGGATGCGGGCGGGGTGGCCGAGGGTCTTGAAGAAGTCGGCCTTCACTTGGTAGATGGGCCGGGTCACCAGCGCGTCCTCCCTTGAACAGTTGACGAAATCATACTCTCGGCAAGATCGCGGGCCCGAACGGTGCCCGGTCGACACCGGCCCGGATGCGGCGCGCGGCCTACCGGGGAGGGGGCTCCGCTCGACTGCCGGCCTACCGGCAGCACGTCAGGGCGCAGGCTCCGCGAAGGGACGGTGCGGGTGGGGGGCGGGGCCAAGCTGCAGGTATGTGGCGGCGTGACGGCGGCTGTCGGCGCCGTCAGGCCGCGTGGTTGTCAAGGAGCGTGGTGTCTCTGCCGGCGTGGGGTGTAGTGGCCGGTGGAGGGGTGCCGGTGTTGGCGGTGCGGGCGGTGTTGGTGGGGTGGCGGGGGTCGGTGGGTGGGACGAGGGGTCGGCGGCCGGTGCCGGGGGTGAGTGCCCAGCCGTCGTGGGTCTTGCGGTGGTGGCACGGGGTCGGGCACAGGCGGTCGAGGTTGTGGAGTTCGGTGACCTGGTTGTCGGCCCAAGGTCGTCGGTGGTCGTGTTGGATGGCGAGGGTGTTGTCGCAGTCGGAGTTGGTGCAGCCGGGTGTGGTCCAGAGGAGGGCGATGCGTTGGGCGGCGGTGGGGCCGCGGCCGAGGCTGGTGATGTTGGCGACGTCGGTGCCGTGGGTGATGACGAGTTTGAGTACGGCGTCGCCGAGCAGGTCGCGGGCG
>CAYUXB010000148.1:0-9380 GCA_964448525.1 uncultured Acidimicrobiaceae bacterium
GACGGGGTGATCGCCACCAGCGCTATGGAGCTCGGCATCGACGTCGGTGGGCTCGACGCCGTGGTGCTCAACGGGTTCCCCGGCACCATCGCCTCGTTCTGGCAGCAGGCCGGGCGAGCCGGGCGCTCGGGCCTGCCCTCGGCGGCGGTGCTCGTCGCCGGAGCCGATCAGCTCGACCAGTGGATGGCCGCGCACCCCCACGAGCTCGTCGCCCGCCCGCCGGAGCCGGTGGTGATCAACCCGGCCAACCCCTTCGTCGCCGATGCGCACCTGCGCTGCGCCGCCCACGAGAAGCCGCTCACCCACGCAGACGAGCGCTACTGGCCCGGGCTCCTCGACGAGATCGTGTGCCGGCTGGCGGTGAACGACGAGGTCGTGGTGCACGAGGGCGGACGGGGCCGCGGGCCGAAGGCGCTGTACTCCGCCGGCGGCTGGCCGTCGCACGGCGTCGGGCTGCGGGTGGGTGCCGGTGGCCAGGTGGCGCTGCGGACGGCGGAGGGTGAGGCGGTCGGGACGGTCGAGCTGGCCCGGGCGTGCGAGCAGGCCCATCCCGGGGCCTCGTACCTCCACGCCGGCCAGTCGTGGCGGGTCACCGAGCTCGACCTCGACGGCCGTTGCGCCACCGTCGAGCCCGATGACGGGGCGACCTACACGGTGGCGCGCACCGACATCGACATCCGGGTGACGAGCTGCGACGCTCGCCGCCGGCTCGGCGCGATCGAGGTCGGGTTGGGTGCGGTCGAGGTGCACCAGCGGGTCACCGGCTACCAGCGCAAGGAGGTGCTCACCGGTTCCTCTCTCGGCGTCACCCCGCTCGATCTGCCCCGCTCCACGCTCACGACACGGGCGTTCTGGTACCGCGTGCCGGAATCGTTGTTGGAAGCCGCCGGCATCGACCGCCGGGATGCCCCGGGGGCGCTGCACGCCGCGGAGCACACAGGCATCGGGGTGCTGCCCCTGTTCACGATCTGCGACCGCTGGGACGTGGGCGGCGTGTCGACGTTGCACCACGCTGACATCGGGGGCCCGGCCATCGTCATCTACGACGGCTACCAGGGCGGGGCCGGCGTGGCGGAGCTCGGCTTCGAGGCCGCCGAACGCCACGTGCGGGCCACCGCCGCGGTCATCGACGGATGCGCCTGCACGGCCGGCTGCCCGTCGTGCGTCCAGTCCCCCAAGTGCGGCAACGGCAACGAGCCGCTCGACAAGGCTGCGGCGCTCGCACTCCTGCGGGCCGCCCTGGCCTGAGCGCCCACGGCGGGAGACCCATCCCGGGCCCCGCCCCGGCCATCACCGTTCGACCCGCATGGTGGCGGAGGCGGTCAGGGTGACGTCGTCGAGGGCGCGACCGACGAGGGGCAGGCGGGTGGGAACGGTGTAGCGGACGACGACCCGCACCCGGCTGCCGACCCCGTCGCGCCCGGTCACCTCGACGGCGAGGCGGTCGGGAGCGAGGGGGCCGGCCTGCTCGGCCGCCCGGCGGGCCGCATCGACATCGGGGTCGACGGCGGCGGCACGGACGGCCTCGCGGGCGGCGTGGGCGACGAGGACCTGGTCACGGGCGACCACCGCCACCTGGACGAGGGCCAGGAGGAGCAGTGCCACGAGCGGCAGCACCAACGCGAGCTCGACCGTGGCCTGGCCGCGTTCGTGGTGCGGGGCGTGCCGCGGGTCGCGGCGCCGGGACGCGACTCGTCGCCGGAGGCTCACAAGGACGCGGTGAGCTTGTCGACCACCGACTCGAACATGTCGGTGAAGCTCCCGGTGCCGCTCGCCCAGGCGATGACGCCGAGGGCGATGCCGCCGGCGGCCAGGATGATCAGCCCGTACTCGGCCGTCGCCTGCCCGTGATCGGTGCGTCGGGACAACCGGCCCCGGGCCAGGGTCGTGAGCGGGACCGACACGCGGTGGATGGTGTGTCGCAACATGGAATTGCCTCCTCGGCAGGGTGGCCTGGGCCACCGGTCATGTGGGTGAAAGGCTCAACGAGCCGAGTGATCCCGCCAGCAGGGGCACGACCGTCAGCAATACGAATGCCGGGAAGGTCGTGAGCACCAGCGGGAAGAGCAGGGTGACGGGCAGCCGGCGGGCGGCTTCTTCGCTGCGCCGTCGGCGCCGGGCCCGGGCCTCGATGCCCACCCGCTCGAGCGCGGGGAGCAGCGGTGTGCCGTAGCGGTCGTGCTGGACGAGCGCATCGACCAGCGGGCGCACGGCCGGGCCGACGGTGGCCAGCCGCGCCAGGCCCTCTGCGGTGCTGCCGCCGCGACGGACGTGGTCGGCCGCGCCGCCCACCCCCGCGCCCAGCGGGCCGCCGGGCCTGCGGTCGATCGCCACCAGCGCGGCGGCGACGGGTAGGCCGGCCGCCGCGGTGAGGGCCAACAGGTCGACGACGTCGGGCAACTGGTCGACCAGCGCCGATTCGTGGCGGGCGTGGCCACGCCGGGCGGCGAGCACCGGCGCAGCCACGGCCCATGTCACCGGCGCCGCGGCGAGCGCCGGTGTCACCAGCAGCAGGAAGCCGCTGGCGAGTGCTGCCCAACCGATGCGCCGGTCGAGGGACTCCTCGGGGTCGTCGGTCGGGTCCTGGATCGGGTCGTGGGTCGGATCGCGGTCAGGGTCTGGGATCGGGTGGTCGCCGGCGGCACGTGTCAGGCCGACGGGTGCGTCGACGCTGGCCCGGACGTCGATGTCGGACTGGAGTCGACCCGTGAACGGGGTCAGCGCGCCGCGGATGCCGGCACCGAGCCGGCCGACGGCTCGCTGCACAATCACCGCTGGGCCCTGCATCCGCCGGTCGCCACGGGCGGTGCCGTGCAGACCGGTGATGTCGGGATGGTCGTCGTCAGGGCGAGGCAGGCGGCGGGCAGGGCGCCCGAGGGCGCCTGCCGCGACCACCGCCACCAGCGCCGCCCAGGCCAGGCCGAGGACCATCCCCGCAGGATGGGTGATGGCGACCGCTCCCGAGTCGGTCCATCCCTGGACCAGGGCGGCGACTGGTGCCGGATCGGCCCATCCCCGGACCAGGGCCGCAGTCGCCGTCGAGACGTCCGAACCGGCGGACGCCAGAGCGGGAGACGGGACGCCGATCGTGCGAGGCGTCATGAGCCCTCGCTCCGGCTGAGACGGGTCATCCACCAGGCCCCGCAGGCGTCGAGCCCGAGACCCAGCGCGAGGCACACCCACCCCGCCGGCGTCCCGAGCAGGAAGTCGGCGGCTGCGGTGTCGCCGACCACCAGCAGCCCGGCGAAGCCCACGGGAGCGACCGACAGCACCAGAGCGCTCGTGCGGGCCTGCGCGGCGAGGGCATGGCGTTCCGCCGCGAGGTCGAGGCGCTCGCGCAGGGTGGCTGCCACGCCATCGATCGCCCGGGCGGGGGCGGAGCCCACCAGTGCCGCCAGGACGAGCGCCGACGCGGCGAGGCGCGTGCCCGGGTCGTCGTGGGCGCTCGACCAGTCGTCAAGGACCTCGACGACCGGGCGTCCGCGCGCGGCCTCGCGTCCGAGTGCCCGCACCTCGGGGCCGAGCGGTGGGTCGAGGTCGGTGCCCACCTCGTCGAACGCCAGGGACAACGACGACCCCGACCGCAACGCAGCCGCCAGTCGGTCGAGCGCGACCGGTAGCTGGTCGCCTCGTCGTCGGAGCCGCTCGGCCCGCGCCCGGTGACGGGCGCGCACGGGAACCGCGGCGGCCGCCAGGCCGAGCCCCACGGCGGCGAGTGTGCCGAGCGCCGCCCAGGCGGTGACGAGACCCACGACCGCCACGACGACCACCGGCGTGGACACGGTCAGCGCCGTGTCCGGCGGCGTCCCCGGTGGCCGCGGGCCCTCGGCCAGTCGCGCCCGAACCCGTCGCTTTGCGCTGGCCGAGCTCAGGGTGACGGACACCAGCGCGATGAGCAGGACCAACACGACCACGTCGGCTGCGCCCGCAGCGTCGACCCCGACCACGCCGTCGACCATGACCTCGACCATGGCGTCGACGGCGACGACGGCCGGAGCCGCGGCGGCCGGCGGAGCTACGCCCACGATGCGGCCTTGCTCGGGCCCGGCCCATCGGGCGATGACGTCGCGGTGACCGTTCGCCGCGCGGGACGCCGGACCTCGCCCACCACACCGGAGCGGTCGGCGAGCGTGCGCGCGCCGACGTCGCCGCCTGTGCCGGGCTCCACCTCGGCGACCTCGGTCACCTGGCGCCCGGCACCGGTCGTGCGAGCGACATGGACGATCAGGTCGATCGCGCCGAGCATCTGCCCCCGCACGGCGGCGAGGGGCACACCGTCGTGGCCGAGCAGCGCCATCGTCTCGATGCGCCGGAGGGCGTCGGCCGGCCCGTTGGCGTGGCACGTGGACAGGCAGCCGCCGTGGCCCGTGTTCATCGCCTGGAGCATGTCGAGGGCCTCCGCCCCGCGGACCTCGCCGACGACGATGCGGTCCGGCCGCATCCGCAGGGCGGCGCGCACGAGGGCGCGGACACCCACCGCTGGAAGGCCGTCGGGCGTGGCCGGCCGGGTCTCCAGCCGCACGATGTGCTCGCCGGGCAGGCGCAGCTCGGCCGCGTCCTCGACCGTGACCACCCGCTCGCCGGCGGGCAGGTGGCGGCAGAGGGCGTTGAGCAGCGTCGTCTTTCCTGCGCCGGTCCCTCCGGACACGACGACGTTGAGCCCTGCGACGGTGGCGGCGACCAGCAGGTCGACCACGTCGGGGCTGCAGTAGGCGTCGAGCGGGACGGCAGTCACGCAGAACCGTCGGATGGTGACCGCCGGCCCGTCGACCGCGAGCGGCGGCAGGACCACGTGCACCCTCGACCCGTCGGGCAATCGTGCATCGACCACGGGGGTGGTGCGGTCGGCCCGCAGGCCGAGGGGGGCGACGACCCGCTCGACGAGCAAAGCGATGCTCGCCGGGTCGAGGACGACCTCGGTGCGTTCGAGCCGACCGGCGCGCTCGACCCAGACCGGTCCCGGGCCGTTGACCAGGATGTCGCTGACCGAATGGTCGGCCAGCAGCGGTTCGAGTGGACCGAGGCCACCGATCCGCGCCCGGACCCTGGCCACCGCGCGCGCCAACTCGTCCGCCCCGAGCAGCGGGGCCTCGGCCTGGACGAGCGCGGTCAACGTGTCGCCGTCGAGGGGGTCGCCCGCCCGTGCAGCCAGCACCCGGGCGTGCACCCGGGCGTCGAGGGTGGGTTCAGGCAGCATCGAGGAGCGGATCGAGCGAGTGCGGAAGGCGCCCGGAGAGCAGGCCGGCGTCGACGAGTCGGGCGACCTTGGGGTCGAGCTCGACCTGCGCCACGACCGGCACGCCGACCACGCCGTGGACGTCGGCCTTCGACAGCACCCGTCCCGGCTCGTTGACGATGACGACGCCGGTCGGTCGCAGCGGGCTGCGCATGGCCCGGCGCAGCGCGATGTAGCAGGGCCGGGTGACGAGCAGGGAGTGCTGGGCGCGCTCGATGACCGCGATGGCCGCCGCGCCGGTGCCGGCGTGGTGCGTGGGCTCGAGGAGCCGCCCGCAGTCGACGACGGTGGGGCGGGGAGAGCGGTCGAGGAGCGCGGCCAGCACCCCCGCCCGCTCGGGCCCCAGGTCGCCCTCGCCGCGGGGGAGCAGCGCCAGGCCCGGGGCAGCATCGACCTCGATGCGGGCGAGCGCGTCCGCGGGGACGTCGCGCCCGGCCGCCAGCCACCCGGCGAGACCCGGGGAGGTGGGTTCGGCGAGGCCGAGTACGGCCGGTGCGTCGCCGGCGAGATCCGCGAGGACCACCCCGGCCACCGCGTCGCGGGCCAACAACAACGCCAGCGCCGCAGCGACGACGGTGGTGCCTGCACCACCTTTGGCCGACCAGCAGGCGACGAGCAACGGGAACCTCCACGACAGGCAACGGCCACGAACGAGGCGATGAACGCGACGGCCTGCCACGAAGGGATGGATGATCCCCGGGCATCAGCGAAGGTGGCCAACCATACTCAGATCCATCGAGATCATCAAGAGGTGATCGTTGTCACCTCGTGGAGTGACCCCTCGGCCGGTTGGGTGCCGGTAGGGTCGCCGCGCGTGGAGGCAGCCTTCTTCGACCTCGACAAGACGGTCATCGCCAAGGCGTCGATGGTGGCGTTCAGCGGCCCCCTGCACCGGGCGGGCCTGCTCTCTCGCCGCATGCTGCTGCGTGCGGCCTGGGGCCAACTGGTCTACGCCCAGTTCGGTGCCTCACCGGCCAAGCTCGACAAGTTGCGAGACTCGGTCCTGCGCCTCACGATCGGGTGGGATCAGGCGGTCATCGGCGAGATCGTGCGCGAGACCCTCGTCGAGGTCGTCGAACCGATCGTCTACGACGAGGCGCTGGAGCTCGTCCGCGACCACCGCGACGCCGGTCGCAAGGTGTTCATCGTGTCGGCCTCGCCGGAGGAGATCGTCGCGCCCCTGGCCCAGTACCTCGGGGTCGACGAGGTGATCGCCACCCGCGCCGAGCTCGACGACCAGGGCCGCTACACGGGACGCACCGAGCGCTACTGCTACGGCCCGGAGAAGGTGGTGGCGATGCAGGAGGTGGCCGAGCGCGACGACATCGACCTGGCGGCGTCGTACGCGTACAGCGACTCGGCGACCGACCGGCCGATGCTCGAGGCTGTCGGCCACGCCGTCGCCGTCAACCCGGACCGCGACCTGTTGCGTGCCGCGCACGCTGCGGGGTGGGAGGTGCGCCGGTTCACCCATCGCGTGAAGCTGCGCGAGCGCGTGCCCATGCCGGCACCCCGGCAAGCAGCCTTGGGAGGGGGCGCGATCGCTGCCACCATCGGGGTCGCGATGGCGGCCCGTTGGCTCTGGGAAAGACGACAGCCCCCGCCCCAGACCCGCCGCCAGTGGGGCGGGGGAACCGGAGCGGGGGCTGCGTCGAGGATCAGGCGGCCCGCACCTTCTTCGTGGCGAGGGTGGCGAGAGCGGCGATGACGACGAGCAGCAGAAGCTTCTTCATGCGGGCGATGCTAGCGGTCGCGGCGGCGCAGATCGACGCGCCATGTGTCACACGACACGCGTTCGACAGCGGGGCGTGAGGCTCCCCGCGCCGAAAGCGGCCGCTGCGGGATCGCGTTCGGGCTGGTTCTAGTCTCGTCCCTCATGCCCCCCTCGCGGTCGCTGCTGCCCACTCATCGGCAGGTCGAAGCGCGGGCCATCGGGCGCCGCACCAACCAGACGCTGCTGTTCGCCGCGGTCACGGGCGTGCTCGTCGGCTTGGCGGTGCTGGCCATCGAACGCATCACGATCGAGGGACTCTTCGACACGATCGCGGAGCAGCCGTTGTGGCTGCGTGCGATCGCCCCGGCGATCGGCCTGGTCGTGGCGGCACTGTGCCTGCGCTGGGTGGCCGGCGGCCCGTCGAGATCGACGGCCGACGAGTACATCCGCAGCTTCCACGAACAGAGCGACGAGCGGCTCGACCCGCGCCCGGTGCTCGGTCGCATCCTGGCCAGCATCGGGACCATCGGCTACGGCGGGGCGCTCGGTCTCGAGGGTCCGTCGATCTACGCGGGGTCGGCCATCGGGTCGACGCTCCAGCGCCGCTTCACGCGCTTCTTCTCGCGGGAGGACGCCAAGCTGCTGCTCGTGGCCGGCGCCGCGGCCGGCGTCGCCGCCATCTTCAAGGCGCCGGCGACCGGCGCGCTGTTCGCCATCGAGGTGCCCTACCGGGCCGATGTGGCCCGCCGCAACGTCCTCCCGGCGATGGTGGCGTCCGCCGCCAGCTACCTCACGTTCGCGCTGGTCGACGGCACCGAGCCGATCCTTCCCGTCGGCGGCACTCACGCGTTCGGGTGGCGCGACCTGGGCGGGGCGCTGCTCGTCGGCGTGTTCTGCGGCGTGGGTGCCCGGCTGTTCAGCACGGCGATCAACAAGCTCCGGTCCAACGCGGTGCAGGACGTGGCGTGGGGGACGAGGATCGCGGTCGCCGGCGTGGCCCTCGCCCTGCTGGTCTGGGTGTCCGACGCCGTGGCCGACGCGCCGCTGTCGCTCGGCCCCGGCTACGACGTGATCCGCTGGGCGACCGATCCGTCGAACGGCGTGTGGGTGGTGCTCGTCATCCTCGTCGTGCGCGTGGCGGCGGTGATGGCGACCTACGGCGGCGGTGGGGTCGGCGGCCTGTTCGTGCCGCTCGTGGTCACCGGTGCGTTGGTGGGCCGGCTCACCGGTGACATGTTCTCCATGTCCGACACCGACCTGCTGGTCGTGGTCGGCATGGCCGCGTTCCTCGGTGCCGGCTACCGCACCCCGCTCGCTGCCGTGGTGTTCGTGGCCGAGACGACGGGCAGCCCGGCCTTCGTGGTGCCCGCCCTGTTGGCGACCGCGGCCTCCCAGCTCTTGCTGGGGGACTCGTCGTCGGTGGCGCTCCATCAGCGCGCCGGCAGGCTCGGGCACCTGGAGCGGCGCTTCGAGCTGCCGATCAGCGCGGTGATCGCGACCGACGAGCGCACGGTGCCACCGGACGCCACGATCGAGGAGTTCCTGTCGGTGCACCTCGTCGGCCATCGCCGGCGCTCGGTGCCCGTGGTGGACGACGCCAGCCGCTACCTGGGGATGGCCGTGCTCGACGAGGTGGTCGCCGTGCGGCGCGACGCGTGGGCCACCACCGACGTGCGCACGATCGCGCGCACCGACGCACCCCGCGGTCGGACGACCTGGTTGGTGCGCGACGCGGTCGGCGCCATGGAGCGCGGTGACACCGACGTGCTCGCGGTCGTCGACGGCGAGGACCGGTTCGTCGGCGTGGTCACCACCGACGACGTGCTGCGACTCGACGAGATCCTCGAGCGCACCGGCCTGAGCTGACAGCCCCGGCCAGCAGGCTCGCGAGCGCGCCGTGTGCCGGCCGACGCCGTCGCCCATCACCCGACCAGGCCCGCGCCGGGAGGACGAGGGTCGTCCGAGCGCGCTCGACCGTCCTGGTGAGCGGACGGATGACCCAGCTGTTCCCGGCCCCAACACCGGTGTCGCGCGGGGCGTGCCCGCGTGATGTTCAGACCGCGAGGAGGTCGCGTGCGCCCGTGTCGGACGAGGGGTGCCGCAGCTTCGACATGGCCCGAGCCTCGATCTGACGGATGCGCTCACGGGTGAGGTTGAAGTGCTCGCCCACCTCTTCGAGCGTGCGCGGCTCGCCGCGGTCGAGCCCGAAGCGGAGCTTGAGGATCTCGCGCTCGCGCTCGTCGAGCGGGGCGAGCAGCCGGTTGATCTCCTCGGGGAGCAGCGCGGTGGCGGCCACCTCGAAGGGGGACTCGGCCGAGCGGTCCTCCACCACGTCGCCCAGCTCGGCGTCGCCGTCTTCGCGCAGGGGCTCGGACAGGGACAGCGGCTCGGCGGCGAAGCGCAGGGCCTCGGTCACCTTGTCCTCCGGCA
>CAYUXB010000149.1:0-9297 GCA_964448525.1 uncultured Acidimicrobiaceae bacterium
TCGCCGTGTTCCGCAGCCGGCCCTCGCCGTTCTACGTGATGGACGAGGTCGAGGCCGCTCTCGACGACGTGAACCTCCACCGCTTCCTCGATCTGATCGCCGAGTTCCGGCGCGAGGCGCAACTCATCATCGTCAGCCACCAGAAGCGCACGATGGAGGCCGCCGACTGCCTCTACGGCGTGACGATGCAGCCCGGCGGCTCGTCCCGGGTGGTCAGCGAGAAGGTCGGCGCCGGCGCCTGATCACGCCATGGCCCGGTCGATCGACCGGGCGCCGGCAGACGACGCGTCCGCACGGGGAGCTCCAGGTCAGGCCGTCGCGATCAGCACGAGCTCGTCACCTCGGCGCTGCAGGTGTCGCGACCCGGTCCGCCCACGGCGCGGTCCCGGCCGGGGCCCCCGATCAGGTGGTCGTCTCCCGGGCCGCCGAGGAGCAGGTCGTCGCCGGCGCCGCCGTGGAGCCGATCGTCGCCGCCGAACAGGTCGAGCACGATGTCGTCACCATCGAGGCCGCAGATGATGTCGTCGCCTCCGAACGCCAGCAGCAGGTCGTTGCCGTCGGTGCCGACTCGGGTGCAGCCGACCACCACCTGACGCTCCCATGTGGCGGTGGCGCCGTCGTCGTCCGTCGCGGTGACCACGACCCGGTACGCGCCCGGTTCGGCGTAGGTGTGGGACCCCTCTGTCACCACCTGCTCGACCACGCCGTCGCCCCAGTCGACGGCGATGACGTGCGTGTCGAGCACGCCGGGATCGGTGATCTCCACGGCGAGGTCCAGCTCGGCGGCGGAACCCGGCGCGGTGGCCGGGGTGACGGCGAGGGCCGGTGGCGCGTTCTCGGTGGTCACGAGGACCTGATCGGTGGCCGTCAGGCCGTGGCTGTCGGTGACGGTCAGCGTGAGCACCTCGGTCCCGTCGTCGGCACGCCTGTAGGCGGGCGTTCGGGAGGACGGGTCATCGAGGTGATCGTCCGGTGTCCATGCGTAGGTGAGGCTGCCGCCGTCCGGGTCGGTGGACGCGCCGGCGTCGAGGGCCACGCTGGCTCCCTCGGCGACCCGGGTGTCGGCGCCCGCGGCCGCCACGGGCGGATCGAGGTAGCCGCGCGGCTCGAGCATGTGCTCGGCCAGGAAGTCGGCGTTGTGGCGGAACAGCGCCCGTCGCTGCGTGATGACGTGGTCGTCCATCGGGTACTCGACGACCTCGCAGACGTTGCCGGCCGCCGTCGCCTGCAGGCAGGTGTCGCGGACCTCGCCCACGCGCAGGATCGAGTCATCGGACCCGTGCTGGGCGAGGACGGGGGGCGCACCGGGCTGCGGTGCGAAGGCGCTGGTGCCCGCCATCGGCAGTGCGGCGGCGACCGCCGGGGTCTCGGCGCCGTGCTCGCCGGGCGGGTAGGCGAGCGCGAAGGCGAGCGCGCCCCCTGAAGAGTGGCCGCTCGCCGCGATGGCATCGGGGTCGATGCGGTACTCGGTGGCGTGGTCCCGGATCCACTGGACGGCGACCAGCGCATCGTCGTAGCCGTCGAGCACGGCGTCGGTGAAGGCCTCGGGGTCGTCGGGGGCGAGATCGGGCCGCATGCGGTAGGAGATCGACATCGAGACGTAGCCCAGCCGGGCGAACTCGAACGAGGGGAACGCCATCTGGTCCTCGTCGCCGAACACGAACATCCAGCCGTGCATGTTCATCACCACCGGCCGGCTCGCCGCGGTGTCGCCGGCGGGCTGATAGATGTCCATCCGCAGGTCGACCGGGATGCCGTCGTGGCCGATGGCACGGTGGTAGACGACGTCGTGGTCGATGTCGACCTCGGCGAACACCGGGTCCACGTAGCGCCCTCGCCCTTCCGCCAGCGGCCCGAACGTCACCGGTACGGTCACCGTTCGATTGTCGATGCCGTCCACGGCGACCACGACGCAGCCGGGAGCCCGGCGGCAGTCCACGTGCGCTTCGTCGGACGCGAACGTGCCGGACCCGAACGACGACGCGGCGTCGAGCGTGACCGAGAAGCTGCCCCTCGAGTCGGCGGTCGTGTCGATCGTGGTCTCGTCGGCGCACGTCCAGGCCGGATCGTCGTTGCGGCACACCATCACGGTCACCGGCCCGCGGTGCCTGAACCCCGAGCCCGTGACCGACACCGGGGTCGGGTCGGTGATGTCGTCGTGCGGGTCCACGACGATGACCAGCGGCGGGCGGGGGGGCGGATCGGGGTCGAAGTGCAACGGGACGCGACCGGCTGACGGGTCACCCGGGTCGTCGGCCGCGACGACGAGCTCGCACGCCGGCGTGGACCCCTCGCAGTCGAACGCCCCGCTGGCGCGCAACACCCCCGACACGTCGACCACGACGACGAGCGTTCCCTCGGCGCTGGTCGCGGCATCGGCGAGGTGAACGCAATCGTCCACGCCGTTGACCGCCCCGGCGATGCACTGCCACACGTCGAGCACGACTCCCGCAGGGAAGCCGCTGCCGTTCAGCGTCACCAACTGCCCATCGACGAGGTCCCCCGGCGGATCCATCGTCAGCACGGGCTCGGTCGGGGCTTCGGCACCGGGAGCGAACGCTGGCGCCGCGGTGCCGGCGGTGGGGGCGACGACGACGGTGGTCCCCGGCGGTGGAGGTGGCTCCTGTGCGTCAGCCGGCGGTGCCGCCGTCACAGCCACGGCAGCCAACGCCAGCGCCGTCGCGATCCTGCCGGTCTCGTACATGGTGCCCCCCGACATCCATGTGGCCCGCCGACCGCACACTATCCCGCGGGCATCATGCGTTGGGCGACCTCGTGAGCTGGACCGGGTCGCCCAGGAGGGAACCGACGGGGGCGGGTCTCCCCTCCCGCCCCACGTCGGTGATCATGGCAATCGCTGCGACCAGAGCAGCGACAGCGACCCTGCGAGAGCGAGGAGGGCGATGCCGCCGCCGATGAACCAGCCGCTGATGTCCTCGTCGACCTCGTCATAGCCGACCACACTGCCGATATCGGCATACACCTCGGCGAGCTCGTCGAGCGAATCGGCCTCGAACGGGGTCCCCCCGGTGGCGGCGGCGATGTCGGCCAGCGGCTCCGGAGCGACGGGCACCGCCTGGGGCCCGCCCTGCTGTCCCGCGATCTCCCCGTGGGGGGTGCCGAAGGCGATCGTGTCGACCGGGACCCCGGCGGCGGCTGCCGCCTCCGACGCCTGGGCGTTGTCGCGTCCGAGGGTGGTCTCGCCGTCGGACATCACGACGATGCGGGCGGGGGCGGGCTCGTCATCGTCGCCGGCGGGGGCCGCGGCCACGGCGTCGAGCGCGGTGAAGATGGCGTCGCCGATGGCGGTGCCTTCGCCCAGCTCCAGGGCGTCGATGGCGGCGACGAGGCCGTCGCGGTCCTGCCCGGGGGGCACCGCGACGACGGTCGAGCCGTGGAACGTGACCAGGCCCACGTTGAGGCCGGTCGGCAGGTCGGCCACGAAGGCGCGGGCAGCCTCCTGGGCGACCTCGAGCCGGGAGGGGGAGACGTCGTCGGCCTCCATCGACAGCGACGTGTCGATCGCCAGCACCACCGTGGCCCGGTCCTCGGTCACCCGTGCGGCGCGGACGGGCTCGGCGAACCCGAGGACGAGGCTGGCGAGCGCGGCCAGGAACAGCACGGCGGGCACGTGACGACGCCACGCCGGCTCGCGGGGGGCGACGACGTCGAGGAGCTCGACGTTCGTGAACCGCACCACGTGGCGACGGCGCTGTGCCGCCACGGCGACCCACACGCCGGCGAGCGCGCCGACCCCGACGAGGAGCAGCAGCCGCCATTCGACGAGGAACCTCACGACCGCCCTCCCCGGGCTCCGCCCATGGGGCTGCGCCGCAGGTACGACAGGCGACGGGGGCGTTGGGCCAGCCACGCCACGAGGTCGCCGGTGGCCTCCCGGTCGGTGCGGAGCACCAGGTGGTCGACGGCTCGCTCGCGCAGGGCCGTGGCCACGCCGTTGCGCTGCGCTCGGGCCGCCTCGGCGTAGCGGCGGCGCAACCCGGCATCGCTCGTGCGGACCTCGCGCTCCTCGCCTGTCTCCGCGTCGGTGACGACGAGCGTCCCCACGTCCGGGAGGTCGAGCTCGCGGGGGTCGAGCACCTCGACCGCCACCACCTCGTGGCGGGCGACGACGTTGCGCAGGGCCGGGATCCACGTCCCCGACCCGGGGAAGTCGGAGACCACCACGGCCAGGCCGCGCCGACGGGTGTGGCGGGCGAGGCGGTCGAGGGCGTGACCGAGATCGGGCCTGTCCGCGACGCCCGCCTGCGGTGCGCCCGGTCGTGGCACCGCGCCGAACGCGTCGAGTAGCGCCCGGGCGTGCGGCTCGCCCGTCCGGGCCGGGAGCGTGGCGATGCCGTCGGCGGTGAGCACGTGGGCTCCGACCCGGTCACCCGAGCGCGAGGCGAGCAGCGCGAACGCACCGGCGGCGGCGACGACGAGGTCGCGCTTCGTGCATCGGGCGGTGCCGAAGTCGGTCGATGCCGTCAGGTCGACCACCAGCCAGGTCTCGACCTCGCGGTCCGCGATCGCGTCGCGGACGTAGGGGTCCTGCGAGCGGGCCGACACGTTCCAGTCGATGCGTCGCGGGTCGTCGCCGGGGGCGTAGCGCCGGCTCTCTCCGGCTTCGCTGCCGAGTCCCGGCAGCCGGCCGGCGTGGTCGCCGTGGAGCAGGCCGTCGACCTGGCGGCCGAGCGTGAGGTCGAGACGCCGGACGGCCTCGACGGCGGTTGCCGCGACCGGTGGCGGGGGACGCCGGTCCGGTACGGCCCGGCGGACGAGCCGGCTCATGCCGACAGCTCGAGCACGGTGGGCGGGTCCGGCCGCGGCGGGGGTGGGAGGGGTCGGGCCGTGGTGTCCTGGGTGGGTGTCAGCCGGGGGGCGGGCACGGTGGCGAGCAGCTTGGCGACGAGGACGTCGGCGTCGACGCCCTGGGCCATCGCCTCGTAGGACAGCACCAGACGGTGCGGCAGGATGTCGAAGGCGACGTCCCACACGTCGTGGGGCAGCACGAACGACCGGCGGCGCAGCATGGCGAGTGCCCGTCCGGCGGCCAGCAGGCCGAGCGTCGCACGCGACGACGCGCCGCAGCCGATGTATCCGACCAGCTCGGGCAGGCCGTAGCGCGCGGGATCGCGGGTGGCGCTCACCAGGTCGACCGCGTACTGCTGGACGACGTGGTCGACGTAGACGGCGGTGCGGGCCGCGGTCTGGAGCCGGATGAGGTCGTCGAGGCGTAGCCGCTCGGTCGCTGTCGGCGGCGCGACGCTCATGCGCCGGGCGATCTCGAGCTCCTCCTCCGGGGTCGGGTGGTCGACCGCGACCTTCATGAGGAACCGGTCGCGCTGGGCCTCGGGCAGCGGGTACACGCCCTCGGACTCGGCCGGGTTCTGCGTGGCGACCACCAGGAACGGGTCGGGCACCTGGTAGGTGTGACCACCGATCGACACCTGCCGCTCCGACATCACCTCGAGCAGGGCGGACTGCACCTTGGCCGGGGCCCGGTTGATCTCGTCCGCCAGCAACAGGTTCACGAAGACCGGCCCCAGCTCGACGTCGAACTCCTCGGTGGAGGCCCGGTAGATGCGGGTGCCGGTGATGTCGGCGGGCAGGAGGTCGGGCGTGAACTGCACGCGGGTGAACGTGCCGCCGACCACGGTGGCGAGAGTCTCCGCGGCCAGGGTCTTGGCCACGCCGGGTGGCCCCTCGAGGAGGATGTGGCCGCGGGCCAGCATCGCCACCATCAGGCGCTCGACCAGGCGGCCCTGCCCCACGATGACCTTGCGCACCTCGACCAGGGCGTGCTCGAGCAAGGTGGCGTCGTCGTAGACGGGGCTGTCGGCGGGCATGGGCCGAGACTACGGGTGGGGGCGGTGGCAGGGGATCGGGGACCACCCCGTCCTGACGGCCCGACGCCGGGGGACCGGTAGGCTCCGCGTCCGTCATGGAGATCGTGATCCTGCTCGTCGTGCTCGCCGTCCTCGTCGTCGGGGGCGTCACCTTCGTCGGCCTTCGCTCCCGCCGGGGCACCGACCTCGAACCACCGCCGCCATCGGTGCTCGACGACCGCGCGGCCGGGGGGGTGATCACGGAGGAACGCCCCGCGACGGCGCCGGGCGAGGCCGGTGGCGCGGGCACGGTGGTCGCACCGCCGCCCGAGCCCGCCGTGGTGGTGCCCCCGGTCAAGCCCACCTTCCGCGACCGCCTCGCCAAGGCCAGGGGCACCTTCAGCGGCTACCTGGGGTCCATCCGCTCCCGCAAGGTCGACGCCGAGACCTGGGACGAGCTGGAGGAGGCCCTGATCAGGGCCGACGTCGGTGTCGCTGCCACCCAGCAGATCCTCGACGAGCTGCGCACGACGGCCAAGACCGAGTCGATCACCGATCCCGAGGTCCTCCTCGATCGGCTGAAGACCCAGCTCAAGACGCTGTTGGCCACCGGCGACCGCACGCTCCGCGTCGAGCCCGGCGGTCCCAACGTGTGGCTCTTCGTCGGTGTCAACGGCGTGGGCAAGACGACCACGATCGGCAAGATCGCCCGCCAGCAGCAGGCGGAGGGCCGCTCGGTGGTGATGGCGGCCGGCGACACCTTCCGGGCCGCGGCGGCCGAGCAGCTCGGCATGTGGGCCGAGCGCACGAGCGCCGACATCGTGCGCGGCAACGAGGGCGGCGACCCGTCCGCCGTGGTGTTCGACGCGGTCGAGCGGGCCGCCGCCCGGGGCAACGACCTGGTGCTCGCCGACACGGCCGGCCGGCTCCACACCAAGACCAACCTGATGGAGGAGCTGCGCAAGGTGCGCCGGGTCGCCGACCGCGACCCCGGCAACGTCACCGAGGTGCTGCTCGTCCTCGACGCCACCACAGGGCAGAACGGCCTGGCGCAGGCGAGGCAGTTCACCGAGGCGGTCGAGGTCACCGGCGTGGTGCTCACCAAGCTCGACGGTTCGGCCAAGGGCGGCATCGCGCTCGCCATCCAGGCCACCCTCGCCATCCCGATCAAGCTGGTGGGACTCGGCGAAACGGTGGATGATCTGGTGGAGTTCGATCCCGACGAGTTCGTCGAGGCGCTGTTGACATGAGCGATGTGCGGGTAGCACGTGTGCCGACCGGCGCATCGTCTGGTCGTCGGGTCGGTCTCACCGAGCGGCCCACTTCGGGGAACGGAGGCGAATCATGGTGATCCGAGCGGTGCTCCTGCCGGTGCGTGCGGGCTACGGCATCGGCAAGTTGGGCGTGAAGACCGGGTACGGCGCGGGGAAGCTCTCCGTCGGCTCGACCGTCAAGGCCGGACGCGCCGTCGGCGTGTCACGGCTGCTTGCCCTCGGGGTCGGCGTAGCCATCGGATTGCTGGTGGCGCCCACATCCGGCCAGGAGCTGCGAGACCGCCTGCGAGGCGAGCTGACGAAGCGCCGCGCCCCGGCCAGCGACGAGGCCGTCGCCGAGCGCGTGCGCTACGAGCTGTCGCACTCGCCCCGCACCTGGCACCTGCCCCAGCCCGCGGTCGAGGTGGCCGGCGGCAAGGCGATCCTCAGCGGGGGAGCACCCCACGAGACCGGCAAGGCCGACATCGAGCGGGCCGCGGGTGCGGTTCCCGGAGTGGCCCAGGTCGAGAGCCACCTGGTGGTCGGCGCGCCCGACAACGGCGACACCCAGGGCTGACACCACCCGGGCGGTGGCGTGCAGCTCGCGGCTCAGGCCGTCGCGCCCGCGCCGTGGACGACCGACGCGATGGCGATCAGGTGGCAGACCACCGCTGCCACCACGAGGGTGTGCCAGACCTCGTGGTAGCCGAACACCCGGGGGAACGGGTCGGGCCAGCGCGTCAGCAGGAACACAGCGCCCACGGTGAACAGCACGCCCCCGACGGCGATGAGCACCAACTCGGTGATGCTGAGGTGGCGGGCGAGCTGCGGTGTCGCCGCCACCGCGAACCAGCCGAGGGCGATGTAGAGGCCGCTGCGGAGCGCCTTGCCCCGCGTGCCCTCGCTCCAGGCGAGGATGCCGCCGAGCACGGCTCCCGCCCAGGCCGTGACCAGGGTGGCGACGGCCACCCAGCCGTGCAGGACGAGCAGGCAGAGCGGCGTGTAGCTGCCGGCGATCATCACGAAGATCGTGAGGTGGTCGAGCCGTTGCATGCGCCGGCGCCACGTGGGTGACCACGGGCCGCGGTGGTAGGCGCCGCTCACCCCGAACAGGGCGATGAGCCCGACGGCGTACACGGCGGCTCCCACGCGGGCACGCGGCGAGCCGGCCAGCGCGATGACCAGCACCCCGGCGGGGATCGCCAGGAAGAAGCACACGAGGTGCAGCCACCCCCGAAGCAGCGGCTTGGCGGGCAGGGGCTCGGCCGCAGCGGTGGCCTCGACCCCCGCGGGCGTCACGACGGCGGCAATCGGGTCGTCGGTCGCGGGCATGCTGCCACGCTACGCCATGGTGGTCAGCCTGCCGCCTGCGGTGGCCGATCCGTCGCGTCCGACCGCCGGGTAGCCACCGCTCGGCGTTCGGCGTCGGCGCACGGGACCTTCCGAGCGAGCGTGACCTGGCCGGGCGGGAGCGACCGGGTGCGGGCCCGATAGGATCTGCGGCTCATGTTCGAGTCGCTTTCCGAACGGTTCGAGGGCATCTTCGACCGCCTCCGCAGCAAGGGCGCGCTGCGCGAGTCCGATGTCGACGAGGTCCTCCGAGAGATCCGCCTCGCCCTGCTCGAGGCCGACGTCAACTTCGTCGTCGTCAAGTCGATCCTGGCCCGCATCCGCGAGGCTGCCATCGGCGCCCGGGTCCACGAGGCCCTCAACCCCGCGCAGCAGGTCATCAAGCTGGTCAACGAGGCGCTGGTCGAGGCGCTCGGCGGCGAGTCGATCCGCATCCAGTATGCGTCGAAGCCGCCCACGGTCGTGCTGATGGCGGGCCTGCAGGGTTCGGGCAAGACGACCAACTCGGCCAAGCTGGCCCGCTGGTTCCGCCAGCAGGGGCGCAACCCCATCCTCGTCGGCGCCGACCTCCAGCGCCCCGCCGCGGTCGAGCAGCTCCGCACGATGGGCGAGCGTGTCGGCGTGCCGGTGTTCAGCCAGCCGGGCGACCCGGTGGAGACTGCCCGCGCCGGCGTCGCCGAGGCCCGCCGCCTCGGCCGAGACATCTGCATCGTCGACACCGCGGGCCGGCTCGCCATCGACACCGAGCTGATGGACCAGGTGCGCCGCATCTCGCAGGCCACCAGCCCCGACTACACGTTCCTCGTCGTCGACGCCATGACCGGCCAGGACGCCGTCACGGTGGCCGAGTCGTTCGACGCCGCCCTGGC
>CAYUXB010000150.1:0-9276 GCA_964448525.1 uncultured Acidimicrobiaceae bacterium
CCGGTCGTCGGCGCCGATGCGGAAGGTGTCCTGCATCCACGCCAGCCGGTTGACGATCGCCCGGTGCGACACGACGGTGCCCTTGGGCGCGCCGGTCGACCCCGACGTGTAGATGACGTAGGCGGCGTTGTCGGCACCGGGCCGCCGCACCGCTGCTGGCACGGCCCCGGCCCGGCCGTCGGTCCCGGCCACATCGCCGGAGGCGGACCGATCGCCGGCGCCCCGACCCGACGCGGTGCCGAGGCCCGCCAGCTCGTCGAGCGGACCGTCGATGACGAGGGCAGCCCCCGCGTCCTCCGCCATGAACGCCAGCCGGTCGGGCGGGAGGTCGGGGTCGAGGGGCAGGTAGGCGGCGCCCGCCCGCAACACGCCGACCAGCGCGACCACCAGATCGAGCGAGCGCGGCAGGCGCACGGCGACGACGGACTCCGGGCCGATGCCCCGGCCGGCCAGCCGCGCGGCCACCACCGCCGAGCGGACGTCGAGCTCGGCGTAGGTGAGTTGCGCCCCCGCGCACACGAGCGCCACGGCGGACGGGGTGCGGGCGGCCTGCCGTTCGATGCGGTCGACCAGCGTCCCGGAGGGCACCGGATGGTCTGTGGCGTTCCACGCCTCGACCACCGTGGCCCGCTCGTCCTCGTCGATGAGCGGCAGGTCGCGCACGGTCACGGCGGCCGCGCCGTCGGCAGGAGCGGGGGCGGCGTGCGCCGCCAGCGCGTCGAGGGCGCGGACGAGCCAGCCCAGCAGGCGGGTGCTGTCGATGCCGCCGGGCAGCGGCGCCGTGCGGTCGAGGCGCAGGCGCAGGCGCTCGACCGACGTCGCGCCGGCGCCGCGCTCGGGCACCACGATCAGCGACAGGGGATAGTGCGTGCCGTCGTCGACGTCCGCGTCGCCGAGCCGCAGCCCGCCCGCGGCCGCGGCCGCGGCGAGGGCGTCCGCATCGATCGGGGTGTTCTCGAACACGACCAGGCTGTCGAACAGCTCGCCGAGCCCGACGGCGCGCTGGACCTGGTTCAGGCCCACGTGGTGGTGGTCGAGCAGATCGACCTGCCAGGCCTGGAGGCGGTCGAGCACGGCGGTGACCGGCTCGTCCGGCCGCCACGAGACGCGGGTGGGGATCGTGTTGATGAACAGGCCGACCATCGACTCGGCGCCCGGGACCTCCGGCGAGCGGCCGGACACGGTCGTGCCGAACACCACGTCGTCCCGCCCGGCCACCATCCCGACGACCAGGCCCCAGGCCGCCTGCACCAGCGTGCTGAGCGTGATGCCCCGGCGGCGGGCCGCGGCCACCAGCGCGGCGGTGGCCTCCGCGCCGATCTCGACGTCGTGCCGATCCGCGGCACCCACCCGCGCCGCACCCGACCGCTTCCCGGACACGTCCCCGGACACGTCCCCGGACTCGTCGCCGGACTCGTCGCCGGCACGGTCCGCCGCCCCGACATCGCCCGTACCGTCCCCGGCGGGGAGGTCGATCGACAGGCGGGTCGGCTCCTCCAGGCCCGCCAGCGCGGCGCGCCACGCGGCCAGCGCCGCGTCGCGGTCGCGACCCGCCAGCCACCGCAGGTGCTCGCGGTAGGGCGTGGCGGGCGGGAGCGCGGCCGCGACGTCGCCGCCGGTGACGAGCGCCAACAGGTCGCGCAGCAGCACGGGCGCCGACCAGCCGTCGGCCAGGATGTGGTGGCAGGTCAGCACCAGCCGGTGGTGCTCGCGATCGAGCCGCAGCAGGGCGAAGCGCATCAGCGGCGGGGCGTCGAGGCGGAAGCCGCGATCGCGCTCGTCGGTCTGCAGCAGTGCCGTCCGCCGGCTCTGCTCGTCGGCGTCGAGCCCGCTGAGGTCGACCTCGCGCCACGGCGCCGCGACCGGCGCACCGATGACCTGCACCAGCGCGCCGCTCGCGGTCTGGTGGAACCCGGCCCGCAGGTGGGGGTGACGGTCGAGCAGCGCGGTGGCCGCGGCCCGCAGCGCCGCGGCGTCGAGCGGTCCGGCCACGTCGACGACGTGCTGCACGGTGTAGGCGTCGGCCCCGACGCCGTGGTCGCCCGCGTGGAGAGCCGCGTGGAAGAACATCCCCTCCTGCAGCGGCGAGAGCGGCAGCACCTCGACGATCTCGCCGGCGACCGCGGCCAGCGCGGCCGTGTCCTCGGCGTCGAGGTTGATGAGGGGCCCGTCGGGCACGTCGGCGGTCGCGCCCGCGGCGGCGAGGTCGCGCGCCACGACGGCGAGTCCGGCGACGGTGCGCTCGGCGAACACCTCGCGGGCGGTCAGCTCCAGGCCCACCGTGCGGGCGCGGCTGACGAGCTGGATGGCGGTGATGCTGTCGCCGCCCAGCGCGAACAGGCTGTCCTCGACGCCCACCTCGGGCAGGCCCAGCACCTCGGCGAACAGCCGGGCGAGCGCGGCCTCGCGCCCGGTGCGCGGCGCCACGCCGGTGGACAGCGTCGTGAGGTCGGGAACCGGCAGCGCGCTGCGGTCGAGCTTGCCGCTGGCGTTGCGCGGCAGGTCGTCGACGACCACGACCACCGTCGGCACCATGTGGTCCGGCAGCACGAGCGCGGCGTGGTCACGCACGTCGATCGGGTCGAGCCCGGCCGCCGCGTCCGGCCGCGGGACGACGTAGCCGACCAGCATCCGGCGGCCCGGATGGTCCTCCCGCAACACCACGGCGGCGCGGGCCACCCCCGGGTGGCGGCCGAGGACGGCCTCGACCTCGCCCGGCTCGACCCGGTAGCCACGCACCTTCAGCTGCTCATCCGCGCGGCCGAGGAAGTCGAGGTTCCCGTCGGCCCGCCAGGCCACCAGGTCGCCGGTGCGGTACATGCGGGCACCGGGTTCGGGCGCGTACGGGTCGGCGAGGAACCGCTCGGCGGTCAGGTCCGGCCGGCCGAGGTAGCCGCGGGCCAGGCCGTCGCCGCCGACGTACAGCTCGCCCACGACCCCCGGCGGGCACGGGGCGAGGGTGGCGTCGAGGACGTAGGTGCGCGTACCAGGGTCCGGGACGCCGAGCGGCACGCTCTCGCCCGTCCAGTTCGGTCCCGGCATCCACAGGGTGGAGTTCACCGTCGCCTCGGTCAGCCCGTAGCAGGCGACGACGTCGAGCTCCTTCGACCAGCGGGCGACGACGTCGGCGGGCACGGCCTCGGTGCCCGTGAGGAGCGTGCCCCCGGCCGGCAGCTCCAGCTCGTCGCCGAACGCGGCCACGAGCGAGGGCGGGAAGGCGAAGTGGGTGACCCCGTGGCGCCGCAGGTGGTCGAGCAGGGGCGGGCCCGCGGACCGCAGGTCGGCGGGCGTGACCACGAGGGCCGCACCGGTGTGCAGCGCCATGCACAGCTCGAACACGGCGACGTCGAAGCTCATCGACGCGAACTGCAGGACCCGGCTGCCGGGCCCGACACCGAACCCCTGGGCGGTCTCCACCAGGCTGGTGACGCCCTGGTGCGACGACACCACGCCCTTGGGTCGGCCGGTCGAGCCCGACGTGAAGATCAGGTACGCGGCGTCGAGCAGGTCCGGGCCGTGGCCCGCGGGCAGGCGGGCGGCGTCGTGCGCCGCGACCTCGGCCGTCACCGCCGGATCGTCGAGCAGGAGCACCTGGGTCGGCACAGCCGACGCGTCGGACACGCCCGGCTCGGGCGCGACGAGGTGGGCGAGCGCCGCGGTGGTGATCGCGAGCGCGGGGCGGGCGTCGGCGAGCATGGCCGCGACGCGCTCCGCCGGGTGGTCGGGGTCGATCGGCAGGTGCGCCGCCCCCACCTTGTGCGCCGCCAACACGGCGACCACGGCTTCCGCCGAGCGCGGCAGCGCCACCGCCACGACGTCGCCGCGGCCGACACCGCGCGCCAGCAGCGCTCGGGCCAGCTGGTTGGCGTGGGTGTCGAGCTGCGCGTACGTGACCTCGCGCTCGCCGTCGACGACCGCGACGGCGTCGGGCGTGCGGTCGACCTGGGCCTCGACGCCCGCGGGGAACGTGACGGGCGCCGCGGCCCGCGCCGTCCCCGCCTGCGACCCGAGGACGCGGGCGCGCTCGTCGTCGGTGAGCAGGTCGATCTCGGCGAGCGGCCGGCCGGCGGTCGCCGGCGACGTGAGCGCGTCGAGGACGCGCAGGAGGCGGGAGAGGTGGGCGTCGACCTCGTCGGCCCGGTAGCGGGCCGTGTTCGCCTCGACATCGATGAGGATGCGGCTGCCGTCGCCGCGGTCGTAGACGGCGATGGCCAGGTCGTCGACCGGGCCGGCGGCCAGCGTGGTCGGGCGGACGGACGCGCCCGCGAAGCGCAGCCCCCGGTCGAAGGGCAGGTAGTTCACCGACGGGCCGATCAGCCCGAGGATGCCACCGGGGATGCGAAGGTCGCGGCACAGGTCCTCGCCGCGGTACCGCTGGCGCAGCATCGCCTTCTGCAGCTCGCGCCCGACGGCGTCGACCAGCTCCTCACCGGTCGTCTCGGGCCCCACCGCCAGCCGCAGCGGCACGATGTTGGCGAGCATGCCGTGTAGCGCCCGCATCTCCGGGCCGGACCGGGCGGTGACGGGCAGGCCGAGCACCAGGTCGCGGGCCCCGGTGATCCGGTGCAGGTAGGCGGCGAGCATGGCCGTGACGAAGCCGGACGGCCGCCGGCCGGCCGAGGCGCAAGCGGCCCGCAGCTGGGCGTCGAGCTCCGGGCTGAGCTCGATCTCGCGCCGCAGTGTGCGGGGCCCGGGGGCGGCGTCGGTGCGGGCCAGGCGCACCGGATCGGGCGCGCCGGCCAGGCGCGCTTGCCACCAGGCCCCGTCGCGCGCCGCCGCCGGCGAGGCGTGGTAGGTCTCGTCGCCCTCGACCAGGCGGGCGAGGGTGCCCGGCTCCGCGACCGGCACGGTGTCGCCGGCCGCGAGGGCGCTGTAGATCTCGGCGACCCGCATCGCCGCCATCGGCCCGGACGACCCGTCGGCGACGATGTGGTGCCCGCCCCAGAACCACCAGGCCCGGTCGTCGCCGACGAAGAGCACGTGGGCGAACAGCGGCTCGCCGGTGGTCAGCGGGAAGCCCCGGGCCATCAGCGGCGCCACGGCCGCGTCGACCACCGCCCGCGGGTTTGGCTCGCTCCGCACGTCGCGGACGTCCACCGACCACGGCATGTCGAGGTCGAGCTCCTGGTGGACGGTGCCACCCTCCTCGACGAAGCGCACCAGGCCGACCTCGGTCTCGCGCATCATCTGACGGGTGGCTGCGGTGAAGAGGTCGGCGTCGACCGGGCCGTCGATCTCGACCAGCTCGCCGATGGTGAAGCGGCCGCCGGCGGGGTCGATCTGCTCGGCGAGCCAGACGTTCTGCTGGGCCCGGGTGAGCCCGAAGCGGGGGCGCGGCGAGGCGGGGGAGGTGGGCACAGATCCTTCTCGGGTCGTCACGGGGTGTCGTTCCACGGGCGTGGGGTGGCGGGCCGATGCCGCTCAGGCGTCGGCCCAGTCGAGGCAGTGGCCGTTCTTCCAGACGAAGCGGTAGAGCGAGTACGACGGCCCGCACTCGCGCCACCGGGCCTCCGGCCAGCGCGCCGCACCGGTGGCGAGGACGTCCGCCCAAGCGACCGGGGAGGTCAACGCCTCGACCAGGACGCGGCGCGCCTCAGCCGCGGTGCGCACCTCGCCCGGTCCGGTCGGGGTCAGCACCGGGACCTGCGGATCGGCGACGTCGGTCCCGTCGACGGCGTGCTGGAACGCGTCGGCCACCCGGCGCATCGCGGGCGTGTGGTACGGCGCCACCACGGGCAGCTCGCGGTAGGTCTTCGGGGTGGCGCCCACCCGATCGACGTAGGTGGCGAAGTCCGCGGTGACGCCGACCACGATGGCGTCTGCGGGGCCGTTGCGGCCGACGACCCAGAGGTCGAGGCCCTCCGCCGCGGCCTCCGCCCGGTCGAGCGGCAGCCGGGTCATCGATGCCATCGTCCAGTCGCGCTCGGGTGCGAGGCGGGCCGGCAGCTCGGCGCGCAGGCGCACGAGCTTGAGCGCCGCGTCCTCGCCGAGCGCGCCCGCGACGACGAGGGCGGTGATCTCGCCGAGGCTCTGGCCGATCACCCCCACCACCGGGTCCGCGCCGTCGGTGGACGCGACGGCGGCGCGGGCGCGGCCGAGCTGATGGACGACGATGGCGCGCTGGGCCGCGGCGGGGGCCAGCGCGGTGAGGTCGAGGGGCGGCTCACCGGGCACCGTGGTGGCGCCCTGCCCCTCGAAGACGAGGACGGTGCCGGGCACGGCTACGGCTGGGACGGGGCGAGGGCGGCCAGCGCGTCGACCAGGTCGCCGACCGTCACCAGATCCGGGATCCGGTCGATGACGGCGTCGAGCTCGTCGGCCGTGTACCGGTCCTCGAGCACCGACACGAGGTCGATGAAGTCGAGGGAGTCGATGTCCAGGTCTTCGGTGAGGTCGTCACCCCGCTGGAGCGTGCGGGGCGTCTTGGCCTTGACCACGTCGTAGGCCTGCTGGAGCTGGGCGAGGATGTCGTCGGCGGTGCTGGTGGTGGTCATGTCGGCGCTCCCACGGCGGGGTCGGTGGCGGGGTGGATCTCGGAACGGTCGCTGGGCGGGATCGGGTCGGCCGCGGGGGTGATGTCAAGGACGATCGCCGTGTTGGTGCCGCCCAGCCCGACCGACGCGCACAGCGCCAGCCCGGGCGGCGGCGCCTCCCCGTCGCTGAGCCGGGGATGGGCGGGATCGTCGGTGACCCGGTCGGGCAGGTGGCCGACCTCGTAGCCGGCGAGCAGCCCCGCCAACTCGACGAGCGCGGCGGCCGCCATGCAGTGGCCGAGCAACGGCTTGTAGCTGCACACCCGGGTGGCGGGCGGGAACACCCGATCCAGCAGGGCGGCCTCGACCCCGTCGTTGAGGACGGTGCCGCTGCCGTGCGCCTTGACCACCGCCACGTCCGCGGGGTCGACCGACGCGGCGGCGAGCGCCTCGACGATGCACCGCTCCAGCTCGCGGCCCTCGGGCTCGGCGGCGACGAGGTGGAACGCGTCGTTCGTGGCGGCCGCGCCCAGCAGCGTGGCCCGGCCGCCGTCGACCCGGTCGGTGACGACCGTGGCCACCGCGCCCTCACCGAGGAAGAACCCGCGGCTGCCCTCCTGGAACGGCCGGCAGTCGGCGAGCGAACGGTCCTCGCCCAGCAGCACGCGCATGCGCCGGAAGCCGGTGATGATCTCGTCGATCAGGCAGAACTCCGCCCCCACGACGACGACGTCGGTGGCGACGCCGCTGCGCAACCACAGCAGGGCGGTCTGCAGCGCGGCGTTGCCGGACGAGCAGGCGGCGTTGAGCACGAGGTTGGGCCCGTTCCAGCCGTGCCGGCGGGCGAGGAGCGACCCCATCGACGTGTGGAGCAGGCGGGGGAACAGGCTCGGCCGGGGCCGCGTGCCGGAGAAGAAGTTGTCGCGCACCGTGCGGATGTCGGCGATGCCGGTGCAGAAGATCAGGCCGACCACCGGCCCGGGCTGCCAGCCGTGCGCCGCCGCTTCGGCCAGCGCCTCGTCGACCGCGGCGTCGACGGCCTGCTCGTAACGCAGATCGGTGGTTCCCGGTTCGGCGTCGCGGTCGGGCACCAGGGCGGCGAGGGTACGCACGCCGTCGACCTCCGTGAGCTCGGCGGACGTCTTCCGGGCGGCCAGCCCCTCGCGCAGGGCGCTGACCCCCCAGCCGTAGCCGGTGACCGCGCCGAGCCCGGCGATCTGCACGCTCACCGGTCCACCACCGCGGCGATGTCGGTCCGGGCTCGGTCGTCGCCCGCGGGGGCGATGTCGGTACGGAGGCTCACCATCAGCGACGCCCGCTTGTGGGGCAGGTCGACCTCGGCGAGCGGCTCGAACCCCGCGGCGGCGAACGCCCGTCGGGCGACCCGGTGGGCGGTGTCGGGGTCGCCGAGGACCCTGGTACAGCGCGCGTCGGCGGCGAACAGCCCGTCGACGACCGCCCGCAGCACCCGCGGCCCGAGGCCCTGCCCGGTGCGGTCGGGGTCGCCGATGGCGATGTGGACGCCGAGGTCGTGGGCGTCGACGGCCAGCTGGCGGGCGATCACGTCACGGGCGGGGCGGTACACCTCGACGTAGGCGACGGGGTCGCCGTCGAGGGCGACCAGCCACGGCCGGGAGTGCTCCCCCGCGAGCTGCCGGGCGACCGCGGCCGACCAGTCGGCGAGGGGCCAGGCCTGGTGCCAGAACTCGGCGACGTGCGGGGTGGACATCCACCGCTGCACGAGCGCCACCTCGGGCCCGTCGGGACGCACCGCGACGAGCGACCAGGGCGGGGAGAGGGCGGGAGCGGGCGGTGGGCCCGCGGCGGCGACAGCCGGATCGGGTGGGTCGCTCAGGGCACGATCGAGCTCGCTCCCCCGGGCATCTCTCAGGTGGCCTGATGACACGATGGTAGGTATACCTTACGATCGTGGTTACTGGCGAGGCCGTTCCTGTCGATGTGTGGTCGGTGCCGTCCGGGGCGTGCGGCGGCGCCGGTGATGCGGCAGCGTTCGGCCTGCTCAGTGCCGACGAGCAGGCCCGGGCGGGCCGTTTCGTCCGATCGGGCGATCGCGCTACCTACGTCGCGGCCCACGCCGCGCTGCGCCGCCTGGCCGGCCCGCGGATCGGGGTCGACCCGGCCGCCCTGCGGCTCGGTAGCGAGGACTGCCCGCTGTGCGGCGGCCCCCATGGTCGGCCGACCCTGCTCGACCAGCCGCCCGGCCACCGCACGGAGGTCTCGCTGTCCCGCACCACCGACCTGGCCGCTGTCGCGCTGTCGCCCGCGGTCGTCGGAGTCGACGTCGAGGTCACGACACGCGACGTCGATCTCGACGACCTGCGAGTGGCGCTGCACCCCCGCGAGCTGCCCGTGGCCGACCGGGCGGCGGCGCTGCGCCTGTGGGTGCGCAAGGAGGCCTACCTCAAGGGCCTCGGCACCGGGCTGGGCGTCGACCCGGCGGGCGTCGACCTCTCGGCCGACCCGCCGGGCTGGCAGGTGATCGACGTTCCTGCCGGCCCGGGCGTCCTGTGCGCGGTCGCGGTCCGCTCCCCCTCTCCCGTCGCCCTGACCGTCCACACCGCGACCGGGCCGGAGGATCAGGCCACCGCGGGGATCTCCATCCCGGCGTCGGCACCGGTGTCGTCCGCCGACGCGTCGTCGGCGAACTGGGTGCGGTACAGCTCGGCGTAGCGGCCGCCGGCGGCCAGCAGCTCGTCGTGCGTGCCGCGCTCGACGATGCGGCCGTCCTCGACGACGAGGATCGCGTCCGCCCGCCGGATCGTGGACAGCCGGTGGGCGATCA
>CAYUXB010000151.1:0-9254 GCA_964448525.1 uncultured Acidimicrobiaceae bacterium
CGGGCGAGAGGGCACCGGCCCCGCGCGGCGTCCCCCGAGCGGGCCACGGCCGGCGTGAGATCAGCGGCGGCCCCGGTCAGCCGCTGCTGTGAGGCTGGGCGCTGCACGCCACCGCCATGTCGGCGATGTCGTCGGGAATGGCGGTCGGGTCGTCGCGGAGCTGCTCGTCCAGTTCCACGACGCGCTCGTGGGGCACCTCCGCCGCCAGGCGGTCGTACAAGCACCCGCACGCGTCTTCCTCGCCGCCGGCACCCGCCGCGCAGGCCTCGACGAAGTCCGCGCGCTCCCCCGGCCCGTCATCGTCATCGTCGCTGCCGTCCCCGTCGCCGCACGCGGCGAGGACGATCGCCAGAGCGAGCCCGGCGACCACGACGCCGGGTCGCCGCCCGCGGGCCGGGGCAGATGGCCCGGTCAGCTGGCCCCCGCGCACTGGGTCATGATCGTGACCAGCTCGGCAGGCACGTCCTCCGGCGCGAAGTCGTCGCCGAGTGCCAGGATCTCGCTCTCCATCTCGACGAAGCGCTCGTAGGAGATCGTCTCGGTGATCTCGGTCCACGCACAGCTGCACATCGCCTCGCCGCCACCGGGCACGCAGGAGTCCATGAACTCCTCCTCGTTGGCCGCCGTGTAGGCAGCGGATCCCCCACCACCGCCGGAACCGCCGGAACCGCCGCCCGACTCGTCGTCGCCGCCGCTCGCCGCCACGGCGATGATGACGATCAGCGCGATCGCGGCGACGACGCCCAGCACGATCCACAACACCCGGTTGTCGGCCGCACCGCCCGAGCGGGCCGGCATCGCGGGGTAGCTCCCCGACGAATGGCCGCCCACCGGGGTGCCGCCCGCCCGGGGAACACCCCCGTACGGGGTGCCGCCCGCCGGGGTGCCGCCCTGCGGGGCGGCGAGCGGCCGATAGCCGCCGGAGTTGGGTTGCCCAGGGCGAGCAGCGCCGGGCGGCGGGGCAGCCCGGCGTGCACCGGCGGGACCACCACCGGGCGCCGGGGCCCGACCGGCGGGCGAGGACGCCGGCCGCTCACCGGAGTTGGCCCCCGGGGTCGTACCGGGGCGGGCCGCGGGAGCGCCCGTCGCCGGGCCCCGGTCAGGGCGCGCCTCACCGGGCGGGGAGGCGGGGCCGGACGGCGTCGCGGTGGGGCGTGCGGCACCACCGGGGGCCGCGGTGCGACCCGGACGGGAGGGCGGCGCGGCCGCCGGGTTGGCGCGAGCCGCCGGCGCACCGGACAGGCCGGGTGCACCGGGCCTGGCGCCGGGTGCGGCAGGACGGGACGCGGCGGCGGGCTGGCCGAGCGGGGCGGCAGCCGGACGCGCCGGGGCCCCGGGAGCGGCGGGCGGCGCCGGGCCGCTGCCCGGCGGCGCGAGCCCGCTGGGGCGGGCGCCTCCCGGCGCTCCGGGCGGTGCGGGGCGACGGCCGGGGGCGGGCGGGCGGGGCGCGCCCGCGGCACCGCCTCTGGCCCCGGGTGGGGCGGGGCGACGGGTGCCGTCGGAGGACACGGTGGGCGGCGGCGGCCGGTTGTCGGCCAGCACGGTGGTGACCGACTCGGGCGTGGCCGCGCCACGCTTCTCCGCGACGGCGATGGCCGCGCCGAAGGAGATGGCGTCCTTCGGGTGGGCGTCGATGGCGATGGGGCGCCCGAGCTCCGCCCCCACCATCTGGGCGACGAGGGGGATGCGCGACGACCCGCCGACCAACAGGACCGCACTGATCTCGTCGTCCTTCACCGACGCCGACCGGATGGCGCGGCGCAGGGCCACGATCGTCTCGGAGATGGCCGGCCGGATCATCGCCTCGAACTCGGACCGGGTGAGGCGCACCTCGGTCTGCAACCCCGGCAGCAGCACCGGGATCGACACGTCGGTGTCGCTGGAGAGCGCCTCCTTCGCGTCGATGCACTCCTGGCGCAGGCGGGCGACCGCGGCCTGCGCCGCAGGCTCCTCCGGATCGAGCTTGTCGAGCCCGTCGCCCACCGCGTTGCGGACGTGGGCGAACACGGCCTCGTCGAAGTCGATGCCGCCCAGGCGCTCCATGCCCTCGGGCGTGCCCACCATCTCGAAGCCCTGGGCGTTGCGGCGCACGACCGCGGCGTCGAACGTACCGCCGCCGAGGTCGTACACGGCGACGACCGAGTCGGCGGCGAGCGAGCGCTGCGACGCGTAGAAGGTGGCCGCGGCCACGGGCTCGGCCAGCAGGAGAGCGGCGTCGAGGTCGACCTGGCGGACGGCCTGGTTGAAGAGGTCGAGCTTGTAGGGACCCCAGTTCGCAGGGTGCGTGAGGGCGATCGCCCGGGGGTCCTCCCCCTGCTGCTCGCGGACCCGGTCGACCGACCAGCGCAGCAGCCGGGCCATGAGCATCTCGGCCGCGTACGGCGTGCCCCCGAGGATGATGGGGGTGGGATCGCCGACCCGTCGCTTGAACTCGCGCGCAACGCGGCCGGGATCGCTGGTGGCACGGCGGGTGGCCGTCTCCCCCACGAGGATCTCGCCGTCGTCTCGGAGGAAGACGACCGAGGGCACCGACGCCGTGCGGTTGCCCAGGGTCAGGGCTTCGACCACACCCTCACGTTCGGACGCCGCCGCCGTGTACGTGGTGCCGAGGTCGATGCCGAGGTAATAAGCCATTCCTGCTCCTCGGGCGCGGTCCCGTGCCGCGGCCCTGGTCGTCGCTCCTCCGGCATCATCCGCCGACCCGAAGGGAGCACAGGATGCCGAAACTAGCCGCGCCCGACCGGCTGGCGCGCCCGCCCCGGACGCCGCCTCGCCCGACGGACGCACGAGAGAGAGCGAGCGATGATTCTACAGGCCTGCGAGCTCCCGGGCCCTTCCCAGCACGGCGTCGAACATCGGCTCGGTGAGGCGACCGGTGAACGTGTTCTGCTGGCTGACGTGGTAGCTGCAGACGATCGTGCGGCCGTCCGGCAGATCCACCTCGGCCCCGTGGCCGAACCGCGGGCGCGGCGCGATCCCCAGGATGCGACAGAGCACCTGGTAGCCGAACTGGCCGAGGGACAGGAACACCCGTACGTCGGGCAGCAGGGCGAGCTCGCGCTCGAGGAACGGCCGGCAGCGGTCGCGCTCCACGGGCGTCGGCTTGTTGGCCGGCGGGGCGCACCGCACCGGCGCGGTGATCCAGGCCCCGGACAACGCCAGCCCGTCGTCGCGCCACACCGACTCCGGCCGGTTCGCGAACCCGGTGCGCCACAGTGCCGCGTACAGGAACTGTCCCGACCGGTCGCCCGTGAACATCCGTCCCGTGCGGTTGGCGCCGTGGGCCGCGGGAGCCAGGCCGACGATGCACACGCGGGCGTCCGGGTCACCGAACCCGGGGACGGGCCGGGCCCAGTAGTCGTCGTCCCGGAACGCCGCCCGCTTGTCGATCGCCACCTGCTCGCGCCAGGCGACGAGGCGGGGGCAGGCCCGGCACGAGACGACCTCGGCCTCCAGGTCGGCGAGAGATTCCACGGCCCCCGACGATAGGTTGGGCCAGCGATGCCCCGAGCAGACCGTACAAGCGCCGAGGCGGCGACGGCGCCGAGCGCGACGTCCCGCCTCTCCGATCTCCGGCCGGGCAACCGCCGCAAGACGATCGCGCCCACCATCGTGTTGCTCGTCCGCCACGGTGCCACCACCACGACGGGCCGCGAGCTCCCGGGGCGCGCGGCTGGCCTCCACCTGTCCGACGACGGCCGTCAGCAGGCCGAACGCGTCGCCGCCCGCATCGCGCGGATGGCGGGCCTCGACCTCGAGGGGTCAGGCGACCGCGCCGGATCCGGCGCCGGCGGCGACGGCGACGGCACCGCCGACGGGCGCCGCGGCAAGGGCGGCTCGAGGGCCCCCGCGTCCAAGGTCGCCGCCGTCTACGCCTCACCGCTCGAGCGCACCCGGGAGACCGCAGCGCCCATCGCCCGCCTCCTCGGCCAGGACGTCCTGGTCGACGAGGGCCTCGTCGAGCTCGATGTCGGCGACTGGACCGGGCTCGAGCTCAAGGCAGCCCGGAAGCGCAAGGAGTGGACGACGATCCAGCGCTACCCCAGCGGCTTCACGTTCCCCGGCGGTGAGTCCTTCGTCGCCATGCAGGCCCGCATCACCGGCACGATCGACCGCCTGCGCTCCGCCCACGCGGGCCAGACGATCGTCGCCGTCTCCCACGCGGATCCGATCCGGGCGGCGGTGGCGCACGCCATGGGCACCCACCTCGACCTGTTCCAGCGGGTGGTGGTGTCCCCGTGCTCGCTCACCGTCATCGCCTACGGCGACGAGGGGCCCGCCGTCCTCACCGTCAACGACACCGGCGACTCGGTGCCCCTGGTGCCGTCGTGAACATGGGCGAGTCCTACGACTTCCCGCGCGCCCAGGTGTTCTGGCCGGGTGCGGACGGCCCCCCGGGGCAGCGCGTCTTCTTCCTCGCCGGCGGCGACGAGGGCGGCCTCGTCTACCTGCGGTGCGAGAAGCAGCAGGTCGCCGCCCTGGGCGAGTACCTGCTGGCGCTGCTGGAGGACCTCTCGCCCGACGTGGAACCCGCCGACGGCCACGGCGCGGTCACGCCGCTGCCCTTCGCCTGGGACGTCGGGTCGATCGGCGTGAAGTACGACGAGCCCGAGGGCCGCATCGTCGTCGTGCTCGAGGAGCTCGCGGCCGAAGCCGGCAAGCCCGCCACCGCCCGCTTCTGCTTCACGCTGCCCCAGGCCGCCGCGTTCGGCCGGTTCGCTCTCGACCTGGTGTCGCAGGGCCGGCCCGACTGCGGCTTCTGCGGCCTGCCCATCGAACCCGACGGGCACGCATGCCCGCGGATGAACTGACGCCGCGCGTCGAACCCTCCGCCGTGCTCGACGTGCTGCGCGCCGGCGAGGTGGAGGTGCTCGGTCGCATGCCGTGGAGCTCGAACGCCACGCTGCTGGTCGAGCTGCGCCACGGCGACGACTGCCTGCGCGCCGTCTACAAGCCCCGCCGGGGCGAGCGGCCCCTCTGGGACTTCCCGCCCGGGCTCGACCGCCGGGAGGTGGCCGCCTACGAGCTGTCGAGCTGGCTCGGCTGGGATGTGGTGCCCGAGACGGTCCTGCGCGACGACACGGGCATGCCCTTCGGCGTCGGCTCGCTGCAGCGCTTCGTGCCCTTCGACGTCGAGGCCCACTACTTCACGCTCCTCGAGGAGCCCGACCGCCACCCGGTTCTGCGCACCATCGCCTGCTTCGACCTGCTCGCCAACAGCGCGGATCGCAAGGGCGGCCACTGCCTCGCGGGCGACGACGGCAACGTGTGGGCGATCGACAACGGCCTGACGTTCCACCCCGAGCCCAAGCTGCGGACGGTCATCTGGGACTTCGCCAGCGAGGCCGTCCCCGACGACCTGCTGGCCGGGGTGGGGCGCCTCGCCGAGGAGGGCGGGCCCGAGTCGCTCACCGACCTGCTCGACGCCGAGGAGCGCGCCGCGCTGGTCGAGCGTGCCGCCGCGGTGATCGACGACGGGACGTTCCCGATCGACGTCACGGGCCGCCAGTACCCCTGGCCCCTCGTCTGACCCGGTCGCCGGGTCTGGCCACCGGGCCCGGCGATCCTCGGATCTGGCCACCAGGCCCGCGTCCCCAGGTCGGACGGCCGTGGAGCGGTGGGGCCGCTCAGTTGCCGGAGATCTCTTCCGGGGTGGGCTGGGAGCCGGCTTCCTCGCCGCCGGGGTGCCCGCCGTCGGCGGTCGTCACGTCCACGGACGGCGCCGCGGCGTCGCTGGTGCGACTGCCCTCGACGACGCTCCGGAGCGTGAGGGTGGACTCGGGGTCGTCGGCGTCGTCGTCCGCGGCCCCCGAGGTGACCGTCGGGATGGGAGCGCCGGTCACCGGGTCGAGGTAGTTGAACTCGGCGGGCTGGCGGCGGTCGAGCCACTGCTTGAACTGACGTGACGTGAGCGGGGGACACACCACGAAGCCCTGCGCCATATCGCACCCGAGCGAGGTCAGCAGATCCCATCCCTCGCGCGACTCGACGCCCTCGGCCACCGTCGACAGGCCGAGGTCGCGGCCGAGCGCCAGCACCGAACGGGCGATGGCCCGGTCGCTCTCCTCGACCGCGATGCGAGCGATGAACGACTTGTCGATCTTGATCTCGCAGATCGGCAAGCGGCGCAGGTGGGCGAGCGACGAGTAGCCGGTGCCGAAATCGTCGCACGACAGGCGCACGCCGAGCTCGTTCAGGCCGTTCAGCACGTGGACCGACCGCGGCGAGTCGCTCATGACCATGCTCTCGGTCAGCTCCAGCGTGAGCGCCGATGAGGGCACCCCGGCCTCGTCGATCACCGCGGCCACATCGTCGACCAGGTGCAGGTCGAGCAGGTTGCGCGCCGACAGGTTGACGGCCACCGACAGGTCGAGCCCCAGGTCGCGCCACGACCGGCACTCGGCCAGCGCCTTGCGCATCACCACCATGGTGAGCGTGCGGATGTCGCCCGTGTGCTCGGCGATCTTGATGAACTCGTCGGGCCGCACGCGGCCCAGCCGCGGGTGGTTCCAACGCACCAGCGCCTCGGCGCCCCGCACGACCCCGGTGGCCAGCTCCAGCTTGGGCTGGAAGCAGACGTCCAGGCCATCGGTCTCGAGCGCCTCCCGCAGGTCGGCGGCGAGGGCCAGGCGGCGGGGGGTGGCCGGGTCGTGGGTGGGGTCGTAGAGCTCCCACCCGCTGCGGCTCTGGCGGGCCGCGTCGGCGGCGATGTGCGCCCGCTGCACGAGCGACGGCGCGTCGATGGCCTGCTCGGGGTAGACGGCGATGCCGACGTTGATGCCCAGCGCAAGCAGCACCCCCTCCGTCTGGAACGGCGGGTCGAAACCGGCGATCAGCAGCCGCGCCGCCCCGACGACCGCGTCGCCGTCCTCGACGTCGGGCATGACGATCGCGAACTGCTCGCCGTTGAGGCGGGCCAGCGTGGCCGACTCGGGCAGCAGGCCGCGGATGCGGCTGCACGCCTGGACGAGCAGGCCGTCCGAGCTGGCGTGGCCGAAGGCGTCGACCACCTGGCTGAACGAATCGATGTCGACGACCAGCAGGCCGACTCGGCCACGCGTGGTATAGGCAGCATCGAGTGCGGACGCCAGCACGTCGGTGAGCATCGCCCGGTTGGGCAGCCCGGTCAGCGCGTCGTGGGTGGCCTGGTGCGCCCGCTCCTCGGCCTCGCGCTCGAGCCGGCGGAACAGCATGCCGTTCTCGATGGCGATCGACGCCTGGTCGGCCAGCGTGCCGAGGAGTGCCGCCGAGGCCTCGCCGAACGACGCCACCGCCTTGCGCCGGGCCTGGGTCACGACCAGGGCCCCGACGACGGACCGGTCGGTGCCGGTGATGGGTGCGGCCAGGGCGCTGACCGCGGTCATGTCACGCAACCAGGGGGGTGACGACACTTCGAGGTCGACCCGGCGGGGCGTCGCCCTCGGCATCAGCGCCCGCATGTCGGCGACGTGCTTGGCCTGGGACACCTCGACCAGCTCGTGGCCCTCGTCGCCCAGTCGCACGCGTCGGGCGGGCTCTCCGTCGCCGGTGGACCGCAGCAAGAGAACGGCGTCGTTGGCACGCAGCAGCTTGCGGGCGGCGGCCAGCACCGACGACGTGATCTCGTCGAGGTCGGCGGAGCGCACGACCGACGACACGAACTCGTAGTGCGTCTCGAGGCCCTTGTAGCGGTGGGCGAGCCCCCGGTAGCTGCGGTTGCAGATCAGGCAGGCGAGCACGATGGCGGTGAGCAGGAGCTCGACGTGCGGGTGGTTCCACATCGCACTGGCGAGACCGATGCCGATGGCGGCGTTGAGCGTCGCGGCCACGGCGCCGGTGCGGGCGAGGACGGCCAGTGCACGACGGGTGGGCCACCGTCGGCCGGCGGCGGCCACGGCGAACGCCAGTGCACCCGCGGCGGTGAAGTAGGAGGTGACGATGCCGGCCAGCAGGGCGAACGCGCCGTGGATGCCAACAACGTCCGCGTCGCCGAGCACCAACCGGAAGACGACCATCGCCGTGATCGTCTGCGTCGCGTGGACAGCGACCTCGTACACGGCCTCGAACAGCCGGCGCTGACGCAACACGAGCATGGCGGCGACGACACCGACGACCCGGGCCGACACCAGCGCCTCCGGCGAGGCGTACACCAGGCCGACGGCGAGGGGCACGAGGGCGAGGGTGAAGCCGTACGATTCGCCGTGGGTGCGCTCGACGCGCAGGGCGAACAGCTCGCAACCGAAAAAGGCGACCGCGAGCCAGGCGGCGGTGACCTCGAGCGGCGCGTCGAGGCGTTGCTCACCGGCGAGGGCGAGGGCGTACAGGCCGGCGGCGGCCGCGGCGACGATCACGCCGACGGCCAGAACGCCTCGCTCACCCTTCCGCGCTCCGACGACCGACAACTCACCCCTCCCTTCCCCGACGAGGACGTCCCCCGCAGCACGGTGCCGTACACCAGAGCACCGGTCAAGACGATCCGTGCGCTTTTTCCCAGGTCGCACACAATGTTCGCACGCGCCGCGCGATCCGCGGTCAGGAGATCACGGAAGCGAGCGTGGCCGCACACGTATCCGAAACGTGCAGGTCGGCGGGCTGTGCGGACGATTTATGCCACCCAGCATCCGCCGATGTGCGAGATGCGCCCGCCGTGCCGATCCGGGGCGGTCCCTGGCTCGTCCGACGCCAGCGGGGTACGCATGGGGGATGAAGTGGCGCAGGACCGAAAGCGAGCATTACCGGCGACGGGGCTCGGGGGGCGGAATGGGCATGCCGGTGGCGGCTGGAGGCGGTCTCATCGGGCTGCTCGTCCTGCTCGCCACCGTGCTGCTCGGCGGCGGGGACGGTACGACGGGGGGTCTCAGCGGCTTCGGCGATCAGCTCGAGAGCGATCTCGACGCACCCCTCACCGAGGACGAGGAGTTCGTCCGGTTCCTGGCCGAGGACACGCAGGCCGTGTGGGCCGACATCTTCGCCGAGGACGGCAGGTCGTACACCCACGCCACCGTCAACACGTTCTCCCGGCAGGTCGCGACCGGGTGCGGTGGAGCCACCTCCGCGGTCGGGCCGTTCTACTGCCCGGCCGACAGCCAGGTGTACCTCGACACGGGCTTCTTCGACGAGCTGTCGTCGCGCTTCGGCGCCCCCGGCGACTTCGCCCAGGCCTACGTCGTCGCGCACGAGATCGGCCACCACGTGCAGAACCTCCTCGGCACCAGCGGCGCGGTGCGCGAACGAGAGCAGGCCGCCGCCTCGCAGGAGGAGGCCAACCAGTGGTC
>CAYUXB010000152.1:0-9228 GCA_964448525.1 uncultured Acidimicrobiaceae bacterium
CCTCCGCGACCGCATCGGTAAGGCCGCGAAGGTCAAGGAGAAGCGCGAGAGCTGAGGTGCGCGTCTCCGCCACTAGGGTGCGGGGATGAGCACCGAGGACCTCGAGCACTACGAGGCCGACATCGAGCTCCAGCTCTACAAGGAGTACAAGGACGTCAGTCCGATGTTCTCCTACGTGGTGGAGACCGAGCGGCGCTTCTACCTCGCGAACGACGTGCAGCAGACGGTCCGCGAGGCCGGCGGCCGCACCTACGTCGAGCTCGAGTTGCGAGACGCCTGGGTGTGGGACATGTACCGCACCAGTCGCTTCGTGCAGAGCGTCCGGGTCGTCACGTTCAAGGACGTGAACGTCGAGGAGCTCCCCTCGAAGGACGCGTAGGTCGGTTTCGGTGTCCCCCGAGCCCCGGGCCGGTGGGGCGCGCGCTCCCCGTGGTCACAAGCAGCGCCTCGGTCTCCGCGGCGAGCAGCTCGCCGCCGATTGGTACGTGGCGCACGGCTACCAGGTCGTCGCCCGCAACTGGCGGTGCCGCGAGGGCGAGATCGACATCGTGCTGCTGGCCGCCGACGGCGACCTGGTGTTCTGCGAGGTGAAGACCCGGTCGTCCGACCGCTTCGGCGTGCCCGCGGAGGCCGTCACGCCGGCCAAGCAACGCCGGTTGCGCACCCTCGCCGCCCGCTACCTGGCTGCGAAGAGCCGGCCGCCGTCCGCCCGTCGTGGCGTCCGCTTCGACGTGGCGGCCGTGATGGGCGACCACGTGGAGGTCATCGAAGCGGCGTTCTGAGCGCCGGTGTCACCCGGCTCCGGGCGCCGGGGCCGCACGGCTGCGCGCCGTGTCAGCCGAATAGCGCCCAAGCGACCAGGACGGCGCACGCGAGCAGGGCGCCGACGACCATCGCGATGTCGGCGGGGGAGCGGCGGTGCTGGCGGAACGGGTTGAGGCCCACGCCGGTCAGTATCGTGCGCCCGATGGGTCACGTGCAGATCGAGCGGGCGGGTGGAGTCGCGACCGTCACGTTGTCGAACCCCGGCAAGAAGAACGCGATCCCGTCGTCCGCCTGGCCAGACATCGAGGCGATCTTCCGGGAGGTGGCGACGCGGGCGGACGACCGGTGCGTGGTGCTGACGGGCGAGGGGGAGGACTTCTGCTCCGGGGCCGACGTGTCGCCCGAGGGGACGGATCGAGGTGACCAGCATGGGCTCGTCTTCATGCGGACCGTCTCGGCCGCGATCGAGGCGCTGCACGCCGTGCCCCAACCCGTCGTGGCCCGCGTGGCGGGCGTGTGCGTGGGAGCCGGCCTCAACATGGCGCTCGGCTGCGACATCGTGGTGGCGGCGTCGAGCGCCCGCTTCTCGGAGATATTCGCCCGACGGGGGCTCAGCATCGACGGTGGCGGGTCGTGGGTCCTCCCGCGGATCGTCGGGTTGCAGAAGGCCAAGGAGCTCGCCCTGCTGGCCGATGTGATCCCCGCAGCCGAGGCCGAACGCCTCGGGCTGGTGACCCGGGTGGTGCCGTTCGACGATCTTGACGCCACCGTCGAGGACATCTCGCGACGGCTGGCCGCTGGTCCGCCGCTCGCGCTGAGCTCGACGAAGCGATTGCTCGACCAGAGCTTCGAGACCAGCCTCTCGCAGGCCCTGGAGGCCGAGGCACAGGCGCAGGCCGTCAACATGTCCTCCCAGGACACAGCCGAGGCGATGGCGGCATTCGTCGACAAGCGCGAACCGACCTTCGAGGGGCACTGACGTCCTCTCGGGTCTCCCGGGGTCGGCCGGGTGGTTCCCTGTTCCAGAGTGTCATACCGGTCCACTAGGGTGCTCCCACGCACCGGCCGCAGCTGCGCACGCCGGGGGCGCTCGTGGCCGCTCGAACGTGGCCGGCCACCTCACGCACACCGCTTGTGAGGGAGTTGCCGCCGTGCTCGCATCCGTCCGCTCTGCGACGTTGCTCGGGGTCGAGGGCCGCCCTGTCCGGGTCGAGGTCCACGTGTCGTCCGGGCTGCCGGGGTTCACCGTCGTCGGCTTGCCCGACACGACCTGCCGCGAGGCGCGCGATCGCGTCCGGGCCGCCCTGCTGTCGTCCGGCCTCAAGTGGCCGAACGCCCGCATGACCGTCAACCTGGCGCCGCCCGGCCTCCGCAAGGTGGGCGCAGGGCTCGACCTGGCCATCGCCGCCGGCCTGCTGGCGGCGAGCGAGCAGATCCCGCTCGGCAGTCTGGCGGGCCGCGCCTTCGTCGGTGAGGTCGGTCTCGACGGCTCGGTGCGGTCGGTCCCCGGTGCGCTGCCCCTCATCGATGCCCTGGCCGATCCCGAGGTGGTCGTGCCCGAGGGGTGCACGGTCGAGGCGCAGCTGGTGGGGCGGCACGTGGTGCGGCCGATCTGCACGTTGTCCACGATGGTCGCGGCGCTGTCCGGTCGGGCACCGTGGCCCGACGCCCCCGAGCCCGCCGTGCCACCCCCGCCGCCGCCGGGCCCCGACCTGGCCGACGTCCGGGGGCAGCCGGCGGCGCGCTACGCCCTGGAGGTGGCGGCCGCGGGCGGGCACCACCTGCTGCTCGTCGGCCCGCCGGGGTCGGGCAAGACCATGCTCGCCCGGCGACTGCCCGGGTTGCTGCCCGACCTTCCTACCGAGCACGCGCTCGACGCGACCTGCATCCACTCCGCGGCCGGTCTGCCGTTGCCACCGGGCGGGCTCGTGCGACGGCCGCCTTTCCGGGCACCGCACCACGGGGCGTCGGCCGTGTCGCTCGTCGGCGGCGGCTCGCACACCATGCAGCCCGGCGAGGTCAGCCTGGCCCATCGCGGTGTGCTCTTCCTGGATGAGCTGGGCGAGTTCGAGCCGACGGTGCTCGACACGCTGCGCCAGCCTCTCGAAGAGGGCGTCATCCGGGTGGCCCGGGCATCGGCGAAGGTCGCCTTTCCAGCCCGGTTGCTCCTCGTCGCGGCGATGAACCCCTGCCCGTGTGGCGAGGGGGCGACGCCCGGGGGGTGCCGGTGCACGCCCACGGCCCGGGCACGCTACGCCCGTCGGTTGTCGGGGCCGCTGGTCGACCGTTTCGACCTGCGCATCGAGGTGGGGCGGCCCGACGTCACCGCGCTGCTGTCCAACGTCACCGGCGAATCGACGGCGGAGGTGGCGGCGCGCGTCGCCGCGGCACGCGACCTGGCTCGCTCGCGCGACGTGGCGGCCAACGCCCAGCTCCCCGCGTGGCGGCTCGACCGGGAGGCCGCGCTCGACAGGCCCGCGACCCGCCTGGTCGAGCGCTCCCTGCGCGCCGGGCGCCTGACCGGACGAGGGCTCGGCGGTGTGCGCCGCGTCGCCCGCACGATCGCCGACCTCGCAGGCCACGACGACGTCCTCGGCGTCGAGCACGTCAGCGCAGCCTTGGCACTGCGGGCCGAGCCCACGTTCCTCGACGGGCGGGCGGCATGACGCGCGACGACGTGCACCCACCCGACGGCGCAGTCCCGATCGGCGCCGGTCCGGCGACCGCGCGCGCGAGTGCGGCGACCGCCAGAGACCCGCGCGAGCACGCGCTGACCAACACGGCGATCGACACCGCGAGCCGGCCTCCCGCCACCGACACCGTGACCGAGCCTCCCGCCACTGACGTCGCGGTCGAGCCTCCCGCCGAGGCGTTCGCCACGGCGCTGGCCGGCCTACCGGGGATGGGCCCGGCGCGACTCGCGGCCATCCTCGCGATCGTGCCCCCGTCGATCGCGTGGGCGCGGGTCCTCCGGGCACACCGGTGGAGCGAACCAGCGGTGTGGCGAACGCTCGGCCCCGACCCCGCGAAGGTCATCGCTGATTGGCGCGAGGCGGCAGCGAAGGTCGACATCACCGAGGCGTGGCAGAAGGTGCGCTCGCTCGGGGTGGCGGTCGACCTGCTCGGCACCGCCGCGTACCCACCGGCACTGGCGGGCGATGTCGAGCCTCCGGCGGTCCTGTTCAGCCTGGGCGCACCGGAGGTCATCACCGGCCCTCGGGTGGCCATCGTCGGCACCCGCCGCTGCTCGCCGACGGGGGTCGGCATGGCGACCGAGCTCGGCCGCGATCTGGCCTCTGCCGGGGTGGCGGTCGTGTCGGGCCTGGCCGCGGGCATCGACGGCGCCGCCCACCGGGGTGCGCTGGCCGCCGACGGCGCACCGCCCATCGGGGTGGTGGGCAGCGGCCTCGACGTCGTCTACCCCCGGGGGCAGGCCGCGCTGTGGCGGGCCGTCGCGGAAGCGGGCGTGCTGCTGTCCGAGGCACCGCCGGGCGCCGCCCCCGCACGGTGGCGCTTCCCGGCCCGCAACCGCATCATCGCCGCGCTGGCCGACCTGGTGATCGTGGTGGAATCACACCGGCACGGGGGGTCGCTGCACACGGTCGACGAGGCCGACAGGCGGGCGGTCGACGTGCTCGCCGTGCCGGGGTCGGTGCGCAACCCGGCCGCCACGGGCACCAACGAACTGCTCGCCGAGGGGCGAGCCCCTGTGTGCTCGGTCGACGACGTCCTCGTGGCCCTGGGCCTCGGCGCAGGTCGCCGCGGCGGGTCGTCGGTCGATCGTCGGGCCCAACCCGAGGCCGCCGACCAGCCGGTGCTCGAGTCCGTCGGATGGCAACCGGCGACTCTGGACCACCTCGTCCTGCGCACGGGGCGCGACCTGGGCAGCCTGGCGCTCGCCCTCGACCGGTTGTGCGCAGCCGGCTGGGTCGCCCGCCACGGCGGCTGGTACGAGCGGGTGGCGGCACCGGTGGGGGAGGGCGCATGACCTCCCCCGTCCTAGTGGCCCGGCATGCACCTGGCGGCCGGCACACCGTCTGTACGGTGAGCTTCGTGGCCTGGCACCTCGAGGAGTTCTGTCGCTCGCTGACCGCCGTCGCTCCCTCGACGGTCGAGGCGTACCGGCGTGACCTCGCCTCGTTCACCACTTGGGCGGAGCGAGGCGGCATCGACGGCCCCGCTTCGGTCGACCGGCAGCTGCTGCGCCGCTACCTCGCCTACCTGGGCACGCGCGGCCACGCTCGCCGCACGATCGCCCGGCGCGCCTCGGCGCTGCGCCGCTACTTCCGCTGGACCGAGCGGGTGGGCCACGTCGACGGTAACCCGACGGTGGGTCTCAGCGCCCCCAAGGGCGAGGCCCGCCTCCCGCGCGTCCTGCGGCCGGACGAGCTGCGTCACCTGCTTGACGACACCCCCTCGGCGTCGGCGCGGACGCCGGCGCCGAGGGGCGAGGTCGCCCCCTCCGGGGAGGAGGTGGTTGCCGGCCTGCCGCCCGGGCAGGACGACGCCGTGGGTGCAGTCGCAACCGGCGTCCCGGGCGACCCTGCGGCGGGGGCCGTGGCGCTGCGTGACATCGCCCTGCTCGAGCTGCTGTACGGCAGCGGGCTGCGCATCGCCGAGGCCACCTCGCTCGATGTCGACGACATCGACGCCGATCGGGCCCGCCTCGTCGTGTGGGGCAAGGGGGGCAAGCAACGCACGGTGCCCCTCAGCGCCCCGGCGGTCGACGCGCTGCGCCGCTGGCTGGCCGACGGTCGAGCGGTGCTGGTCACGGACGTCACCCCGGCCGGTGCCATCTTCCTCAACCGGCGGGGCCGACGGCTCACCCCCCGCGATGCCCGCCGGGTGCTCGATCGACGGGCGAGTGAGCCCACCCACCCCCACGCACTGCGGCACACCTTCGCCACCCACCTTCTCGACGGTGGTGCTGACCTGCGGGTCGTCCAGGAACTGCTCGGGCATTCCGACCTCGCCACCACGCAGCGTTACACTCACGTCTCCAAGGAACGGCTGAGGACAGTTTTCGACGCCACCCATCCGCGGGCATAGGGACGCGTACGTGACTCACGTCGATGTCGAGATCGCCAGTGCATGGCACGCCTACAAGCGTGCCGGCCAGCGACCGGCGAGAGACGAACTGATCTTGCACTACGCACCGCTGGTCCATCTCGTGGCCAGCCGACTCGCGGCCGGCGCACCCGCACACGTCGACCGTGCCGACCTCGTGAGCTACGGCGTGTTCGGCCTCATCGACGCGATCGACAAGTTCGAACCCGAGCGGGGCCACAAGTTCGAGACCTATGCCCTCGCTCGCATCCGGGGCCACATCGTCGACGAGCTCCGCTCGTTCGACTGGGTGCCCCGGTCGGTCCGCGCCAAGGCGCGGGCGATCGACGCCGCCGAGCGCTCCCTCGAGTGCGACCTGCATCGGGCACCGACCGATCGGGAGTTGGCGGGTGCTCTCGGCATGTCCGACAGCGAGCTGGCGCGGGCGCAGTCCCAGGTGGCGTTGGTCAACCTGGTCGCCTTCGACGCCACGCTCGGCGCTGCCGACGACGGCGACCAGACGCTCACGGTGGGTGACGTGCTCGTCGTCGACGACGACGAGTGCCCCGGTCACCAGGTCGAGATCGACGAGCTGCGCCGGGCTCTCGCCGCGGCGATCGACCGCCTGTCCGTGCGCGAGCGCGACGTCGTCGCCCTCTACTACCACGATGGCCTCACCCTGGCCGAGATCGGCGAGGTGCTCGGCGTGACCGAGAGCCGCGCCTGCCAGATCCACGGCAAGGCCGTGGGTCAGCTCCGCCGGTGGCTCACCGCCGCCGAGCGCGAGCTCGCCTGACGCCCAGGCTCACTCGCCGGCACGTCCGGTTGCCCGTCGAGACGGGCTCGTCCAGCCTCGACGGACGGTCTCGGTCGCCGCTCGCGCGGTCTTCGGCGCTCCAACTTCCCCCCTCATCACGACGATCCCCTAGGGGGGAACCTCATGCTGCCCACCCGCCGGCCGGGACCACCCGTGCGCCTCCGGCCCCGCCGCCGTGTCCACCAGCCCCGTCGCCGGCGTCGCCTGCGGCCCCCCTGGCCGGCTCCCCGGTGGGGCGGGAGGGGCCGATCGCCAGACCTGGGCGCCGGCGGATCTCCCGACCTGGGCGCCGGCGGACCATGCCGGCCAGGGTCGTGGCGCGTCGGCCGGACGCCCGCGGCCGCACGGCGGATCCTCCTCGGCCGGGCACCCGCCGCACGGAGGATTCTCCTCGGCCTGGTCGTCGTGGTCGTGACGGTGGTCGCCGCCCCCGCGGCTGCGGCCGAGCCCCGCACCAGCGACCGACAGGGGAGCCAACCCCTTCCGTCCGGCGGACACGTCCCTCCCGTCGACGCGTCCATCGGCGATCCGTTCCGGCCGCCCGCCGGGCCCTACGGGGCGGGCAACCGTGGGCTCGAGTACGCAACCTCGCCCGGCACGCCGGTGCGCGCCAGTGCTGCGGGCACGATCGTCTTCGCCGGTCACGTCGGCGGAGCGCTCCACGTGACGATCCTCCACCCCGATGGGATCCGCACCAGCTACTCCTTCCTCGCCGCCGTCGACGTCGTCTCGGGGGTGCAGGTCCGCCAGGGCGACCGGATCGGCACCAGCGGTGGACGGTTGCACTTCGGTGCCCGGGTCGGTGACGCCTACTTCGACCCGGCCTCCCTGTTCGCGGGCACCGTGGCGGAGGTCGAGCTCCTCCCGTTCGAGGTACCACCGGGCAGCACGCCCGACGCGGAGGCCCGAGCGCTGGCCGAGATCGTTCTCGCCGAGGGTGGCGGCCTGTCCGCGAGCAGCGTGGCCGATGCGTACGACTGGTTGCGCGGAACAGCCGAGGTCCTCGTGCCTCCGGCCGCTCGGGCCGGCCTGGCGGGAACGGGTCTCGACGTGGCCGGCGATCTCGCCGAGCGCCTCCTGGCCCGGGGGCAGTGCTCGTCGGGGGTGCCCCCGGCGAGCCCCATGGCCGACCAGCCCCGCCGGGCGGCGGTGACCGTCGCCGGTCTCGGCTCGTCGAGCACGTCCGGCTCGATCGACGAGCTGCGCACGAGCGAGCTCGGCTACGCACCGAACCGGGTGGTGCGGTTCAGCTACCGCGGCGGCCGCACGCCGGGCACCGGGGCGGCGTTCGACGAGATCGCCGCCGCGGACTACGCGAGCGCCGACACGCAGGGCGACGTCATGGAGGCGGGCCGACACCTCGCCGACCTGGTGGAACAGGTCGCCGCCGCCGATCCGGAGGCGGTGGTCGACGTGTACGCGCACTCGCTCGGTGGGGTCGTGACCCGGCTGGCGCTGACGGAGCTGGAGGCCCGTGGCTTCGACCTCGGCCGCCTCGGACTCGTGACCACCCTGGGCTCGCCGCACGGGGGAGCGGACGCCGCCACGGTGGTGGCCGCCGCCAACGATCGGTGGCTGGCGAGCCGGGGGCTCGACTCGGCCGAACAGCTGCTCGACACCGGCCTCGATCGCCACGCGCTCGCCATCGCCCAGCTCGCCGAGGGGTCCGCTGTCGTCGAGGAGCTGGCCGAGGTGGGGGTCCCGTCGGGCGTGCGACTCCTGTCGGTCGGGGCGCGGGGCGACGTGGTGGTCGCTGCACCGCGCACTGAGGTCGCGGGCGCGGACAACGTGACCGTGCCGGTCTCGGGCTGGTCCGCTCACAGCGACCTGGTCGGGTCCGAGGCGGCGACCGCCGAGATCGCGTGGGCGCTGACCGGCAACCCGCCTGGTTGCGAGTCGTGGGACGACGTCGTGGCCGATGTGGTGACGGGCCATGCCGTGGCCGCGGTGGAGGACCAGTTGACGATCGCGGTGGCGGCCAGTGGCCCCGGATGACGTGCCGACGACCCCGCTCGTGTCGTCGTCGCGGCGGCGGGCGCGCCGTCGTCCCGAGCACGGGGTCCGGCGCATCGACGGGTCATCGCCTCCTCGTAGCCGGACGTGCGGTGCGCCCGACCGCACCGGTAGGCTGTCCCGCCGGTCAGGACCCCTGGCCGTCTCCAACCACACCACTCGATCACATCTCGCAGCCGGCCCACTCGATGCAACGGCACCCGCGTGCACCCACGCTGGTCACGTAGGCGCCTCTCCGTATCGAACCCCACGGTCGCTCTCGGGCGCCGGGCCGGTCACGTCAACCGATGGGAAAGGACAACACGTGGCTGTCGTCACCATGAAGCAGCTCCTCGAGGCCGGTGTCCACTTCGGACACCAGACCCGCCGCTGGAACCCCAAGATGAAGCGCTTCATCTTCGGTGAGCGCGGTGGCATCTACATCATCGATCTGCAGCAGACCCTGTCGCGGATCGAGAAGGCCTACACGTTCGTGCGCGACGTCACCGCCAAGGGCGGCACGGTGCTCTTCGTCGGCACCAAGAAGCAGGCCCAGGACCCGATCGAGCAGTACGCCGAGAAGTGCGGCATGCCGTTCATCAACGAGC
>CAYUXB010000153.1:0-9192 GCA_964448525.1 uncultured Acidimicrobiaceae bacterium
CGATCGGCATCACGTCGCCGCCCTCGAACGTGGCGAGCCCCCAGTCCTTCTCCGGGTCGCCCCACCACACCTCGATCCCCGCGGCGGCGAAGCTCGGGTGGAACTCGTAGACCGCCTTCATCAGCAGCGTCTCGTCGTGGCGCGCCGGCCAGAACAGCGGGTTGAACGTGACGCCGCCGTAGAGCCAGCAGGTGGTGTCGCGCGTGTAGAGCGTGTTGGGCAGCGGCGGCATCAGGTAATCGCGCAGTCCCGCCGTCTCGCGGGCGAGCGCGACGTAACCGGACCGCAGCTCGGTGGGCAGGTCATCGGTGGCGAGGCCGCCGAGGAGGTGCTCGGCGAGGGTCCGCGACGCGAGCCCGTCGAGGTAGGAGCGGGTCTCGTCGACCAGCCCGATCCCCACCTCGTTCGGTGTGATCTTGCGGTCGAGGAGCCAGGCCCGGCCCTCGGGGATGTCCATGGTCTCCGCCAGCAGGTTGTGCAGCTCGACGACCTCGATGCCGCGGTCGCGCATCTTGGCCATGAAGTCGAAGTGGTCGCGCTGGGCGTTCTGCACCCACATGACGTCGTCGAACAGCAGGTCGTGGCAGTTGGTCGGCGTCAACCGCTTGTGGGCGAGCCCGGGGGCGCAGACCAGCACCTTGCGCAGGGTGCCGACCTCGGAGTGGACCCCGTAGGCGGGTGCGTCGTCGGTCATCCGTCGTCCTCCGTCGTGTCGAACTCCAACCGGACCTCGGGGCCGCTGAGCACCAGCCGGCCCTCGGCCCCGAACTCGTCGTCGACGATCTCGCCCTCGTCGACGTCGGTGAGCGCCCCGAACCACACGGCGTCGGCGTCGGTCGCCGCGCCTTCGCACTCCCGCATGGTGGAGGCGAGGCCGGTGATGGCGACCTCGTCGCCGTCGATGTGGATCTCACCGTGGTACCGGTTGCAGGGGCCCTGGCCGGACACCTGGTCCGCGTCGACGGTGAGCGTGATCGGCCCCTCGGCGTCCTGGATCGTCGGTGTGCTCGCGGCGACGTCGAGCTCCCAGTCGTTGGCCTCGGCGTGCTCGCGCAGCATCGGCATCCCGGCCGTCTCGGCGCGGCTGTCGGCGTCATCCGTGCAGCCGCCCAGCGCCAGCACGACGGCCAGCACGGCTGCGGTCGCGGTCGACGTCGAAACACGGGTCGTCTCACCGGTCATGGCTCTCCTTCCCACGGCTCACACCGTGATCCATCCGCCGACGAGGCCCGCCACGCCGACGATCGCCAGCACGATCGTGATGCCGAGGATCACCATCTCGGGCGGGTTGAACAACCGGCGGCCCTGCTCCCGCCGGGTCATCACGAACAGCACCGTGCCGGGGGCGTAGATCACGAACGACAGGAGCATGTAGCGGGGCCCCGCCGCGTACAGCAGGAAGACGGTGTAGAGCGTGGCGATGCCGGCGACGACGAGGTCGCGGGTGCGTCCCTCCGGCCGGTCGTCGTAGCTCTCCCGCGTGAGGGTCAGCTTCAGCAGGTAGGCGGCGCACAGCACGAAGGGGATGAGCGTCAGCGCACTCGTCATGTTGAGCACGAAGTTGAACGCGTCCTCCGACACCAGCGTGACCGCGAGGAGGAGCTGGATCAGCACCGTGCTCATGATGAGCGCCGTCACGGGGGCGTCGGCCTTGTTCACCCGTGTGAGGAACCGGGGCATGTCGCGGTCCTTCGCGGCCACGAACAGAACCTCGGCGGCCATCATCGTCCACGCCAGGTAGGCGCCGAGCACCGACACGATCAGGCCCACGCTGACGAAGACCTCGCCCCAGGTCCCCACCGCCTCCTCGAGCACCGCGGCCATCGACGGCTGGCGCAGCTCGGCGATCTCGGCCCGGGGCAGGATGCCGTAGCTCACCATCGTGACGGTGGCGAAGATGCTGAGCACGCTCAGGAACCCGAGGACGGTGGCCCGGCCCACGTGCTCGCGCCGCTGCGCGTAGCGGGAGTACACGCTGGCGCCCTCGACCCCGAGGAACACGAAGACCGTGGCCAGCATCGTGCCGCTCACCTGGTCGAGCAGCGAACCGACACCGTCGCCCCCGCTGATGTTGTCGCGGAACACGTCGAGGTCGAACATGAACAGGCACACGACGATGAACACGAGGATCGGGATGATCTTGGCGATCGTCACGATCTTGTTGATCGTCGCCGCCTCGCGCACCCCCCGCAGGATCAACGCGGCGAACAGCCAGATGCCGACCGTCGACAGCAGGAAGGCCCACAGCGTGTCGCCCTCGCCGAGCCAGCCGGCGATGCCGCCGACGGTCGACCAGATGAGCACCCAGTAGGTGACGTTGCCGGCACAGGCGCTCGCCCAGTAGCCGAAGGCCGAGAAGAAGCCGGGGTACTCGCCGAAGCCGGCCTTGGCGTAGGCGTAGACGCCGGAGTCGAGCGTCGGCTTGCGGATCGCCAGCGTCTGGAACACGAACGCCAGCATCAGCATGCCGCTGCCGGCGATCGCCCAGGCGATGAGCGCGCCGTACACGCCGGTCTCGGTGGCGAAGCGGCGGGGCAGCGCGAAGACGCCCGCGCCCACCATGCTGCCCACCACCATGCCGGTGAGCGTGACGAGCGTGACCCGTTTGAGTCCCCCAGCCGGCTTGGCGCCCTCGGTGGCGGCGACGGCTCCCCGGTCGCCTACATCGTTCGCTTCACTCACGGTTCCTCCCTAGCTGGATCGGTGCGCGCCAGGTCGTCCGCCCCGACGGCCACCCCCGACGGTTCGACCTTCTCGATGGTCAGACCGGTGGCGCCGTAGACGACGCTGAGCAGCGGGCTGGCGATGTTGAAGACGGCGTAGGGCAGGTACAGGAGCGTCGAGACGCCGAGCACCGCGCTCATGAACGCCCCACACGAGTTTCACGGCACGAGCGGCGAGGTGACGGTCCCGCTGTCGGCGGCGAGGCGCGACAGCATCGCCGGGTGCAGCCGCCGGCGGGCGAACTCGCCGCGGAACAGCCGGGTGGGCAGCACCAGGGCGATGTACTGGTCGCCGGCGACGATGTTCAGCCCGAGTGCGCAGCCGAGCACCGTGGCGAACAGGCGGCCCGTGCTGCGCGCCGCCGAGATCAGGGGGTCGATCAGCCGGGCCAGCAGGCCCATCTCGTCGAGCAGGGCACCGAAGGTGACCGCACCGATGATCAGCCACACGGTCAGCAACATGCTGCTCATGCCGCCCCGCGACACGAGACCGTCGATCTCCCCCACCCCGGTCTCGATCGAGAACCCGGTCGCCGCCGCCTGCCACACCGCGGTGATCGAGTCGAGCACGGGGCCCCGCTCCTCCTCCACGAACCCGCGCACGATGTCGGGCTGCGTGAACGCCCCGAGCCCGCCGGCGACCAGCGTGGCGGCGAGCAGTGCGAGCGTCGCCGGCACCTTGCGGATCGACAGGAAACCCAGCAGGACGAGCGGCAGCAGGTTGACCGGGGTGATCGAGAACACCCCGTCGAGCGCGTCGAGCTCGACGGTGGTCGACACCGTGTCGTCGACATCCGGACCGGCGATGCCGAGCAGGAAGAACACGACGACCGCGATCGCGAACGCGGGCACCGACGTCTTCGCCTGGCGCTTGATGTGCTCGTGGACGTCCAGCTCGACGAGCTGGGAGGTCATGATCGTGGTCTCCGACAGCGGCGACAGCTTGTCGCCCAGGTAGGCGCCCGACACGACGGCGCCGGCGGTGATCTCCGGCGACACGCCGAGCGCCGTGGCGATGCCCACCAGCCCGACCCCGATCGTGCCGGCGGTCGTCCACGAGCTGCCGATGCTGAGGGCGACCGCGCCGCAGATCAGGGCGGTCGCCGCGTAGTACCACCCCGGGGACAGGATCTGGATGCCGTAGTAGACGAGGGTCGGGATCGTGCCCGACAGGCACCACACGCCGATCAGGGCGCCCACGGCGAGGAGGATGAGGATGGCGCTGGCGATCGACGCCATCGATCCCTGCGCCGCCTTCTCGACGTGCGCCCACGTGTAGCCGTTCTTCATGGCGACGAGTGCGGCCACCATCGTGCACAGGATCAGGGCCACCTGCACCGGGCCGTCGAGGGCGTCGAGCCCGAACAGGAGGAGGCTCCCCCCGATGAGCACGACCAGCGAACCCAGAGGGACGAGCGCGTCGAGCAGCGAGGGCGGCCGTATCGTCTCGCTCTCGTGACCCACCTCGGGTGCGGACATGCCGCCTCTGTGTAGGGCGACGCTGCGGACGGCGGATCACCCTCGGCGGGTGACATGTCGACGCCGTCATCGGATCGACTCGAGAAAGTTGCCCCCCAGACGGTTAGCGCCGCCCGGACGCGGATAGCCGTAGGCGGTGCCTGCCCGTATCGACGCGCGCTCATGACATCCGGCGGGCCCGCCATCAACGCGTCTTCCGCCGAGGGACCTGCCGCTAGCCTCCCCGACGTGGGCATCGGATCACGGAGGCGGGCAATCGAGTCGGAACGGCTCCGGCGCATCGACGCGGTGACCGACGCCGCGCTCGTGCACCTCGACGTGCACGACCTGCTCGTCGAGTTGCTCGAGCGCGTGAAGGAGATCGTCGAGGTCGACACCGCCGCCGTCCTGCTCCACGATCCAGCGACCGACGACCTGGTGGCCACCGCCACCATCGGCCTCGAGGAGGAGGTCCGCCAGGGCGTCCGCATCGCGATGGGGCAGGGTTTCGCCGGCCGCATCGCCGCCGAGGGCAAGCCGGTCGTCGTGGAGGACATCGACGACGCCGACCTCGTCAGCCCCATCCTGAAGGCCCAGGGCATCAAGACCCTCGTCGGCGTGCCGCTCGTGCACGAGAGCCGCGTCATCGGCGTTCTGCACGTGGGGGCGCAGACCCAGCGCACCTTCGCACCGGTCGACATCGAGTTCATCCAGATGGTGGCCGACCGTGTGGCGCTGGCGATCGTGGCCCGGCGCTCGAACGTCGAGCGGGCCGCGGCCGCTGCCTTGCAACGCAGCCTGATCCCGGACCGGCTGCCCACTGTGCCCGGCCTCGAGCTGGCGGCGCGCTACCTGCCCGCCGGGGCTGGCGGCGTCGGTGGCGACTGGTACGACGTCTTCACCCTCCCCTCCGGCAAGATCGGCGTGGTCATGGGCGATGTCATCGGTCGCGGCCTCCCGGCCGCGGTGGTGATGGGCCGCCTCCGCAGCGCGCTGCGCGCCTACGCCCTCGACATGGTCCAACCGGGCGCCGTGCTCGAACGCCTCGACCGCAAGCTCCAGCACTTCGAAGCGGGCCAGATGACGACGGTGCTCTACGTCGTGATCGATGCCGACCTGTCGGCGCTGCACCTGTCGTCGGCCGGCCACCCTCTGCCGCTGACCGCCGTCCCGGGAGGCGAGGTCACCACCGTCGAGGCCCCGGTCGACCCGCCGCTCGGCGTCGATCACGGCATCCCGCGCCGCACCACGACGATGCAGCTCGCGCCCGGTGCCATGCTCGCTCTGTTCACCGATGGCCTCGTCGAACGCCGCGACGAGCCGATCACCGCCGGCCTCGCCCAGCTGCGGGGAGCTCTCGGCACCGGCACGGCGGAGCAGCGCTGCTCCGAGGTGATCCGCACGATGCTCGGCGAGGGCGATCCGCAGGACGACGTCGCCCTGCTGGTGCTGCACCGCGAGGAGGACGGCGACAGTCCCCCGCTGCACCTCCGGGTGCCCGCGGTCGCGACGTCGCTCGGGCTCGTGCGTGCCGCCCTCCGCCGCTGGCTGTCCAACGTCGGCGCCAGCGAGAAGATCGGCTTCGACGTGCTGCTCGGCGTCGGGGAGGCCGCGGCCAACGCCGTGGCCCACGCCTACGGGCCGGCCGGAGGAACGATCGGCATCGAGCTCTCCTCCACCGGAGGCGTGATCCTCGCCACGGTCAGGGACACGGGCACCTGGCGTCTGCCGCGGGGCGAGAACCGAGGCCGGGGCATCACGATCATGGAAGGCTGCGCGGACGAGATGACCGTCGACACCACCGACGCGGGAACCGAGGTCCGCCTCACGTTCGGAACTGCGGGGGCGCCACAGTGAACGAGGCCACCCTGGCCGTCACGACCGACGGCGACCACGTCAGCATCGGGCTGGCCGGCGATGTCGACCTCGCTAACGCCTACGAGCTCGAGGCCAGGCTCGCTGCCGCCATCCCCAACCACGCGACCGCCGTCGACCTCGACCTCGGACGGGTGACCTACCTCGACAGCGCGGGCCTGCAGATCGTCTTCGCGCTCACGGTCAAGCTGCGGCGGCTCCAGATCGACCTGCGCATCCTCGCGCCCGAGCACACGGCCGCCCGCCACGCGATCGACATGGCGGGCATGGGCTCGATCGCGCGCATCGAGCCTGTCTGATCGCCTGCCCGCCGCTCAATCGAGGAGCGACCGCAACCGGTCGATGATCACCCGGCACGCGGCGTCACACACCTCGACCGGTCCGCCGGAGAAGCGATGGAGCTCCGCCTGCGTCTCCCCGTCCACGTGGAGGGCCATCCAGACCGTGCCGGGCGGCTCCCCCTCCTGGCGGCCGGGTCCTCCCACGCCGGTGAGGGCGAGGCCGATGTCGGCGCCGAGCACGCGGCTCGCGCCGGCCGCCATGTCGAGCGCGGCCTCCCGGCTCACCACCGGGCCGGGTCGTACGCCGAGCAGGTCGTACTTCACCTCGGAGGCGTAGGCGACGACGCCGCCGCGCAGCCACTCGGAGGCGTCGGGGCCGCGGGCCAGCACCTCGGTGACCAGCCCACCGGTAAGGGACTCCGCCACGCCCACGGTCTGCCCGCTCCGACCGAGCCGTTCGGCCACCTCGGTGACCCGACTCTCCGCCCACTGCGCCAATGCCTCGTCGACCACGCCGTCCTCCTCGTCCGTTCCGGGCGGCACCGCCCTGGGCCGCACCGGTCACAACCCCTACCCAGCCATGCCCTCGACGATGCTCGACCCCGGCGACGCGGTCGGTCACTCCGCCGGGTAGCCGTCCTTCGCCAGCAGGCGCGCCAGATGCGCGGCGTTGCGCGCCACCGTGGCCGTCGTGGAGGTGACCGTGTCCGGCTTGGGGCTCAGGTCCTTGTAGTCGACGCTGCCCATCGCCTCGCCCACCCAGTAGGTCACCCCGCCGGCGGGGATGGTGAACCCGACGTCGTTCAGGCCCTGGTACAGCTCGGCCGAGACGTGGTGGGCGCCGTCCTCGTTGCCGACCACCGCCACGATCGCCACCCGGTCGTAGCTGATCATGCGGCCCTGCTCGTCCTCCTCGCCGAGGAAGGCGTCGAGCCGCTCCAGCACCCGCTTGGCGACCGACGACGGCTGCCCCATCCAGATCGGGGTACCGAGCACGAGGATCTGCGCGTCGAGGATCTGGCTGCGGACGTCCGGCCACTCGTCGCCGTCGCCCTCGTCGGAGGTGACGCCCGCCTTGATGTCCCGATCGACGAGGCGCAGCGGATCGCCGGCGGAGACGCCATGCGCTCGCAGCGCGTCGAGGACCTCGCGAAGGAGCACGTCGGTGCTCGACTCCGCCTCGCCCGCCTTGAGGGAGCAATTCAGCGCGACAGCACGAAGGGTATCCATGCCCCCTCGCCTACCCCTGCGGTCCCCGGTCCAACCGGGGGCCGCAGGGATGGCGCGGCGGGGGGGTCTCGCCGAACTCGTCGAATCAGTCGAACATGCTCTTGATGCGGGCCATCAGCTCCTCCGCTTTGGCCCCCATCGTCTGCATGGCGCTGCTCTTGGCCTGCATGGAGATCATCCGGCAGCGCATGCTCTGCGCCCACTCGAGGTGCTCGTCCTCCTGGGGCTCGACCTGACCGACGGCGCCTTCGAAGGCGGCGCGCACGTCGCCCGTCGGCATCTCGTCGGTGAGCGAGGACAGGCACGCCCAGTTGGCGTGGTCCTTGGCCTCGGCCAACAGGACCGCGTCGAGCATCACCAGCTCCTGGGTCATCAGGTCGACCGACCCGCTCAGCAGGAACGTCGACTCGAGCAGAGCCACGCCGGACTTCTCGGTCGCACGGGCGGCCGGGCTCACGTAGCCCGGGTCGCCGCCGAGGGCGTCGATCAGGTCCTCGAGGATGCCGACGTGCGTGAGCGTCTCCTCGCCGAACTCCCCGTACTTCCGCTGGAGCATCGGGTTGTGGGTGCGCCCGGCGACCGAGCGGTAGAGCTGAGCGCCGCAGCGCTCGTGGGTCAGCATGTCGCTGAGGAGGTCGGCGACGAAGCCGCCGTTCAGCTCGCTGTCCGCCAGGAAGGCGTCCTTCTCCTCGGGCAACATGGTGCGGGCCGGGTCGACGTACGTCATCTGCTGCGGCGCCGAGCGGGCGCCGGTAGCGGCGGTGGGGGTCAGGACAGGCATCTGTTCTCCTTGCGTTCTCGGATGGTCGGCCGGCGCGTCAGGCGTGCTGGGGGCGCAGGTCGGGGACCGGGTGCTCGCCCTCGGTCTCGTCGCGGTACTCGCGACCCTTCTGCTCGCGCGTCTGGTCGATGACCATCTCGGTCGGCGCTCCGCCCTCGTTGACGATGGCCTGGTACTGGAAGTACCGGTGGTCGGAGGGAAGCTGGTCGACGTTCACGTAGTCGGTGCCGTCGGTGCGCAGGTCCGTCTGCTCAGCCATGACGGCCCGGACGTAGTCCTTGTTGGGCTCGAAGGTGACGGCGGTGTCGGGCAGCGACGGGGGCAGCAGCTCGGCGGGCTCGCGGCCCTCGTAGCGGCGCATGAAGTCGCACGCCACCTGGAGCTGACCGATCTCCATGTTGCAGTTGAGCTCCCACATCGCCTTGATGCGACGATCGCTCTCCTGCTGCATCATCGACCAGTAGAGGTACACCTCGTTGTACTCGTGGAAGACCCACATGGCGATCCACGAGTCGAGCGGGTCGAGCAGCGACTCGTAGTGGGTGACGTGCTGCTCCTCGATCATGGCGATCTCGGCGTAGGTGCCCCGGGCGATCGGCTCGATCCAGTCGGTGCCGTGGTTCATGTAGAAGTTCATGGTCTGCTGCTCGGCCGCGGTGATCGTCATCACGTGCATCCGCGACAGCGGGTCGACCGCGTGGGTCTCGAAGTGCTTGCGCACATCGTCTTCCGGGTGCCGGTGTTCGAGGATCGTTGGCCGGCCGGGCGTGATCTCCGTGAGATGCTGCGTGATCTCGTCGGCGTGGCCGCCGTAGAGCAGGTCGTAGAGGTTGGCGTACCGGTA
>CAYUXB010000154.1:0-9160 GCA_964448525.1 uncultured Acidimicrobiaceae bacterium
CCTGGTCGAGCGGTGCGAACGGGTGGATGTTCGCGAACTCGGGCCAGGTGATGGGTTCCATCTCGGTCGTGGCGTTGAGCTTCATGGTGCACGACCCGAGCGGGATCATCGCCCGGTCGAGCGCCACGTCGCGGTCGGCCAGCCGCCGCAGGTAGCGCAGCATCTCCGTCTCGGAGTGGTGCTCGTGGAAGACCGGATGGGTGAGGAACTCGCTCGTGCGCTGCTCGGCGCAGGGGATACCGCTCGACGCGGGGCCGACGCCCTCGGCTGCGCTGGCTCCGTCGCCGGTGAGCGGCGCATCGATCCACACGTCACCCTCGATGCCGAACACGATGCCCAGACGGGTGAGCACCGCGCGATCGGTCGTCTCGTCGAGCGACAGGGCGACCGAGTCGGCATCGACCCGGCGCAGGTTGATGCCGGCCGTCCGGGCACGATCGACGAGCTCGGCCGCCTGCCCCGGGGTATGCAACGTCAGGGTGTCGAACCAGGTGTCGTTGACCGGGCCGCGCCCGACGCCCCGCAGCGCGGTGGCCAGGCGCGTCGTTGCCCCGTGCACCCGCTCGGCGATCGAGCGGAGGCCGTCGGGACCGTGGTAGACGGCGTACATCGACGCCATGACAGCCAGCAGCACCTGGGCGGTGCAGATGTTGGAGGTCGCCTTCTCGCGGCGGATGTGCTGCTCGCGGGTCTGCAGCGCCAGGCGGTAGGCGGGGCGTTCGGCGGCGTCGATCGACACACCCACGAGCCGGCCCGGCAGCGAGCGCTTGTAGGTGTCGCGGGTGGCGAGGAACCCGGCGTGCGGCCCGCCGAAGCCCATGGGCACACCGAAGCGCTGCGACGAGCCGACCGCGGCGTCGGCGCCGAGCTCGCCCGGCGGGGTCAGCAGCGTGCAGGCGAGCAGGTCGGTGGCCACGACGGCGAGGCCGCCGGCGTCGTGCACCCCGTCGATGATCGGGCGCAGATCGCGCACGATGCCGGACGTGCCGGGATGCTGCAGCAGCACGCCGTAGGTGTCGGCGGGGGTGAGGTCGACCGTCGGGTCGCCCACCACCACCTCGATGCCGAGCGGCTCGGCCCGGGTGGCCACCACCGAGATCGTCTGGGGGTGGCACTCGGCGTCGACGAAGAACACGTTCCCCTCGTGGCGGGTGGCCCGCCGGGTCAGCGTCATCGCCTCGGCCGCGGCGGTGCCCTCGTCGAGCATGGAGGCGTTGGTGATCTCCATGCCCGTCAGGTCGCAGACCATCGTCTGGAAGTTGAGGAGCGCTTCGAGCCGGCCCTGGCTGATCTCCGGCTGGTAGGGCGTGTAGGCCGTGTACCAGGCCGGGTTCTCGAGCACGTTGCGCAGGATCACCCCCGGCACGTGCGTGCCGTAGTAGCCCTGCCCGATGAGCGAGGTCAGCACCTCGTTGCGGTCGGCGAGCGACCGCAGCAGGGCGATCGCGTCGGGCTCGGACACGGCATCGTCGAGGGCGAGCGGCTTGTCGTCGCGGATCGACGGGGGAACGGCTTGGTCGAGCAGGTCGTCGAGGCTGGCGACGCCGAGGGCGTCGAGCATGGTCGAGACGTCGTCGGCCGACGGGCCGATGTGTCGGTCGGCGAAGTGCTCGGCGCTGGTGCTCACGTCGTGCTCCGGAGGGTCGAGGATGGGGCGCTCATCGATGGGCCACCTGGTGGCGGGCCTGCGTTCCCCCTCTGTCGTCGCACACGTGCGCCTCCAGAGCTGCCTCGCCCCTGTGGTCCTTGGTGCCTGAGAGGTTCCGGGGTGGTTGCCCCTTCGGCGCCCGGCGACGGCGTGGCACCTCGCGGCACCCCGTCGACGACAGGACTCTCCCACGGAGGTCGTCAGCGCCGCTCAGGTTAGCCGGAGGGGCGCTGACCCGTGCCCGGGCCGCCTGTACCGTCGTCGCCACGGCACCGGCGGCCCGCACCGCGGCGACCGGCACGCCGACCGACGGTCGCCCCGCGCGGTCGCCCATCCCAGACCCGACCTTCCCCCCACCGGCATCCACCCGCGAGGAACCCTGACGTGGCCCGAGCCTCCACCGCTCCCGTGCTGACGCACGCTGCCCGCAACCGTGCGCTGCTGGCCCGCCAGATGCTGCTGGAGCGCGCCGACCGTCCGGTGCCCGCCGCCGTCCACCACCTGGTCGGCCTCCAGGCTCAGGCGCCATGGTCGCCGTACTACGCGCTCTGGTCCCGGCTCGACGGCTTCGATCCGCACGAGCTCGGGGCGATGCTCACCGACCGGCGGGCGGTGCGGGTCGTCGTGATGCGCAGCACCGTCCACCTGGTGACGGCCGACGACTGCCGCTTCCTCCGTCCGCTGCTCGCGGAGTTCCTGGCCCGGGGGCTGACGACCTCGAACTGGGCTCCGGGCCTGGTCGACCTGGACCTCGACGCCGTCGTGACCGCCGGGTGCGAGCTGATCGAAGCCGAGCCGCTCACCTTCAGCGCGCTCGGCAAGCGCCTGGCCGAGCGCTGGCCCGATCGCGACCCGGCCACGCTCGCCCAGGTCGTCCGCGCTAGAGCGCCGCTCGTGCAGATCCCGCCCCGGGCGGTGTGGGGAAGGTCGGGCCAGGTGACGGTGACGACCGCCGAGCATTGGCTGGGCGGCCCGCTCGACGCGGACCCCACCCGGGAGGAGATGGCGCTGCGCTACCTCGCCGCGTTCGGCCCGGCGTCGGTGATGGACGTGCAGACCTGGTGCGGCCTGACCCGACTGAAGCAGGTCGCCGATCGGCTCGGCGACCGGGTCGTGCGCTTCCGCGACGAGGCCGGGCGCGAGTTGCTCGACCTGCCAGACGCCCCCCGCCCGGACCCGGACGTGCCGGCGCCCGTGCGGTTCCTGCCCGACTTCGACAACGTCCTGCTGTCCCACGCCGACCGCAGCCACATCGTCAGCGACGACGCCCGCCAGCGGCTGCGCCGGCCGAACGGCATGCTGCCGGGCACCGTGCTCGTCGACGGGATGGTGGCGGGCATCTGGTCGATCGAACGCGCCAGAGGAGCCGCGACGCTGACGGTCACGCCCTTCGGGCCGTGGCCCGGAGCCGACCGTGAGGCCGTGGAGCAGGAGGGTGCGGCCCTGCTGGGCTTCGCCGCCCCCGACGCCGGCGCCCATGACGTCCGTGTGCTCGCCGCCGACGAGTGATGCGACGTCCGGACCGGCGTGATCTGTCGCCACCGGGCGCCGCTCTCAGGCGGATTGCGCCTCCCGGCCCCCCGGTGCGAAGGCCCGCAGCGTCGCCTCGACGTCACCGAGGGGGTAGAGGATCGGTGACGTGCACCCGTTGGCCACGTACTCGGCCACCTTGGCGCGGCACTCCTCGGCGGTGCCGGCGGCGCACAGAATCTGGACGATCTCGTCGGGGACGAGCTTGCTGGCCGCCACCACCTCGTCGTGGCTCGTGGGCCAGGTGAGCACCTCTCCGATCTCGTCGAGCAGCGAGGACGGCACGCCGGAGGCCGCCATGATGTGCGGCTGCTGGCCCAGGTACTGGGTGACGAGCAGGCGGGCGGCGTCGAGCGCAGCGTCGCGGTCGGCGTCGAGGGAGCACACGACGAGCTGCGGGCGGTCGACGTCGTCGAGGGCGCGGCCCGTCCGGTCGGCGCCCTCGGCCAGCGCGGCCAGCGCCCGCTCGTTGTAGGCGGGCGAGACCAGGTAGTTGAGGACCACACCGTCCGCGATCTCGCCGGCGAGAGCCATCATCCTCATGCCGGTGGCCCCGATGTAGAGCGGCACCTGCTTGGCGCGCCGCTCCTGGTGGACGTAGTCGAGCTCGACCCCGTCGAGGTGCACGTAGGCGCCGTCGTAGGTCACGGGCCCATCGCAGGCCAGCAGGGCACGCACGGACTCGACCATCTCGCGCATGACCCGAAGGGGCCGCTCGCGAACGACCCCGACCTTGGCGGCCAGCGGGTCCCACCAGGCGCCCAAGCCGGCGAGGACGCGGCCGGGCGCGAGGTCGTCGAGCGTCGAGAACAGCGACGCCAAGCGGGCGGGGTTGCGGGTCCAGATGTCGATCACCCCGGAGCCGACGGCGATGCGCTGGGTCGTCGCCGCGATGGCGGCCATCGGGACCGTCGCCTCCCGCACGAGCCGGCTGTCGGCCTGCCACACGGCCGCGTAGCCGAGCTCCTCGGCCCGTTGCGCGAAGCCCATCGCCTCGCGGATCGGGTGCGCGTCCTGCAGGTACAGCGCCATCGGCACGCCCGCCAACTCGTCAGCGACTCCTGCCGGTTCGGGGGCTGGGGCGGGCTCGTCGCCCTCGTCGAGCACGTCGTTCACAACATCGACCACAGTCGCTGCGCCTCCTCCCAGGCCCTCGCCCGGATCCGGGCGGCGTCCACGCGGGTGCAGACGCCGCCGTCGACCACGACCTCGCCGTCGATGACTACCCGCTCGGCCCGCACGCCCGGCGTGAACGCCAGGTACCACGGGTCTGTGCGGTCGGCCGACCACGTCACCTCGTCACCCAGCACCTCGGGGACGAGATCGGCGCCCGCCCCGAGCCACGACCACGCGTCCTCGGGCGTCGCCGTCACGTCGTCGGTCCGCTGGGCGACGTAGGCGAGCGCGAACTCCTCGAGCATCGCGGCGCCGATGCCGTCGCTGCCGAGCACGACCCGGTTGCCGGCCGCGGCCCACCGGGTGGGCCGGGCGTAGCCGACCCCGTTGTTCATGTTCGACCGAGCGTTGTGGGCGACGGTGCCGGCCAGGGGCGGGTCGACGTGGACGCAGTGCGCGAGCAGCCAGTCCCCGGTGGTGTGCGGCCGCAGGCGCTTGACGGCGTCGGCATCGGTGGCGTCCTCACCCACGTGGACGTGGACGCCGACACCCAGGTCGCGGGCCAGGCCGACCACGGCGCCGAGGGTGTCGTCGGAGAGGGTCAGGCAGGCGTGTGCCCCCACGAGCCCGCGTCCGCCGGCCCGGATGAACCGCTCGTTCTCGGCGAGGCCGGCCTTGGCGCCGGCGCGCCCGTGGCGGTCGGTGACCTCGTAGGCGCACACGGCCCGCACGCCGACCTCTGCACAGGCCTCGGCGATGACGTCCAGGCTGCCGTCGATCGCCGACGGCGAGGCGTGGTGGTCGACGATGGCGGTGGTGCCGGCCTCGAGCGCCTCGACCGCGCCGAGCAGGGCGGACCACCGCACCAGGTCGAGGTCGAGGACGGCGTCGAGCCGCCACCACACCTGGTCGAGGATGGACGTGAAGTCGGTCGGCGTCTCCGGTGGCGCGGGCATGCCGCGCGCGAGCGCCGAGTACAGGTGGTGGTGCCCGCACACGAGCCCGGGCGTGGTGGCCGTCACGAGCCGTCCCGCCGCATCGGCAGGGACGAGCGCCACGCGCCGTCGAGATCGTGCAGGGCGCCCGCGACCGCCCCGGCGGTCGGCACCAGGCCGATCTCGCCGACGCCCTTGATGCCGTAGGGAGCCCGAGGCTGGGGCTGCTCGACCAGCACGACGTCGATCGGCGGGACGTCCTTCGCCCGGAGGATGCCGAGCTGCCGCAGGGTCGTGTGCGTGGGCCGGGCGGCCTCGTCGGTGGGGAAGTCCTCGCTCAGCGCGTACCCGAGGCCCATGTGCACCGCGCCGACGATCTGTCCCTCGCAGAGCAGCGGGTTCACCGCCCGGCCGACGTCGTGGGCGGCGACCACCCGGTCGAAGGCACCGGTGGCAGGGTCGAGGATCACCAGCTGGGCGGCGTAGCCGAACGTCGAGTGGATGGTCGGGCGGTCGACCGTGCCGAGCGCCTCGGTCCAGTCGACCCGGTACTCGCCCTCGTAGTCGACCCCGGGTCGGCAACCGTCGTCGCAGGCGGCCTTGCACGCGGCGGCCACCGCGCCCGCGCCCATGAGCGTCCCGCGGCTGCCGGTCGTCTGGCCGGCGCCCAGCTCGCGCGAGGTGTCGACCAGCACCCGGACCTTGTCCGGCGCGACGCCGAGCTCGGTGACCGCCACCTGGAGAGCGACCGTGTGGACGCCCTGGCCCATCTCGGTCCAGCAGTGGCGCACCTCGACGCCGCCGTCCTCGTCGCCCTCGTCGTCGAAGCGCACGACCGCCCGTGCCACCTCGTCGAACCCGTTGCCGAGGCCCGAGTTCTTCAGCCCGAGCCCGAGGCCGACGGCGCGACCGGCCCCGACCGCGGCGTCCCAGTGGGGCCGGATGGCGTCGAGGCAGGCCCGGGCTCCGAGCGCCCCGTCGTCCATGACCTGGCCGGGACCCCACACCGCCCCGGGGGTGACGACGTTGCGGGCCCGGATCTCCCAGCGGTCGATGCCGCAGGCGTCGGCCAGCCGGTCGAGCACGCCCTCGGTGGCGAACTGGGCCTGGTTCGCGCCGAAGCCGCGGAACGCGCCGCACACGGGGTTGTTGGTGCGCACGGCGTACGCGTCGACATCGATGACCGGCCAGACGTACGGCCCGCTGGCGTGGCCGGCGGCGCGCTCGATCACCTTCATCCCCACCGAGGCGTAGGGACCGGAGTCGCCGACGATCCGGGCCTTGAGCGCCGTCAGCCGTCCCTCGTCGTCGCACCCGGCCCAGGCCTCGATCTGCACCGGATGGCGCTTGGGGTGGACCCGCAGCGACTCGTCGCGGCTGAACGTGCACTTGACCGGTCGGCCCAGCAGCCAGGCGGCGAGGGCGGTCTGTGTCTGGTTGGCGCAGTCCTCCTTCCCACCGAAGGCGCCGCCGTTGGCCACCAGGTGCACCAGGACCCGCTGCTCGTCGACGCCGAGGACGTCCGCGATCTGGCGGCGGTCGTCCCATACCCCCTGGCCGCCGGAGAACACCTCCAGCGTCCCGTCGTCGCCGGGCACGGCCAGCGTCGACTCGGGTTCGAGGAAGGCGTGCTCGACCCGCTGGGTCTGGAACACCTCGTGCACCGTGTGGGCGCTCGCGGCGAGGGCGGCGTCGACGCCGATCCCGTCGGGGTGGTCGCTGCGGGCGTAGGTGGTGCGCGACAGGACGTTGGGCGCGTCGCCGTCGCCGACCTCCCACACGGCCGGCTCGATCGACGCCAGGGCCGTGTGCGGGTCCGCGAAGGGCGGCAACGGGGCGTAGTCGACCTCGACCAGGCCGGCGGCCCGCCGGGCAGTCGCCCGGTCGGCGGCGACCACCAGGGCGATCACGTCCCCCGTGTACGAGGTGCGCCCCCCGACGGGGACGAACACCGGCCAGTCGCGGTGGATCAGCCCGATGCGCAGCTCCCCGGGCACGTCGGCCGCGGTGAGCAGCCGCTCGACCCCGGGGACCGCCTGGGCGGCCGTCGTGTCGATGGCGAGGACGTCGGCGCGCGCGTGCTCGGCCAGCACCGGCGCCGCGTGGAGCAGGCCCGGCACGCGCATGTCGTCGATGTAGGGCTTGTCGCCGAGGGCCAGGTCGTTCGCCTGGTACCGGGCGGCGCGGCTGCCGACACCGAACTCCGGGAGAGCGACGGGCACCTCGCCGCCGGTGGCGAGCAGCTCGACGGCGTCGAGGATCGACTGGTAGCCGGTGCACCGGCACAGGTGTCCGCCCAGGTGGCGGGCCGCCTTGTCGCGGGTGAGCGCCGGTCCGTGCTTGTCGACCAGGTACTTGGCCCGCATCACGATGCCCGGGGTGCAGAACCCGCACTGCAGCGCCCCGGTGGCGGCGAACACACCCGCGTAGCGCTCCCGCTCGACCTCGGGCAGGCCCTCGAGCGTGGTGACCTGGGTGCCCGCGGCCCGGTCGAGGGTCAGCGAGCAGCTGACGGTCGGCCTGCCATCGACGAGCACGGTGCAGCACCCGCACTGCCCCGTCGGTGAGCACCCGTCCTTGGGGCTGGTGACGTCGAGCTCCTCGCGCAGGGCGGCGAGGAGGTGCGGGTGGTCACCGACCTCGACGGACGTGCCGTTCAGGCTGAAGCTGACCGTCACGCCCGCCACGATGGCAGAGATCAACAGATTGTTGAAGGGTGGCGGGTGTCGGGACCGTGAGACCCGTCGATGCCATCGCCGACCTGGGCGGGAACCGAGCACGTCGGTGGCCGGCTGTGGTTCGCTCTCGGCATGATCCTGCGAGGAGGCACCGTGATCGACGTCGACGGCGAGCGGACCGCCGACGTGGCGGTCGGGCTCGACGGGCGCATCCGAGCCGTCGCCCCCGGCCTGGTGGACGACCGCGGGGCGGAGGTCGTCGACGTGAGCGGCCTGCTGGTCGTGCCCGGCGGGGTTGACGCGCACACCCACATGCACCTGCCGGTCGGTGCCGTGCGGGTCTCCGACGACTTCGCCACCGGCACGGCCGCCGCCGCGGTCGGCGGCACCACCACGGTCATCGACTACGTCACCGCCTACCGGGGCGAGGATCCGCTGACCGCGCTGGCCACCTGGCGCCGGTGGGCCGAACCGGCCGCGATCGACGTCGGCCTGCACATGACCTTCACCGAGGCCGTGCCCGAGCGGGTGATCGCCGACTGCGTCGAGCGGGGGGTGACCAGCTTCAAGCTGTACCTCGCGTACCCGCAGCTGCTGCAGGTCGACGACGACGTGGTCTTCGACGTCCTGCGCGCGTGCGCCAAGCACGGGGGGCTCGTGACCGTGCACTGCGAGAACGGCGGGGCCATCGAGGCGCTGCGCCGCCGAGCCGTCGCCGAGGGGCGCACCTCGGTCGTCGAGCACCGCGAGACCCGCCCGGCCGCCCTCGAGGCCGAGGCCATCGCCCGCGTCGGCCGTCTCGCCGAGGTGGCGGGGGCGCCGGTGTACGTCGTGCACCTGTCGTCGGCTCCCGGGCTGGCCGAGGTGCGCGCCGCACAGGAGCGTGGCGTGGCGCTCCATGCCGAGACCTGCCCGCAGTACCTGCACCTCGACGCCACGGTGCTGGAGCGGCCCGACGGCGAGAACTTCGTGTGCACCCCACCCCTGCGCGACCCCTGGCACCGCGAGGAGCTGTGGGAGGGCCTCGCCCGCGGGTGGGTGCAGACCGTGGCCACCGACCACTGCCCGTTCTGGACCGACGACAGGCGCCGGGGGACCGCGGACCGCCCGGAGGGGTTCGCGGACTTCACGGAGATCCCGGGCGGGCTCCCCGGTATCGAGACCCGCATGTCGCTCGTGTGGCAGGGGGTGCGCACCGGGCGCATCACGGTCGCCGACTGGGTGCGGCTGTGCGCCGAGGCGCCGGCCCGCAC
>CAYUXB010000155.1:0-9145 GCA_964448525.1 uncultured Acidimicrobiaceae bacterium
GGTCAGCCCGAAGCCGCCGAGCGCCCGCCCGGCACACAGGTCGGGCAGCCACCTCTGGCGCTGCTGCTCGGTGCCGAACCGGTAGATCGGGTTGGCGCCGAGGCCCACGCCGGCTTCGAGCGTGATGGCGAGCGACTGGTCGACCCGGGCCAGTTCCTCGATGGCGATGCAGAGGGTGGTGAGGTCGGCGCCTCCGCCCCCGTACTCCTCGGGGAAGGGGATGCCGAAGAGCCCCAGCTCGCCCATCTCGCGCACGACATCGGTGGGGAACGTGTGGTCGGCGTCCCAGCGCTCGGCGTGCGGTGCGATCTCGCCCTCGGCGAAGTCGCGCACGAGTGTGCGCAGGGCCTGCTGCTCCTCGGTGAACTCCACGTGCACCCGGCGATCGTAGGACCGATCGGCGGGCGGCCGTCGACGGACGGGCCCGGGCCCGCACCCAGGCGGAGCGATCAGCGCCTCCTATCCTCCGGGCGTGATGGTGTCCGGCCGAACGCGAACCGACAGCCCGCTCGCCGTGGTGGGTGGGCGACTGCTGACCGGCCTGGTCGACGTCACGTCCGATCTCGCCGCGCTCGACGGCGACGGGCTGTGGGCGGTCGTGCTCCCGTTCGAGGGCGATCCGGTGTTGGCCCGCTTCGCCGAGTCGCGCCCCGCGCGCCCCTGGCCCGGCCCGCCGTGGCAGGGGCCCGACCCCGACGCGTGGACCACCTCGCTCGACCGCGACGGCTTCTGCGCCGGCGTCGACGCCATCCGGGCCGCGATCGCCGCCGGGGACGTCTACCAGGTCAACCTCACTCGCCGGCTCGCCGCACCGCTGCCTCCGGGCGCCGATGTCGCCGCCCTGGGTGCGGCCCTCGGGCGGGGCAACCCCGCGCCCTACTCGGCGGTGGTGCGACTGCCGTCGGTCGGGTGCCACGTGGCGTCCGCGTCACCCGAGATGTTCCTCCGGCGGGACGGCGACCGGGTGGCGTCCTCCCCCATCAAGGGCACGGCCGACGACCCCTCCCGCTTCCTGCCCAAGGACCGGGCCGAGAACGTGATGATCGTCGACCTCGTCCGCAACGACCTCGGGCGGGTGTGCGAGTGGGGCTCGGTCGAGGTGCCCGCCCTGTGCGCGATCGAGCAGCATCCCGGGCTCGTCCACCTGGTGTCGACGGTGACCGGCACGTTGCGTCCCGGCACGACGTGGGGCGACGTGATCGACGCCACCTTCCCGCCCGGATCGGTCACCGGGGCGCCGAAGCTCGCCTCGCTCGAGCAGATCGCGCGTCTGGAGACGGCCCCCCGGGGGATCTACTGCGGCGCGGTCGGCTGGGTCGATGCGGATGGGTGCCGCGGCGAGCTCAACGTGGCGATCCGTACGTTCTGGTTCGAGGAGGGCCGGCTGCACTTCGGCACCGGCGGCGGCATCACCTGGGGTTCGACACCCGAAGGCGAGTGGGCCGAGACCGAGCTCAAGGCGCGTCGTCTGCTCGCCGTGGCGGGCGGCGGATCGGCGCCGTCCCGCCCGGACCCGACGGCGGACTCGACGGCGGGCTCGGCCATCGGGTTCGATGCACACCCATGACCGCGAGCGCAGGTGCCGTGTGGCTGAACGGGGAGCTGGTCGAGCCCGACCGCGCCGTCGTGTCGGTGTTCGACCACGGCTTCACGGTCGGTGACGGCGTCTTCGAGACGGTGAAGGTGCTCGGCGGGCGGCCGTTCGCCCTCGGTCGGCACCTCGAACGGCTGCACCGCTCCGCGCAGCTCCTCGGGCTCGACATCCCGCTCACCCACGGGTCGCTGCGCCGGGTCGTCGACGAGGTGATCGAGGCCGCCGCGCTCGACCTCGCCCGCCTGCGCATCACCGTCACCGCCGGCGTCAGCCCCATGGGGTCGGGACGGGGTGATGTCCCGCCGACGCTCGTGGTCGCCGCCAGGCCGCTCGATCCGTGGCCTGCGGAGGCGACCGCGATCACCGCGCCCTGGCCCTGCAACGAGCGCTCGGCGTTGGCGGGGGTGAAGACCACCTCGTACGCCGAACACGTGATGGCACTGGCCGAGGCCAACAAGGTGGACGCCTCCGAGGCCCTGCTGCCCAACACGCGAGGCGACGTGTGCGAGGGAACCGGGTCCAACGTCTTCCTGGTGGTCGACGGACGGCTCGTGACACCCTCGCTGCTGTCCGGCTGCCTCCCGGGCGTCACCCGCGGACTGGTGCTCGAACTGCTCCCCGGCGCGGAGGAGGACGACGTTCCCATGGCGGCCCTCGCCGGCGCCGACGAGGTGCTGCTCACCTCGACCACGCGGGACGTGCAGCCGCTGCGGATGCTCGACGGCCGGATGTTGCCGGGGGTCGACGGCCCGGTCGCCCGGGAGGCGATCGCCGCCTTCGCCGACCTCGTGTCCCGCACCCTCGATCCCTGAGCGCCTCGGCGCGGAGGTGGCCGGTCGCTGGCGCGGCCGGCCACCTCCGTGACGTGAGGACCCGATGCGACGTGCAGCACCGGGTCCTGTACGTCAGCGGGCGACCCCTGCGAGGGAGCCGGTGACGTCCCCGGCCGGGTCGTAGACCAGGCAGAGCAGCTCACGGTCGCCGTCATCCCACGACCCGGACGTCGGCTCCATCCAGGTGACCTCGAGGGTCGACTGCTCGTAGGCCAGGCCGACGAACGACTCGAAGTTGCCGACGCACTGCTCGGCGACGATCGCCTCCATCTCGGCGGCGGCGGGCAGCGTCGCGGCAGGGATCTGGTAGCTGTGGAACAACTCGCTGGCGTGCGGTTCGGAGCACGGCACGACGGGCACCTCGCTGACCTGCCCGGTCGTGCTTCCGTCGGTGAGGCAGTCGCCGACGGCCATGCTGAACACGTCGGCGTCACCGGCTTCGGTGACCTCGTTGGTGGTCTCGTCGCGCTCGGGCTCGTCGGAGCCGCAGGCAGCCGTTCCGATCAGTGCGAGACCGGCAGCCGCGGCACCCAGGGCGCGCAGGGAACGTGGGCGGAAGGACAAGGGGTCTCCAGGTGGTGTCGATGGACCTGACGAGGGGGACGTCAGGGCGGAGCAAGCTAGCCGCCCCACCACGGCGCGATGGCGCGCCCTCGGCACCCGCTACAGAAGGGGATCCGGGCCACGCCGAGCGTGCGCTGGCGGGCGCGTACGGTCGACCACCGGTCTCAGAGCGGGCGCAGATGGACGACGTCGCCGACGGCCAGCGTCCGGCGGCCGCTCTCGACCGTGTCGACCACCAGATGGCCCTCGTCGGTGACGTCGACGGCTGTGCCTTCGACATCGTCGGCACCGAGGTCGACACGGACGCGCCGCCCGAGCGTGGCAGAGCGGCGACGCCACTCGGCCAGCAGGCCGGTGGGACCGTCCGCGAGCAGCGCGGTGTAGCGGTGATCGAAGCAGCGCAGGAACGCGACGAGCAGGTTCACCCGGTCGACGGGCGGGCCGAGCCAGTTGAGCGCCGTGGCGATGCCCGCCACCTCGTCGAGTCCGCCGTCGTCGCCCGCACCGACCGGTCCACCGCCGTCACCCGCACCGACCGGTCCACCGCCGTCACTCGCACCGATCGGCAGGTTGTCGTCGTCATCGGCACCGACCGGCGGATTGCCGACCTGCCCGGGCGTGACCTCGGCCGCCGGGCGGGGCCACGTCACGTTCAGCCCGATGCCGACCACGACCACCGTCCGGTCGTCGGGCGCCGGCGCCCGGTACCCGCCGGAGATCGTGGTGCCCGCCGGCCAGTCCGCCTCGGCCAGGATGCCGGCCAGCTTGCGGTCGCCGTCGTCGGTGGCCACGACGAGGTCGTTCGGCCACTTCAGCCCCGCCACCACGCCGGACACCTCCTCGACCGCCTCAGCCATGGCCACCGCGGCCGCCATCGTCACGGTGCCCGCCACCCGGGCCGGCGGCCGCAGCAGCACCGATACCAGGAGCGAGCCTCCGGGTGGAGCGACCCAGCTGCGCGCCTGCCGGCCCCGCCCCGCGCTCTGGTGGTCGGCCACGACCACGATGCCCTCGGCCTCCCCGTCGCGGGCCAGGGCCATGGCGTCGGAGTTGGTGGAACCCGTGGCCGGCACCCACCGGACGTCGGCGAACCGCGTGCCGGCGAGCGCCTCCCGGGCTCGCTCCGTACCCGCCGTGAGCCGCGGATCACCCGGCGGTCTGGCACCACCCGTCGACATGCCCGTAAACATAGGGCGTGCTCTCGAAGATTCTGATCGCCAATCGGGGTGAGATCGCGGTGCGGGTCATCAGGGCCTGCCGCGACCTTGGCATCACCTCCGTCGCCGTGTACTCCGACCTCGACCGCGACAGCCTGCACGTGCGGCTCGCAGACGAGGCCTACGCGCTCGGAGGCCAGACCGCCGCCGAGAGCTACCTCAACACCGAGAAGATCCTCGATGTCATCGAGCGGTCGGGTGCCGACGGCGTGCACCCTGGCTACGGGTTCTTCAGCGAGAATACCGACTTCGCGCGGGCCATCACCGCCCGCGGGGTCACCTTCATCGGCCCGCCGCCCGAGGCCATCGAGGTCATGGGCGACAAGGTCTCCTCGCGCATCGCCGCCCACGAGGCGGGGGTCGAGGGCGTCCCCGGCACCACCGAGTTCCTGTCGTCGAGCGACGAGGTCGTCGCCTTCGGCACCGAACACGGCTGGCCCGTGGCGATCAAGGCGGCCTACGGCGGCGGCGGGCGCGGCATGCGCGTCGTGCAGACCGCGGCCGAGGCGGCCGAGGCGCTGGAGTCGGCCCAGTCCGAGGCGCTCAAGGGCTTCGGCCGGAGCGAGTGCTACGTCGAGCGCTACCTCACCTGGCCCCGGCACATCGAGATGCAGGTCTTCGCCGACAGGCAGGGCAACGCCGTGTGGCTCGGCGAACGCGACTGCTCGGCTCAGCGCCGCCACCAGAAGCTGATCGAGGAGAGCCCCGCCCCCGGCTTCCCCGACGAGGTGCGCCAGGCGATGGGCGAAGCCGCCGTCAAGGTCACGAAGGCCTGTGGCTACGTCAACGCGGGCACCGTCGAGTTCCTCTACCAGGACGGCGAGTTCTACTTCCTCGAGATGAACACCCGCCTCCAGGTCGAGCACCCGGTCACCGAGCTCGTCACCGGGCTCGACCTCGTGGCCGAGCAGATCCGGGTGGCGTCCGGCGAGCCGCTCTCGTTCGGCCAGGACGACATCATCCGCCGCGGCCACGCCGTCGAGGTGCGCGTCAACGCCGAGGACCCGGCGGGCGGCAAGTTCCTCCCCTCCCCCGGCCCGATCACCAAGCTGCGGGTGCCGCAGGGCTACGGCGTGCGCTGGGACGGCGGCTACGAGGCCGGCGACGAGGTCTCCCAGTACTACGACAACCTGGTCGGCAAGCTCATCTGCTGGGGGTCCGATCGCGAGGTCGCCATCGCCCGCACCATCCGGGCGCTCGACGAGTTCGAGATCGCGGGCCTGGCCACCACCATCCCCGCCGACCTGGCGATCCTGGCTCACCCCGACTTCGTGGCGGGCGAGCACTCGACCAAGTGGGTCGAGGACCGCCTCGACCTGTCGGCCACCGCCGCGCCGGCGCCGGCCGCCGACGACGACTCCTCGGAGGAGCGTGAGCCCAAGGTCCGCCGTGACGTCGACGTCGAGGTGAACGGGCGCCGCTTCGGGGTCACCGTGTGGGTGCCCGAGTCGCAGGTCGGCGCCGTCGCCGCCGGTGGCGGTGCGGGCAAGGCGTCGGCTCGTCCCCGCCGCTCGGCCGGGGCTTCGGCCGCCGCCGCCGGCAGCGGCCAGGTCGCGGTGCCGATGCAGGGCACGATCGTGAAGGTGCTGGTCGCCGTCGGCGACACGGTCGAGGAAGGCCAGACCGTGTGCGTCCTCGAGGCGATGAAGATGGAGAACAACATCGCCGCCGACAAGTCGGGCACCATCGCCGAGGTCAAGGCCGAGGCCGGCCAGTCGGTCGGCTCGGGCGACGTCGTCGTCGTCATCGAGTAGGCGTCGCCCGGCAACGCCGGGCCCCTCGACTCCCTCCGGTCCGGCCCGGTCTCCCCGGGCCTCGACCCGGCCCCTCGACTCCCTCCGGTCCGGCCCGGTCTCCCCGGGCCTCGACCCGGCCCCTCGACTCGCCCCGGCCCGGCATCGAGGGGCCCTCAACTCGCGGCATCCGACTTCCGGAGTCCCTCACCAGCGCATGTCCACCTGAGCGACGCCAGAACCCCACCACCGGCCGCCCCGACTCACCCACCACGACAACCGGCGTCCCTCACCAGCACACGGCCACCTGAGCGACGCCAGAACCCCACCACCGGCCGCCCCGACTCACCCACCACGACAACCGGCGTCCCTCACCAGCACACGGCCACCTGAGCGACGCCAGATGTCGACCACACTCGCCTTTCCCCGAACGCGGCCGGCGCCCGAGATAGCGCCGAGGATGGCATAGGGTTGTCGCACCCTCCGTGCCGCGATGCCGCCACAGGTCGGGATCGGGGACACGTGGCCCCCTGCGCACCGCATCACCGCAGGAGGACGGCATGGACCCCCACTGGGCCTGCTTCGTCGAGTTCGCTCGCGACCACCACAGCGTGGTCACGTGGTCCGAAGCAAGGGGCCTCGGCGTTCCACCCGACCGGTTTCAGTCGTGGCAACGGTCGGGCCGCATCCGCCGTGTCGCCCCGCAGACCTATGCCGTTGCCGGCGTCCCGGACAGCTGGCGTCAGCGGGTGCGCATCGCCACCGCGTCGAGCGCGGCGTGGGCTTCCCACCGTTCGGCTGCGGCGCTGGACGAGCTGAACGGGTTCCACGGGCGGATCATCGAGGTGATCACCGAGCGGGGGCGCCGACGGAGGGGACGCGCCTGGACGGTGCACGAGAGCCGCACCCTCCGCGCCGTCGATCTGCGCGTCGTCGACGGCTTGCCCACCACGTCGACCGTGCGGACGATCCTCGACCTCCCGGCGGTCTCCCATCCCTTCCTCGTGGCCCAGGCGCTCGACGACGCCTGCCGGCGCTCACCCCAGATGCTCGACGCCATCGTCCGCCGCCACCGCGAGCTGCCGCAGCGGGGCCGACGAGGCGCCGCCCTGATGACCGCGATGCTCAGCGAGCGACTCGGCGAACCGGTCGGGGACGACGATTTCGAGACGCGGGCGATCCGGCTGGTGCGGTCGATCGGCCTTCCGGATCCGGTCACCCAGTTCAAGGTGCGTGACGGCGACGACTTCGTCGCCTACATCGATCTGGCCTGGCCCGACATCAAGTGGTGGGTCGAGTGCGACGGTCTCGGCGGCCATTCCGGGAAGGCCGCCCACGAGTGGGACCGCCAGCGACGACGGCGGCTCAAGCGGCTCGGATGGGACGGCGTCGAGATCACCTTCGACGACGTCACCAAGCGGCCGGATGCCTGCGGGTCCGACCTGCATGACCTCTACCACGACCGTGCCGCCTCGATGGAGGCCCGCCGCGGATGAGGGGCCAGGTCATCCGGCGTCCCTCACCAGCACATGACCACCTGAGCGACGCCAGATCCCCACCACCGATCGCCCCGACACACCCACCACGACAACCGGCGTCCCTCACCAGCACATGACCACCTGAGCGACGCCAGATCGCACGGGGCGACGACGACCGGCTACCGGCGACGGGCGACCGGCCACCGGCCACCGGCCACCGGCCACCGGCGACCGGCCGAGCCGGGCGGTGCGCAGCGCGGCCGGCAATCGGGGTGCCCTCCGGGCCTGGCGCACCTAACGTCCGGCCATGGGCACCGACGAGCCGTACCACCGGGACGCGCTGGCGCGGATCCACCACGAGGGCTTCGGGTTCCACGCGGATGCCTGCGCCCCCGGCATCCTGGCGCTGCTGGAACCGGTGGCGGCGCGCGACGGGCTCGTGGTCGAGGTCGGCTGCGGCAGCGGGCTCCTCACCCGCCACCTGCTCGATGCCGGGCACCGGGTCGTCGCCACGGACGCGTCATCCGCGATGCTCGACATCGCCCGCACCTACGCACCGGAGGCGCTCGATCACCGGCTCGTCGCGCTCCCCCACGACCCGCTGCCGGAGGCCGACGCCGTGGTCTCGACCGGCCATGCGCTCAGCTACCTCCCCAGCCGCGAGCTCCTGGAGCAGGCGCTCGTGGCCTGCGCCCGGGCCCTCCGGCCCGGCGGTGTGCTCGCCCTCGACCTCGAGGACCTCACGACTCGTGACGCGCAGATGCCGAAGCGACCCTCCGGATGGGTGGGGAACGACCTGGCGCTGGTGATCGAGCGGGTGAGCGACGGCCCCAACCACTTCGCCCGGGATCACACGATCTTCGTGCGCGAGGCCGATGGCCGGTACCGCCGCGAGCGCGAGCGCCACGACAACGTGTTGATCGACGTGCGTACCGTCGTCCCCCCGCTGCTCGAGGCCGAGGGGCTCGACGTCGACGTGCGCGAGAGCTTCGGCACCGAGACCAACATGGAGGGCCTTCTGGTGGTCGTGGCCCGCCGGCCAGACTGACCGCAGCCGGCCTGCGGGGAACCGGCCGCGTGCGTGACGGCCATCGTCGCAGGAGTCGGCTCGACCGCCACCTGGGAGGTCCGGGTGACCGGAGCGGGGCCGGGCCGACTGGTGGTCGCGTGACGGCAACGAGTCCGCCGCACCGGGTATCCGATCATCCGGTCGGGATGCTGCTGGGAGCACGACTGAGCAGGACGTACGCGCCGGTGGCCAGGACGACTGCCGCCACGATCACCGGCAGGGACGCGTCGAGCACCGGTGGCGCACCCACGACTGCTCCTGCGGCCCCGGCGACGGCGAACGCTGCGTCGACCGCCACGTGCGACCACTGCGGCGGCGTGTCCGCCTGGCCGAAGCAGCCGCACGTGCCGATCGGGCGGCCCGAGCGCAGGGCCACCACCACGAACACGGCGAACGCCGCGAAGCTAGCACCGACCAGGCCCGCGGCGACGCGTCCGCCGATCACCAACGCCACGGCTCCGAGGATGGCCTCGCCCACCGCACCCAGCCGGACGGCCAGCGGGCTCACCGGTAGGCCCAGCGCGCCGAGCGCGCCCACCGTCCGGGCGGGGTCGACGACCTTGGCGCCGCCCGCGCCGAGCAGCAGCAGACCCGCGGCGCCGACGAGTGCGGTCAGCATCGCAACCCCCGTCCACCAGCCGGCGAACCACCGGCGGG
>CAYUXB010000156.1:0-2356 GCA_964448525.1 uncultured Acidimicrobiaceae bacterium
AGGCGCTGAAGACGGTCGGCAAGCAGCTCGACTTCGTCGACCTCTACACGAAGCGCAACGAGTTCCGCGACCACATCGTGGCGGTCATCGGCACCGACCTGAACGGCTACGTGCTCGAGGACTGCGCGATCGACTACCTCGAGCAGACGCCGATCGGCCACCTCGACCCGAAGAACATCCTCGACGCCCAGGGCATCCGCAAGATCACCGAGCTGACCGCGCTCGAGTCGGTGCTCACCAACGAGTTCCAGAACACCGAGCGCAAGCAGATCACCAAGCAGAACGTCGAGGCGACCGAGGCGATCCTCGAGCTCGAGCGCCAGCAGGCCGACGCCGAGGCCCGGGCCAACCGCGAGGTCGAGACGGTCAAGGCCCGCGAGGGCGCCGAGATCCTGCGCGTGCAGGCGGAGGAGAACCTGAAGAGCGAGACCGCGCGCCTCGCCACCGCCCAGCAGGTCGCGGTCCAGCAGGAGAACCTCGAGCGCGAGGTCGCCGTCGCCACGCTCAATCGCGACCGGGTCGTCGCCGTCGAGCGCGAGCGCATCGAGAAGGACCGCCTGCTCGAGGTCATCGCCCGCGACCGCGAGGTCGAGCTCAACACCATCGCGAAGGACCGCGAGGTCGAGGTCGAGAAGCGCAACATCGCCGAGGTCGTGCGCGAGCGGGTCGTCGTCGAAAAGACGGTGGTCGAGCAGGAGGAGGCGATCAAGCGGGTCCAGGCCGTCGAGGAGGCCAACCGCCTGAAGGAGTCCGCCATCATCGCCGCGGAGGCCGAGGCGCAGGAGGGCCTGGTCAAGGACATCAAGGCGGCCGAGGCGGCAGAGGCCGCCGCCGCTCACAAGGCGGGCGAACGCCTGGCGCTGGCCGAGGCCGAGCTCGCCGCGTCTGATCTCGAGGCCAAGGCGAAGATCCGCATCGCCGAGGGCGTGCGGGCCGAGACGGCGGCGCCGGGCCTGGCCGAGGTCGAGGTGCGCGAGCGCGAGGCCGACGCGGTCGAGCAGCTCGGCCAGGCCGAGGCTCGGGTCAAGCACGCCGACGCCGCGGCCCGGCAGGTGCTGGCCGAGGCCGACGCCACCGTCGCCCGCGAGCTGGGCCTGGCGGAGGGCGACGCCATCGCCGCCCGGTTGCGGGGCGAGGCCGCCGGCCTCACCGACAAGGCCGCCGCCATGGGCGCGCTCGACGACGCCAGCCGCACCCACGAGGAGTACCGCCTGCGCATCGAGGCCGGGCGCGACGTCCAGCTCTCCGAGATCGAGGCCCGGCGGTCGGTCGCCCAGAGCCAGGCCGAGGTGCTGGCCAAGGGGCTGGAGAAGGCCGACATCGACATCATCGGCGGCGACTCCGTGTTCTTCGACCGTCTGGCCGGCGCCATCACGATGGGCAAGGCGGTCGACGGGGCGATCGAGCACAGCCAGACGGCGCAGGCGCTGCTCGGCGGCTACCTCGACGGGTCCCGCGACCTGCCGGACGACCTGCGATCGCTGCTCGGCGGCACCAGCACCGCCGACCTGCGCGACCTCACCCTCACGGCGCTGCTCACCAAGCTCATCGTGGCCGACGGCAACGGCGGCGGCGAGAAGCTGTCCAAGCTGCTCGCCGAGGCCAAGGCGCTCGGCCTCGACGAGGTCCGGGTCGCCGACATCGCCGGCCGGTGAGCACACCCGCCGAGGGCGGCACCTACGAGCTGCTGCGGGCGCGCCTGGGCGACCAGGCGCGCGAGCTGGCCGCACGGGCCCGCCGCCTCAACGACGCCCGCCACGAGACCTTCGGGTCCACCGACCTGGCGCTCGTCGGCGCCGCCCGCATCCGCACGCGCAACAACTGCGTCCCCCGCGACGCCGTCACCGTCGGGCCGCTGCTGCTGTTCGGCTACAACGTCTTCATCGGGCTGCGGTCGGAGACCGCGGTGGCCGACGTGCTCAGCCTCCACCGGCTGGAGGCGACCGACGGCGGCTCCTACGAGCTGCACGACGTCGAGGCCGGCGACCCCGCCAACTTCCTGGCCGACCCGGCGTTCGTCCACGACTTCGGCGAGGTGTTCCGCTACTACAAGGACACCCGCCTCGTGCAGCTCCGGCGCCTGGAGGGCCGGCTGCTGGCGGTGTTCCAGACGGGGCGGGCCGCGGCCGACCTCAAGGTGTTCCGCTGGGCCCTCGAGCGCGACGGCACGGTGCGCTACATCGACGACCGGGGCGAGCGCGAGCACGTGTTCCCGCCCGCGCACGACTTCGAGTGGGTCGAGACCACCCGGGACGACCACGTCGCCGGCCGGTACCCGCACGTCAGCATCGGCGACGAGCTGTTCGTCGAGACGATCGGCGGCGACCTCACCATCAAGGTCGAGAACAACACCGAG
>CAYUXB010000156.1:2456-4881 GCA_964448525.1 uncultured Acidimicrobiaceae bacterium
TTCGAGGGCGACGTCGACTCGATGATCTTCGTGGAGGCGCGCCGGGCGCCGAACGGCGAGGACGTGCTCTACGCGTTCCACGAGCGCACCGCCGGTCGCACCAACCTGCTGCCCTACAACCTCATCCGCAAGGACGTCGCCCAGCAGGTCGTGTGCCACGGCTACGGCGTCTTCGACGACGGCACGATGGTCGTGTTGCGGGCAGAGAGCGAGGAGCCCACCCGCGTCCACCCGCTGCAGATCTGGCGCACGCCGTTCGCCAGCGACGAGCACGCGGCCGCCGCTCCCGTCGGCGAGTCGTTCCTCGAGGTCGTCGGCAACGCCGAGCTCGTGCGGGCGATCAGCGATGCCGTGTCGATCGAGCGCCTGGTGGGTCGACCCGACCCGTCCCGGGCCGCTTACGAGGACCTGGTGGTTCGCATCGGCCGGATGCAGGACGCCCACCACTGGCTGGGCGACGCGCAGGTCGGCGACCTGGCGACCCCGCTGCACGAGCTGCGCTCGACCGCCGAGCTGGTCATCGACGAGTTCGAGAAGGTCTCGGCGCTGCGGGCGCAGGCGGAGGAGGCCGCGGACGAGGTCGACGGCCAGCTCCGGGCGCTGCTGCGCGAGCTGCCGGCCGTCGAGCTCGAGTCGGTGGCGCAGTTCGTCGAGGCGCTCGGCCGTCTTCGGGCTCTGCGCGGGCGGGTCGTCTCGCTGCGCGACCTGCGCTACGCCGACCTCGACCGCGTGGCGGCGCTCGAGGCTCGCGTCACCGAGAACTTCGACGCCGTCGCCGCCGACATGGTCGGGTTCGTGCTCGCCGATGGCGCGTTCGCGCCGTACCACGAGCGGGTGGCGGCGCTCGACGCGGCGGGCCGCGCCGCTGATGCCGCCGCGGCCGCGGAGGAGGTGGCGGCGGGCCTCACCGCCGTCGCAGACGAGATGGCACTCGTCACCGAGGTGGTCGACGGGCTGACGATCGACGACGCTCGCGACCGCACGCAGGTGCTCCAGTCGGTCTCCGAGGTGCTGGCCGGGGTCAACCGCGCCCGCTCGACCGCGGAGGGCCGCCGCCGCGACCTCGCCCGCGCCGAGGGCGCGGCCGAGTTCGGCGCGCAGCTCGCGCTCCTCGCCGAGGCCGTGGGCAGCGGTCTGGGCCTGGCGACCACCCCGGCCGCCTGCGACGACCAGTTGGCCCGCCTCCTCGCCCAGGTGGAGGGGCTCGAGACCCGCTTCGGCGACGACGACGGCCACGCCGAGCAGCTGGCCAGCCGCCGGGACGACATCTACGAGGCGTTCACCGCCCGCAAGCAGGCGATGCTCGACGAGCGTCAGCGTGATGCCGACAGGCTGGTCGCCAACGCCGAGCGGGTACTGGCCACCGTGGCCCGCCGGGCCGCGCAGCTCGGCTCGCCGGACGAGGTCAACGCCTACTTCGTCGCCGATCCGATGGTCGAGCGGCTCCGGGCCCTGTCGACGCGCTTGCGCGACCTCGACGACGCGGTGCGAGCCGACGAGATCGACGGCCGGCTCACCGCCGCCCGGCAGGAGGCGGCGCGGACGCTGCGCGATCGCCGTGACCTGTTCGAGGACGGCGCGGACGTCATCCGCCTCGGCGGGCACCGCTTTTCGGTCACGACCGAGCCGTTCGAGCTCACGGTCGTTCCGCGCGACGGCCACCTCGAGCTGGCGGTCACGGGCACCGACTTCCGCCAGCCCCTCGACGATCCGGAGCTCGCCGGCACCGAGGCACACTGGGACCAGCGGCTCGTCTCCGAGACCGCGGAGGTCTACCGGGCCGAGTTCCTGGCCACCGCGCTGCTGGCCGACGCGGAGGCCGGCCGGGACGGCCTGTCGCTCGAGGGCCTGCTGGCCGCCGCGGCCGACGGCACGCTCGGCGACGTGGTGCGCGGCTACGCCGGCGGGCGCTTCGAGGAGGGCTACGAACGCGGCGTGCACGACCACGACGCTGCGCTGGTCCTCCACCAGCTCGTCCTGGCATCGGAGACCGCCGACCGGCTGCGCTGGCCGCCGCGGCCGCGCGCTCTGGCCTGCCTGTTCTGGTCGGAGCGGGGGGCGAGCCCGGAGGCCACCGGCTGGCGTCACCGGGCCGCCAGCCTGGCCCGGCTGCGGGCGAGCTTCGGCCCCGGCCCCGCGATCGGTGCGCTCCAGGCCGAGATGGCCGCGGGCCTGGCCGCCGCCCTCGGCACCGACGGGGCGGGCCTCGACGTGCACGCCGATGACGCGGCTGCGGCGGCTGCCTACCTGTTCGAGGAGCTGGCCCGACCCACGGTGCAGTTCGTCACCAGCGCCTCAGCCGTCGCCCTGCGCGACGCGCTCTGGTCGCACCTCGACCGCACCGGACAGCGCCGGGCCTTCGACGACGACCTGGCCGCGCTGACCGGGGGAGCGGCAGATGCGGGGCGCGGTCGCGGCACCGGCA
>CAYUXB010000156.1:4981-9140 GCA_964448525.1 uncultured Acidimicrobiaceae bacterium
CCGCTGGCAGCTCGTGCACGCCTGGCTTGCTGGTCTGCTCGCCGCCACCGATGACGCGGACGTCGCCGCGCTGGCGGTCGAGGTCGACGAGGCGGCCGCCCTCGTCCTCACCGAGGCGGTCACCCCACCGGTGCCGGCGACGGGCTCCGTCACCCGTCGGTCGTCGTCCTCCGCGCCGCCCGCCGCGGGCGCCTCGACGGACGGGGGCGTCGCCCGCCTCGCGCACGAGCCCGAGACCGCGGCCGCGGTGCCCCGAGCGACGTCGCCCGGCCTGCGGTCGGTGCGCGTGACCGGGCTCGTGGGCCAGCATCCCCGGGTGGTCGACGGCACGCTCGAGCTGCGGCTCGACGAGGTGCTGGCGCGCACGGCACGGTTCCGCTGCACCACCGTGCCCGGCTTCCGCCGCTGGACGGCCGCCCGCGAGCAGGCCCTGGCCCGGGCCCGGCATGCGCTGCGCATCGACGAGCTCCGCCCCAAGGTGATGTCCACGTTCGTGCGCAACCACCTCGTCGACCAGACGGTGCTCCCGCTGGTGGGCGCCAACCTGGCCCGCCAGCTCGGCACCGTCGGCGAAGGCCGCCGCACCGACCAGAGCGGCCTGCTGCTGCTCGTGTCGCCGCCGGGCTACGGCAAGACGACGCTCATGGAGTACGTGGCGAGCCGCCTCGGGTTGGTGTTCGTCAAGGTCAACGGCCCGGCGCTGGGTACGGGCGTGACGTCGCTCGACCCGGCCGACGCCCCGGACGCCACGGCCCGCCAGGAGGTCGACAAGATCAACCTGGCCCTCGAGATGGGCAACAACGTGCTGCTCTACCTCGACGACATCCAGCACACGAGCCCCGAGCTGCTGCAGAAGTTCATCTCGCTGTGCGACGCCCAGCGGCGCATGGAGGGCGTCTGGGCGGGCCGCACCCGCACCTACGACCTGCGGGGCAAGCGCTTCGCGGTCTGCATGGCCGGCAACCCGTACACGGAGTCCGGTCACCGGTTCCGGGTGCCGGACATGCTGGCCAACCGGGCGGACGTCCACAACCTGGGCGACGTCCTCACGGGGCAGGACGACCTCTTCGCCCTCAGCTACGTCGAGAACTCGCTCACCGCCAACCCGGTGCTGTCGCCGTTGGCGGGGCGTGACCTCGACGACGTGGCGCTGCTCGTGCGGATGGCCGACGGGGAGGAGGTGCCGGCCGACCGCCTCAGCCACCCCTACAGCGCCGTCGAGCTCACCGAGCTGGTATCGGTGTTGCGGATCGTGCGCCGAGTCCAGCGTGTGGTCATGACCGTCAACCAGGCGTACATCGCCTCGGCGGGCCAGGACGCCGCCTTCCGCACCGAGCCGCTCTTCCTGCTGCAGGGCAGCTACCGCAACATGAACAAGCTGGTGGAGCGCATCGTGCCGGGCATGACCGATGCCGAGGTCGAGTCGCTCGTCGACGACCACTACAGGTCCGAGGCGCAGACGCTCACCTCCGGCGCCGAGCACAACCTGCTCAAGCTCGCCCAGTTGCGGGGGCGTTCGACACCCGACGAGGCGGCGCGCTGGTCCGAGGTCACGAGCGCCTTCGCCCGCGTGCAGGCGCTCGGCGACGGATCGGACCCGGTCACCCGCATCGCCGCCCAGCTCGGTGTGATCGGCGAGCACCTCGGTGCCCTGCGCCCCGCATCGGTGTCGGCACCGGCCCCCACGGTCGCGCCACCCCCTCCGGGCAACGGCGGCCCGTCCCGATCGGGGTCGCCCGGCAACGGTGATCCGTCCCGACCGGGGTCACCGGGCGACGGCGGCGCCGGCGTGGCGTCGGCCGATGCTCCTCATGGCCTGGCGGAACACGGGTGACCGCCGTGCCGTTCGCCGTCCACCGGTCGCCAGGCGCTGTGCTGGTGCCCTCGACCCGCCTGGCCGACGCCCGGGGCCACATCGAGGCGGCCCGAGCCGGCGATGCCGACCACGAGCGACATCGGGCCCAGATGTTGGCTTTCGTCGAGACCCATCCCGACGCGCTGGAACGGGAGTGCGAGCCCGGTCACCTCACCGGTTCGGCAATGGTGGTCGACCCGTCCGACCGCCGGTTCCTGCTGATGCTCCACGCCAAGCTGGGCCGGTGGTTCCAGCCGGGAGGACACGCCGACGGCGACGCCAACCTCCCGAGGGTGGCGTGGCGTGAAGCCGTCGAGGAGACGGGGGTGACCGGCCTCGCCATCGCGGTGCCCGCGATCGATCTCGACGTCCACGAGGTCGGTCCGCCCCACGGGCCGCACCTGCACCTCGACGTCCGCTACCTGGCGATCGCGCCGCCCGGTGCCGTGCCGGTCGGCAACCACGAGTCGCTCGGCCTCCGCTGGGCGACCTACGACGAGCTGCCGGCCCTCGACGTGGACGACGGCACGTTGCGCATGGCTCGCGCCGCGCTGGCCGCCCTCGACGAGATCGAGGGGACCCTCGGCCGCGCCTGATCAGGCGTCGACGGGCGTGGTGCAGGAGGGCATGCGGTTGGCGTTGGCGAACTCGTCGATCCAACCGGTGATCTGGCGGCCCTCGCCCGGCTTCTCGGAGACCAGCAGCCGGGCCTCGGGGTCGCGGCGCAGCGCCTCGGCGAAGGCTTCGCGATCGCCGAGGTAGGTGCGCCAGTCGGCCAACCACTCCGTGGCCCGACGACGCTGATCGCCGGCAGGTGCCAGATCGACCGAGGCATCGAGGTCGTCGAGCATGTCCGCGAAGATCGCGTCGGCCTGGCTGAGCACCTCGGCCCGCTCGGCCGCGGTGGTCGACTCGCTGGCGACGGGCAGCGTCTCGACCGCGTCGAGCGCCTCGGCGCACCGGGCCTCGCCGGCCTCGGCGAAGGCCGGGTCCTCGAGACGGTCGATCGGGGGCTGCCGGCCGGGACCGAACGCCAGGAACAGCACGTAGACCCACATCGTCACCATCGACAGCACGACGACGACGAGGAAGACGCGCACCGGCGTCCAGCGCCGACTCTCCGGTGCTTCAGGCTCGTCGGCGGCGGGTCGCGTCTCCGTCATCACCTGCACAGGCTCCCCGTCCGACGCCTGCCGAGTCCAGTCGGGCGTCCCCTCGCCGCGGTGTGGGGCGCCGGCCGAGCTGTCGCCGCGGGCTGGTCGCGCTGGACCGGTCGCGGGCGGGCCGGGGACCATGTCACCCGTGACCGCCGATGCGACCATCCTCGACGACCTCGAAGCCCGCGGTCTGGTGCACGACAGCACCGACCTGCGGGCACTCGCCGACCGGTTGGCCGAGGGGCCGATCACCCTCTACTACGGCTGCGACCCGACGGCCGACAGCCTGCACGTCGGCAATCTGATCGGCCTCGTGGTGCTGCGCCGGTTCCAGGATGCGGGCCACCGCCCGGTCGCCCTGGCCGGCGGCGCGACGGGCATGGTGGGCGACCCGAGCGGGCGGTCCGAGGAGCGCAACCTCCTCGACGACGCGACGCTCAGCGCCAACGTGGCGGCGATCAAGGCGCAGATGGCCCGGATCATCGACTTCGACGACGGCGGCGCCCTGCTGGTCGACAACCGGGACTGGACCGTCGGCGTGTCGATGCTCGACTTCCTCCGGGACGTGGGCAAGCACGTGACCGTCAACCAGATGCTGGCCCGCGAATCGGTGAAGGCACGGCTCGCCAGCGAGCACGGCATCAGCTACACCGAGTTCAGCTACATGCTGCTGCAGGCGCACGACTTCCTGCGCCTCAACGAGGACCGTGGCGTCGAGATGCAGATCGGCGGGTCCGATCAGTGGGGCAACATCCTGTCGGGCATCGACCTCATCCGCCGCGTGCGAGGCGCGACCGCACATGGGCTGTCGTGGCCGTTGCTGACCGCACCCGACGGGTCGAAGCTGGGAAAGACGACGGGGGCCCGCATCTGGCTCGATCCGGTGCGCACGACCCCGTACCAGTTCTTGCAGCACTGGATGCAAACCGACGACCGCCAGGTTCGGGAGTTCCTGGCGAAGTTCACCCTCCTCCCCATGACGGAGGTCGAGACGATCGTCGCCGAGCACCTCGAGCACCCGGAGCGGCGTGTAGGACAGCGCAGGCTGGCTCGTGAGGTCACCACCCTGGTCCACGGGGGCCGAGCGGCCGCCGCGGCCGCCGAGGCCGCAGCGGTGCATTTAGGCGGGTCGCCGCACGATGCCCGC
>CAYUXB010000157.1:0-9076 GCA_964448525.1 uncultured Acidimicrobiaceae bacterium
CGACCGATCGGGCCGGCATGTTGACCCCGAGCGCCAGTGTCTCGGTGGCGAACACGGCTTTCACCAGGCCCTCGACGAAGCACGCCTCCACGGCTTCCTTGAAGGGCGGCACCATGCCCGCGTGGTGGGCCGCCAAGCCCATCTCGAGCGCCGCCTCCCACCGGTCGTAGCCGAGGACGTCGAGGTCGTCGCGGGTGAGGGCCGCGGTGCGCTCCTCGACGATGGCCCGGATGCGCACGCGCTCGTCCGGCGTCGTCAGCCGGAGGCCGGCGTCGAGGCACGCACCCACGGCCTCCTCGCAACCGATGCGGCTGAAGATGAAGTACAGCGCCGGCAGCATGCCGCGCTCGTCGAGCATCTCGACCACCTCGGGACGCCGGGGCGTGAACAGGCGCCGGCGTGGCCGCCGGTTGCCCCGGCCTCGCCCCGGGCCGCGACCGCGGCCGGCCAGGTTCTCGTGGTCGAGCCGCTCGGCCTCGGGGTTGGGACGACCGTCGACGAGTGTGGGCAGGAGGTGCGCCCGCTCGCTCTGCCGGTCGCCGACGAGGTAGAGGTTGCGCAGTTCGACAGGGCGTTCCTCCTCGAGCACGAGGCGCGTCGAGCCCCGGACGGTGGTCAGCCAGTCGGCCACCTCCTCGGCGTTCGACACGGTCGCGGACAGGCACACGAGCGACACCGACTCGGGCAGGTGGATGATGACCTCCTCCCACACCGGTCCGCGATAGGTGTCCTGGAGGTAGTGCACCTCGTCGAGCACGACGAAGCGCAGGCCGGCCAGCGCGGATGCGCCCGCGTAGATCATGTTGCGCAGCACTTCGGTGGTCATCACCACCACCGGCGCGTCGCCGTTGATGCTGTTGTCGCCGGTCAGCAGGCCCACGTTGTGGGCGCCGTGGCGGCGGGCGAGGTCGGCGAACTTCTGGTTCGACAGTGCCTTGATGGGCGTCGTGTAGAACGCCTTGCCGCCTTCGGCGAGCGCCCGGGCCACCGCGTGCTCGGCCACGACGGTCTTGCCCGATCCGGTCGGGGCCGCCACCAGGACGGAGGCACCGCCGTCGAGCGCCTCGATCGCGCGACGCTGGAACGGGTCCAGCGCGAACGGGTAGCCGTCGCCCCCCGCCCCGTCGCCTGCGGGCCGGGGCGGAGCGGCGGTCACGCCGTCGCCTTCGTGGCCTGCCGCTTGGTGATGATGCGTCCGGCCACGATGGAGATCTCGTAGAAGACCACCATCGGCACGGACAGCATCAGCATGCTGATGGGATCGCCGGAGGGGGTGATGACGGCGACGAGCACGCAGATGCCCACGATGGCGAAGCGGCGGCCCTTGCGCAGCGTGTCCGTGCTGAGGATGCCCGCCATCTGCAGGAAGATCAGCACGATCGGGAACTCGAAGCCGATGCCGAACGCCAGCATCATGTAGGTGATGAGCTGGAAGTACTTCCCGGGCGCGAACGCGGTGACGAGGTCGTCGCCGCCGATGTCGACCAGGAACTCGAGCGCCCGGGGCAGCGTGTAGTAGGCCAGCCCGGCACCGAGCAGGAACAGCACCATCGCCGAGATCACGAACGGCAGGGCGTAGCGCTTCTCGTGGTCGTAGAGGCCGGGTGTGACGAACTTCCAGATCTGCCACAGGATCACGGGCATCGCCAGCGCGATGCCCGTGTAGGCCGAGGTCTTCATGCGGATGGAGAAGCCCTCGAGTGGGTCGATCTGCAGGAGCTTCCCGTCCAGCGCGGAGTTGTCGTTCGTCGCGATCTGCTCGTAGGGCCGGATCAGGAGGTCGAAGACCCAGTCGTAGAGGACGAACCCGACGACCATCCCGATGGCCACGGCGATCACGCAGATGACGAGCCGCTTCCGCAGCTCCACCAGGTGTTCGACGAGCGTCATGCCCGTGTCTGCCGATTGCGGCTGCGCGCTCATGACCGACGGTCGCCGTTCCGCCGCGGCGCCCTAGGACGCGGCACGTTCGTCGCCGAGGGCGCCGCCGCCGGAGCGACCAGCCCGCTCGGCATCGGAGCCGACGGCCCCGGCGGTCGGCAGGTCGTCGGCCGGCGGGACGGCCGGCGCATCGATCGGGGCGACGATCTCGTCGAGCGCCGCCGCCACCGCGGGGGCGACCGTCGTCTGGTCGCGGGGGTCGGCATCGGCCGCGCCCGCGGGGCCTGACGCGTCGGCGTCGACGCCCGTGGCGCCGTCGGCGTCGACACCGCGGCTGGCGGCGCCGAAGGCGGCAGCACCGGTCGTGGCGCCGGCCGCGTTGCCCGAGCTCGTCGAGGGCGTGGTGCGGGTGTCGGCCTCGGCAACCGTCGCCGCCAGCGGAGCCGACTCCTTGCGCCGCAGCGGCGTGGGGGCGTCGTCGGTGTCGAGGGCGTCCTTCAGCTCCTGCTGGAATCCGGACGAGATGCGCCGCAGGTCACCGACCACACGGCCGACCTGCTTCGCGGCGTCGGGCAGGCGTTGCGGACCGAGCACGATGAGTGCGACCAGCAAGATCACCAGCAGCTCGCCGCCGCCGACGTTGAACATGGGCACGAGTGTAGATCGCCGGCGTAGCGGCGCGTCCACGCACGATCACGACCGGTCGGCATCCCCGGCGGCCTCGGCGGCCTCGGGGGCCTCGCCGGAATTGTCAGGCCCCGTCGTGGCCGGCCGCGCCGGAGCTGTCAGGCCCGTCGCCGAAGGCGGGGGCGGTGTCGAGGTCGTCGAGGCGGTCGAGATCGTCGAGGTCGTCGAACGGGTGCCGCTCGCGGAAGTCCGCGACCAGGACGTCGGTCTCATGAGTCATCGCCCGGACCGCCCGGAGCGGCTCGCGCACGGCCCGCAGATCGCGCACGTCGGCGACCAGGCCCACCACCTCGTCCTCGAGGTTGCGGGACCATGCCACCACGAGAAGCGTGGCCACGGCGGCGGCAACGACGGGAACGGCCCAGAGGAGGGTCACGCAGCCGACCCTACCGGCGGACCGATCTCGGGGTCAGCGCTCCCGTTGGTGGGCGGCGAGCAGGTCGTCGTACCAGTCGGTGCCCTCGAGCTGCTCGTGGAAGTCGATGAGGTCGTCGTAGGAGAAGGGCTCGCCGACCGGGTGGCGCTCGATCAGCTCGGCGGGGGTGTTCCACAACTCGAGACGGCATCCCGACGAGACCAGCAGGTCGATCGTCGGTCGGTCGGCGGGACGGACGACGGGTGTCTCGCACGTCGGGCAGCGGAAGACGTAGGTGCCTGACTCGGTGTCCTCACGCAACCTGACGACCAGGTCGCGCGTTCCCAGCTCGACATCTCCGCAGTCGCTGCATGTGGCTCGTATCAGGGTCGCCATGTCGCTCCTCGTTGTGGCCTTACCCGATGAGACTGCCGGGATGGGTCATCATGACGCTGTTCGCAGAAAGTTCTCGGCGGGAAGAGTTCCTGGATGACTACCCGAGTACCGGCAAAGGTGAAACCTCCCTACGCGTTCGCCCACCGCGGAGCGCGCGCATTGGCGGCGGAGAACACCCTCGAGGCCTTCACCCTGGCCCTGCGCCTGGGGGCGACCGGTCTCGAGAGCGACGTCTGGCTGACCGCCGACGGCGAGGCGGTGCTCGATCACGACGGCGTGGTTGGCGGGCGGCTGCGGCGGCGTGCCATCGGCACCCTGGAGCGCAACGACCTGCCCCACCACATACCCACGTTGGATGACCTCTACGCCACGTGTGGCACCTCCATGCAGGTGTCCCTCGACGTGAAGGACCCGGCGGGGTTCGACCGGGTCGTCGCCGTCGCCCGCGCCGCGGGCGGCGACGCCCTCGCCAACCTGTGGCTGTGCCACCCGCACTGGAAGCTGCTGGCGGAGTGGCGCGAGCACGACGACACCGTCCACCTCGTCGATTCGACCCGGCTGGACCGCATCAAGGAGGGCCCCGAACGACGGGCCGCCGACCTCGCGGCCGCCGGCATCGACGCGCTCAACATGCACCACCTCGACTGGACCGGTGGCCTGACCACCCTGTGCCACCGCTTCGGCGTGCTGGCGTTCGGTTGGGACGCGCAGACCCCGCGGGTGCTGAGCGAGCTGATCGACGCCGGCATCGACGGCGTGTACAGCGATCACGTCGACCGGATGGTGGACGCCGTGACCGCGGCGTACCCCACGGGGTGACGGCCAGGCGCTCACAACCATCCCAGGTGCGACAGCGGGAGCACCGTGATGAACGCACGGCCCACGATCGTGTCCTCGTCGATCGACCCGAAGACGCGGCTGTCCTCGCTGTTGGTGCGGTTGTCCCCCATGACGAACACCTCGCCCTCCGGTATCTCGCGCAGGCCCAGGTTGTCGGTGGGCGTGCCCTCCACCAGGTAGGGCTCCTCGATCCGTTCGCCATTGACGTAGACCATGCCCTCGCGGGCCTCGATCGTGTCGCCCCCGACCGCGACGACCCGCTTGATCAGGTCCTTGATCTCGTCGTCCTCCCCGTTGGACGCCTGGGGCGGGCGTTCGAAGACGACGAGGTCGCCGCGGTTCACGTCGTGGGCCTTGTAGGCCAGCTTGTTGACGAGGACGCGGTCACCCGGCTCGAGCGTCGGGGTCATCGAAGGCGAGGGGATCCAGAACGCCTGGACGAGGAAGGCCCGCGCGCCGACGGCGATGAGGATGCCGCAGCCGATGACGACGATCCACTCGAGGATCGTGCGCCCCACGCCCCCCTTCGCGCGACCGGCCTCTGCCGACCGGCCCGGCGAGTCACCGGCGCCGGGGTCGGTGTCGGAGCCGTCGGGGGCCGAGGGGACCGGATCGGGGGGCACCTCCGCCGAGTCGAGGGCCGGGGGCCGAGCGGACGAGGCTCGCTCGCGCGCCCCTGCGAGGTGCCGGGGCGCGTGCGTCCGGCGGGCGGCGCCGTAGGCCCCGAGAGATGGGGTCTCACCGGGGCCATCTTCGGAGCGACCAGAAGGGGGAGACATGTCGCGCACGGCACGTTGGAGGCTAGTGCAGCGAGGTCGGCGACACATGTCACACCATGGCACTCGCTCCGCGGTTGCGTCAGCCCTATTGGTAGCGGGCGAGGATGCGACGGGCGGCGCTGCTGCCGGCGTCGGTCAGTTGGGGGTCGTCGGACTCCACGACGTGGGCCTCCGCACCCAGACGCACGAGCAGGCGTTCGAGCCACGGACGGGCGGTGACCCCGAGGCGCAGGCGGAGCCGCCCGTCCTCGAGCTCGGTGACCTCGTCGACCGGATAGGCCTCGGCGACCCAGGCGGCGGACGCGGGGGCCTCGAGCACCACCCGCGGCACGTCCGGGCCGAGGGTGATCGGAGCCGCGGCGCGGTCGGCACCGTCGGCGCCCGTGGGCGGATCGAACCTCTCGTCGAGCACGACCACGTCGACCACCCGGTCGATGCGGAACAACCGCTCGGCCTCGGCCAGGTGGCAGTAGGCCCCGAGGTACCACGCCCCCTGGTGCGCGAAGACCGCGTGGGGATCGACCGTACGTGTCGTGCGCTCGTCGCGGCCGTAGGCGTAGTAGTCGATGCGAGTCGCCCGGCCCTCCGTCGCGGCCGTGCGCAGCGCCTCCAGCACGGCCGGACGCGTCTCGCCCAGCGTCACCGACACGGCCTCGCCCGGTTCCACCCCGAGCACCTGGGCCAGCTTGGCCAGCGCGGACGCCAGCGGCCCGCCGTCGTCGTCGCCCGACAAGTTCTGCGACGCCGATCCGGCGGCCACGAGCGCCAAGCCCTGCTCGGGCGTGAGGTGGAGCGGCCGGGCGAACACGTCCGCGAAGCGCAGCCACACCCGGTCGCCCTCGACCGTCACGTCGATGAGCGTGTCCGGTGTGTACGGCGGGACCCCGACCATCATCAGCACGTCGAGGTCCTCGAGCAGCTTGCGGCGGGTGACGTTGAAGCGGGCACAGATCTCGTCGAGGGTCGGCCCGTCGTTGGCCGCGATCCAGGGGACGATCGCCAGCAGGCGGGCGACGCGATCGGACGCGGAGGTGCGCGCCGGGCGGCTGGTCACACCACGACCTGCTGCTCGAGCCAGCCGACGATGTCGTCCCGCAGGTCGTCGGGCGCCAGGACCTCGGCATGGTCGAGGAACGTGAGCACGAACGAGCGGAAGTTGTCGCGGTTGGTCACCGTCATCGTCACCACAACCGAGCCGTCGGGACGCTCCTCGGCCACCGCACCGGGCCCGAGGTGCTGCACGATCCACGGCGCCTGCGGCGCGTCGACCAGCACCCAGGCCTGGGTCGGTTCTCCCCCGCCGAGCTGCCACGGCTCGAGCTGGACACCGGGAACCGCGACCGCGGGCCGCTCGAAGTGCTGGTCGTCGAGCACGCGCGCCGGGCTGTCGAAGCGGTCGAGCCGGAACCGGCGCTCGCCGTCCCGATCGTGGTCGTAGCCGCTCAGGTACCAGCGGCCCCGCTGGAAGTCGAGGCGCCACGGATCGACCGTGCGCTCCTCGCCCTTGTAGTCGAACTGCACGGGGTTCTGGGCGGCGATCGCGCCGAACAGCGGGCCGACGCCGCTGCCCGGCAGGTTGCCGACCGCGAGTCCGAGGCCGTCGGTGTCCCCCACCAAGCCACCCAGCTTCAGCAGGCCCTCGCTCGCGGAGAGCCCGTCGAGCTGCACCACCGAGGCCGCCAGCCGCAGCGCCGCCAGCTCGTCCGGGGTGAGGCCCGGGTCCCGCAGGTAGTAGCGGTCCTTCGGGATGCGGTAGCCCTCGACCGCGGGGACCGCCCCCGGGACGTCGGCCACGTCCAGGGGTACGCCCATGGCGCGGAGGTCGTCCTTGTCGCGCTCGAACGCCCGCCGGAACGCGTCGGTCTCGGACGGGTACGCCCCAAGCCGGGCACGGATCTCCTGCGCCGACAGCGGCCTCGGAGTCTCGAGCAGCAGCGCGGTGAGGTTGAGGAGGCGTTCCAGCTTCGCCGCGGACATCGCGGCCGAGGCTACTGCGCGGCCGCGGTCACCCGACCCAACGCCCGGGCGGCCCACGCGCCCGCCGATGCGGCGGCAGCGAAGAACGTCGGGTCCTCCTCGGGGCCCCGGCCCATCGTGGTCACCGTGATGCCGAGCTCGCCGAGCACGGCCGCCGCGTCCGGTGGCTCGACGACGGCGGTGCCCACGAGCTCGCCCGCGAGTTCGGCCGGCAGGGGCAGCGCCGGCCGCGCCGCGGCGAGCCCGAGGATCGTGCGCACGTGGTGGCTGACACCCTGATGTCGCTCGCGGGCATCGGCCGTCGAGGCCCGGCTGCACAGGGCGACCCGGGCGCCCATCTGGTCGGCGGCGTCGATGATCCCGGCCACCTCGACCGCGGTCGTGCCGAGGGCGGTGCCGGTGCCGACGACGCCCGGGCCCATGCCGACGACGACGAGGTCGGCGTCCGCCACGTGGCGGGCCAGCGCGAGCGCCGAGGGCACAGCGACCGCTTCGAGATCGCCGCCGAAGGCGTGCCCGGCGGTCACGGTGACGTCGATGACGCCGGCGCCGCGCAGCTCGTGGACGAGGTCGGACAGGACGATCGGCAATCCGGCACCGTCGGTCATCACGTACGCGATGCGGGCCGTCGGCACCAGGTGGCGGGCCACCGCGGCCACCACCGCCACCTGGCTGTGCAGCGAGCAGGCCACGACGGGGAGCCCGGCGACGGTGCCCGGCAGGTCGGGGTGCTGCTCCTCCGCCACACCGGCGTCGTGCTGGAGGCTGGTGTAGCGCACCTTCATGATGTGGCCGGGCCCCGGCTGGGACCATGACTCCCGTGCCAGGTTCCAGTGGACCACGTGCCATCCCCCGGTGCCGAGACCCAGCTCCACCGCGGTCGTGTTCAACACGACGCGGTCACCGGGGGCGGCGATTCCGATGAGGTCCGTCAGCGCGTAGGCGCGACCGGCGTCCGTGGCGAGTCGTTGGAGGCCCGCCCGCTCGGCGAGCACCTCCGTGACGGTGGCGGTGACGAAGCTCGGCATCCAGCGGAACGTACCGCGACGCCGGGCCCCGTGCGCCGGATGTCACCGGACCGCGCGCCGGCCGCCGCGCCGCCGGGTGCGGCCACGTCCGTTCGCGGCTCAGAGGCTGGCGATGAGCCGTTCGACCCGCTCGTCGCGGGCCTTGAACGGGTCCTTGCACAGCACCGTGCGCTGCGCCTGGTCGTTGAGCTTCAGGTGCACCCAGTCGACCGTGTAGTCGCGCTTGCGCTCCTTGGCCCGACGGATGAACTCGCCCCGCAGCCGGGCCCGGGTGGTCTCCGGCGGGTGCTCGACGGCGTGGTTGATCTCGGCGTCGGTGCACATGCGCTCGACGAGCCCGCGGTCCTGCATCTTGTAGAAGAGGCCCCGCTGGCGGTCGACGTCGTGGTACTGCAGGTCGAGGAGGGCGACGCGGGGATCGCCGAGCTCGCACCCGTGACGCTCCTTGTACGCCTCGACGAGGTGGGCCTTGATCACCCAGTCGACCTCGCGGTCGAGGGTCATCGGGTCGTCGGCCAGCGCGGTCAGGCAGTGCTCCCACATCTCGAGGGCCATCTTCTCCTCGGGCGACATGCCGTGGGTCTCCGCGTAGCGGAGGGCCCGCTCGAGGTACTCGCTCTGGATGTCGAGGGCCGAGACCTCGCGGCCGTTGGCGAGCCGCACCGTGCGGGTGCACGACGTGTCGTGGCTGATCTCGCGGATCGCCCGGATGGGGTTCTCGAGGGTCATGTCGCGCAGCACGACCGACGGGTCCTCGAGCATGCGCAGCAGGATGCTGGCCGCGCCGACCTTCAGGAACGCCGTGTACTCGCTCATGTTCGAGTCGCCGACGATGACGTGGAGGCGCCGGTAGCGCTCGGAGTCGGCGTGGGGCTCATCACGGGTGTTGATGATCGGGCGCGAGCGGGTCGTGGCCGACGACACGCCTTCCCAGATGTGCTCGGCGCGCTGGCTGATGCAGTAGGTGGCGCCCCGGGCGGTCTGGAGCACCTTGCCGGCACCGGCGTAGATCTGGCGGCTGACCAGGAACGGGATCAGGTGCTCGGAGTAGGAGCCCAGGTCGTCGTGGCGGCTGGTCAGGTAGTTCTCGTGGCAGCCGTAGGAGTTGCCCGCCGAGTCGGTGTTGTTCTTGA
>CAYUXB010000158.1:0-9042 GCA_964448525.1 uncultured Acidimicrobiaceae bacterium
GGTCGTGGGTTCGATCCCCACCGGGCCCACGACAAAAGCCCAGGTAGAGCGGCTGAATCGCCGTCAAGTCGTCTGCCGGTGGCGAGCCAGGTGCTCATCTAGGAGTCCTAGACTCCAGTGCCGTCCAGCCGACCGTCATACGTGTTGCGGATGGCGTCGAGGCCCTGCCCGTAGGCCCGGGTGCCGCATCGACCGCACAGTCGGGTCCATCCCCGGATCGAGCGCAACCGGTCTCCTGGCTTCTGCCTCGCCGGTCCAGGGTGCTTCCCAGGCCGATCGGCCGGTGGCTCCTCGAGTGTCGTGCCCCGCCTGGATCGCCGATCCGCCGTGCTACCGTGCCGCCGCCGCTGTGCAGCGAAGTCCGGTGTGATCCCGGCGCTGTCCCGCAACTGTGATGCCCCTCTCGGGGCCGAGCCAGGTCGCCTGCCGACGGCAACGAATGACGCTCTCGAGGAAGAGTGGTTCGTACGGCGCCTCGGGGCCGTAGGACACGCATCCTCGACCTGACGGAGGTGCAGATGTCCCGGATCCGAGTTGTGGTCGTCCTGCTGGTCGCCGCGTTGATGGGCGCGGCGTGCGGCGACGACGGCGGCAGTGCCGATGCGGGCACGACGACGCCGGAGGCCGTCGAGGAGGGTGCCGCTTTCCCGGTGACCGTGGCGGCCGACAACGGGGACGTGACCCTGGAGACGCGGCCGACGGCGATCGTGTCGCTGTCGCCGTCGGTGACCGAGATGCTCTACGCCATCGGTGCGGGCGACCAGGTGACCGCGGTCGACACGTCCTCCGATCACCCGGAGGGGGCGCCGGTCACCGACCTCAGCGGGTTCCGTCCCAACGTCGAGGCGATCGGCGCACTGGGGCCCGACCTGGTGGTCCTCGCCCGTGACCGCGACGACGTGGTGGCCACGCTGGAGGCCACGGGCCTGCCGGTCCTGCTGCTCGACTCGGCCGAGAGCCTCGACGACGTGTACGGGCAGATAGAGGTGCTCGGTGCGGCCACGGGCCACGGGGACGGCGCCGCCGCGCTGGTCGAGCAGATGCGTGCGGATGTCGACGAGCTGGTCGCGTCGGTCGACGACGGGGGTGAGCCGCTGACGTTCTTCTACGAGCTGAGCCCCGATTACCACACGGTCACGTCGGGCACGTTCGTGGGTGCGGTGCTGGAGCTGGCCGGGCTGCGGAACATCGCCGACGAAGTCGATGCGGAGGCGGGCGAGTACCCGCAGCTGACCGCCGAGTTCGTGCTGGCCGCCGATCCCGACCTGGTGTTGGTGGCGCACTCCGACGGGTCGGTGCCGACGCTCGACGAGCTGGCCGCCCGGCCGGGGTGGACGGAGCTGACCGCGGTGGCGAACGACGACGTCGTGCTGCTCGATCCCGACATCGCGTCGCGTTGGGGCCCGCGGGTGGTCGACCTGTTGGAGATGGTGATCGCGGCGGCGGGCGATGCCGGAAGCGACGGCTAGCGCACGATGACGACTGTCGCTCCGGTACGGGGACGGCACCCGACCCGCCCGCGCTCGTCGTGGCTGGTCGGTGCGGCCGTCGTCGGCGTCGTCGGGATGCTGGTGTCGATGTCGACCGGTCCGATCGACATCGGGCCGCTGGACGTGGCTCGCCTCGTGCTCGACCGGCTGCCGGGGGTCTCCGTGGAGCACGGGGTGGCGCCGACGACCGCGGCGATCGTGACCGACGTGCGGCTGCCGCGGGTGGTGCTGGCGGGCCTCGTCGGTTCGGTGCTGGCCACCGCGGGTGGCGCGTACCAGGCGACGTTCCGCAACCCGCTGGCCGACCCGTATCTGCTGGGCGCGGCGGGCGGCGCGGGCCTCGGTGTGACCCTCGTGGTGAGTGAGACGGGTCGGTCGCTCGGCGACAGCGGGGTGACGGTCAGCATGGCGGCGTTCGTCGGTGCGACGCTGGCGGTCGGCGCGGCGTACGTGCTGGGGGCGAGCGGGGGTCGGCGCAGCGGGGCGTCGCTGATCCTGGCGGGCGTCGCGGTCGCCGCGCTGGCCAACGCGGTGCAGACGCTGCTGTTGCAGCGCGAGGACGAGGCCCTGCGCGACGTGTACTCGTGGTTGCTCGGCCGGTTCAACGTGGCCGGGTGGGACGAGGTGCGGTTGCTGCTGCCCTCCGCGGTGGTGGCGGTCGTGGTGCTGGTGGCGAGCGGGCGGCGCCTCGACCTGCTGGCGCTCGGCGACGACGAGGCCCGCGCCCTGGGGGTGGATGCCGGCCGGCTGCGGCTAGTCGTGGTCGCGACGGCGACGTTTGCCACCGCTGCGGCGGTGGCGGTGAGCGGGCTGATCGGCTTCGTCGGGATCGTGGTCCCGCACGCGATCCGCCTGTGCGTGGGGCCGAGCTATCGCCGGATCCTGCCTCTCGCCGCGATCCTCGGGGTGCCGTTCCTGTGCCTCGCCGACCTGTTGGCCCGCACGCTGCTGTCGCCGGCCGAGATCCCGATCGGCGTGATCACCGCCGTGGCCGGCGCGCCGTTCTTCCTGTTCCTGTTGCACCGCAACCGGGTGCGGCCGGTGTGAGGCCCGCGGTGTACGCCACCGACCTGACTGTGACCGTCGAGGGCGCCACGCTGGTGGGGCCGGCCGACCTCACCGCGGGCGTCGGTGACTGGGTCAACATCGTCGGGCCGAACGGCGCGGGCAAGACCACGCTGCTGCGGGCGATCGCCGGGCTCGCGGCCGCCGGAGGCCGGCTGGAGCTCGCCGGCCGGGCGGTGTCGTCGATGCGCCGTCGCGACCGCAGCCGGTACGTGGGCTACGTGGCGCAGCAGCCGTCGATGCCTGACGGCATGACCGTGGAGCAGTACGTGCTGCTCGGCCGGGCGCCGCACCTCGGGCCGTTCGCCGCGGAGCGCGACGCCGACTTCGCGGCGGTGACGACCACGCTCGAACGGCTCGGCCTGGTCGCGCTGGCGTCCCGCACGCTCGACACGCTGTCGGGCGGCGAGCGCCAGCGGGTGAGCCTGGCCCGTGCCCTCGCCCAGGAGCCGACCCTGCTGCTGCTCGACGAGCCCACGAGCGCCCTCGACGTCGGCCACCAGCAGGAGGTGCTCGAGCTGATCGACCGGCAGCGGCGCGAGCTCGGCCTCACCGTGGTGTCGACCATGCACGACCTGACGCTCGCGGCCCAGTACGGCGACCACCTCGTGCTCCTGGCGGGCGGGCGGGTCGTCGCGGACGGCCCGCCGGTGCAGGTGCTGACCGGCCGTCACCTGTCCGAGCACTACGGCGCGCAGGTGGACGTGATCGAGCACCGGGGGAGCCTGGTGGTCGTCCCGGTCCGGCCCGAGCACGCGACCGATCCCCGTGACCTCGACCCACTCGTTCCCCAGGAGCCCACCGATGCCCGAGCGTGACGCCACCGACATCCCCACCGACGATCCCCGGCCGGACGGGTTGCGGCGCGCCCCGTCGCTCGTCGTCGTCAACACCGGGCCCGGCAAGGGCAAGACGTCGGCCGCCATGGGCGTGGTCATGCGGGCGGTGGCACGCGGCTGGCCGGTCGGGGTCGTGCAGTTCCTCAAGTCGGGCACGTGGCGCACCGGCGAGGAGAAGGTGTGCCGCCAGCTCGGCGTCGACTGGTGGGCCGAGGGGGAGGGCTTCACCTGGCTGTCGGACGATCTGGGCGTCGATCAGGCGGTGGCGGCCGGGGCGTGGGACCGGGCGAGGACGCTGATCGCGGCCGGCGACCACCAGCTCGTGGTGCTCGACGAGGTCACCTACCCGATCAACTGGGGCTGGATCGATCTCGCCGAGGTGGTCGACGCGATCCGCTCGCGGCCGAGCCACGTCAACGTCGTGCTCACGGGCCGCAAAGCGCCGCCGGGCCTCGTCGAGGTGGCCGACACGGTGTCGGAGATCGCCGAGGTGAAGCACGCCTACAAGGCGGGCATCAGGGCGAAGAAGGGCATCGACTTCTGACCACGGTCCGCACGAACGCTGTGACCGCGGAGGGGTCGCCGCCGGCGTGGTGGTGCAGGTACGAGGCGAGCAGGGTGGGGGTGGCGAAGCCGCCGTCGTGCCGGCCCCCGCGGCCCGTCAGGGCGAGCGCGTCGCCGGCGGGATCGCAGGTCGAGTAGTGGAACTCGTGGCCCCGCAGCTCGGTGCCGGGCGGGCCGAGCGGCGAGGCCGCCCGGGTGTGGGCGACGCGGTAGCCGAGGTGGAGGCGCCGTCCCAGCGTCGCCCGCGTCGGTATGGCGCCGACCATCGGATGTCCGTCGATCGCCTCGGCCAGCCAGAGCAGGCCGCCGCACTCGGCCCACGTCGGCAGCCCCGCGGCGATTCGTGCCCGGGTGTCGGCCAGCAGCGGCCGGTTGGCGGCGAGCTGGTCGGCAAACAGCTCGGGGAAGCCGCCGCCCACGACGAGCCCGTCGACCTCCGCGGGCAGGCGGGCGTCGTGGAGGGGATCGAACGGCACGATCTCCGCGCCGGCGGCCTCGAGCGCCTCGACGGTGTCGGTGTAGGCGAACGTGAAGGCGCGACCGCCGGCGAGGGCGATGCGGCACTCGCCGACTCTGGGCGGCAGCGGCACGTCGCCGGTGTGGTGGGGTGGTGCGGCGCGGGCGATGCGTAGGAGGCCGTCGAGGTCGATGTCGCGGGCGATCCGCGCCGCGAGGCGGGCGAGCGACCGGCGGACCACGTCGGGCTCCTCCGCGGCCGGGATCAGGCCGAGGTGCCGGTCGCGCCAGGCGAGGGCGTCGTCGCGGCGCACGCAGCCGAGCACGGGCACGCCGATCGCGTCGACGGCCTCGCGCAGCAGGCTCTCGTGGCCCTCCGAGCCGACCCGGTTGCAGATCACCCCCGCGAGGTGCAGGCGAGGCTCGTGGTCGCGGAAGCCCCGGACCACCGCCGCCACCGACGCGGCCATGCCCGCGGCGTCGACGACGAGGACCACCGGCGCACCGAGCAGCCGCGCCACGTCGGCGGTCGACGAGGGCGTCCCGTCGGCGGCGCCGTCGAACAGCCCCATCACCCCCTCGACGACGAGGACGTCGGCCCCGGCCGCGGCGCGGGCCGCGAGGGCCGGCACCACGTTCGGGCCGCAGAGCCACGGGTCGAGGTTGCGGGCCGGGCGACCGCAGGCCAGCGCGTGGTAGCCGGGATCGATGAAGTCGGGCCCCACCTTGGCGCCGGCGACCGCGACCCCGCGGGCCCGGAGGGCGGCCATCAGGCCGGTGGCGATCGCGGTCTTGCCGACCCCCGACGCCGCGCCGGCGACGACCAGGCGGGGCCCGAGCACGTCAGGCACGCGCTCGCCGGCTCACGGCGCGCCTCACCGCGGTGCGGCGGTCTGAATCGTGCGGGCGAGCGCGGCCGGTGCCAGGTCGCTCACGCGCACGTGGCGGCCTCCCATCGCCTCGGCGAGCCGGGCGGCGAGGCCGAGCGGCGATGCCGCCGTCTCGCAGTCGAGGACCAACGTCTCGACCGGCGAGCGGCGCACCTCGGACGCGACCTCGAGCGCCCGATCGAGGCCGCCCGCACCCGTGGCCCGGCCGTCGGTCAGCACTACGAGCAGGGTGCTGTCGGCCTCCCGTGCCGCACGGCTGGCCGTGCGCAATGCCTCGGCCAGTCCGGCGGCCAGCGGGGTGCCGCCGCCGGTGGCCAGGTCGTCCAGGCGGTTGCGGGCGACCTCGACGCTGCGGGTGGGGCTGAGCACCGTGGTAGCGGACTCGCCCCGGAAGATGACCAGCCCCACCTTGTGCCGGCGCTCGTAGGCGTCGGCGAGCAGGCCGAGGACCGTGCCCGACGCGGCCGCAGCCCGTGCCGGCGCGCCCATCGAGCCGCTGAGGTCGACGCACAGCACGATGGCCCGGGTGGGCGCCGCGGCGCGCACGGCCGTGCGCAGGTCGCCCTCGTCGATCCGCCTGGTCTGCGCGGTCTGCCTGGTCTGCTCGATCCGTCCCGATCCGTCGGGCCGCCCGTTCTCCCAGGTCTGCCCGCTTTCACCGGCCGGTGGCGCGGCGTCGGCGAGGCGGCGGGCCGCGGCGCGCAGCGACGGGAGGACGGCGATCCTGTCGGTCGGGCCGGCGGGCTCGTCGCCCACGACCCGCCCCTGGCTGACCGACGAGGGCGCCGCCGCCGGGGCGGGCGAGGGTGGGAGTGGGGGACGACGGGCGGCCCCGATCGCGAACGGTCGCTCGGGCGCTGACGCCCGATCACGAGACCCGGCGTTGGGCCCGGCATCGGCACCGGACCCGGCATCGGGCTCGGCACCGGGCTCGGCACCGGACCCGGCATCGGGCTCGGCCCCGGACCCGGGATCTGACCCGGTGTCGGCCTCGTCGCGTGGGTGGTCGTGGCCGTCGCCTTCGGGCGCGTCGTGGCGAGGGCTCTCACCCGGTGCCCGCCGATCCTGATCGTGTTGGTCGAGGGCGTCGCGCAGCGCCCGTTCGATCTCGTGCGGCGGCACCACCGGCGGGTCGAACGGACCCTGCCTGCAGCGGTGGGCGAGCACCAGGGGCGCCACGCGTCGGAGGTCCGCCACCGTGGCACCGGTACGCCCGTCGAGACGGGCCAGCGCCGTCGCGGCGCGACACAGGGTGAGGTCGGCCCGCAGGCCCTCGGCGCTGATCGCCAGCGCGAGCCGGCTGGCCGCCTCCATCACCTCCTCGGCGACCGCGGCGCGCCCGTCGCCTCCCGCCCCGAGCGGGCCATCGGCCGGCGTGGGCGCCGGCGGGATCGCTCGTGCCGCGGCCTCGGCGCGTGACGACCCGTCGCCGACCGCGGCCCCGGCGGGTGAAGACCGGTCCCCGACGACCGGCCCTGCGCGTGAAGACTCGTCGCCGACGGTCGCGCCGGCGTGTGACGACCCGTCGCCGACCGCGTCTCCGGTCGGCGCCTGGTCGGCGTCGAAGGCCAGGCGGCGGCGCACCGACTCGACCCGGTCGCCCAGCTCACAGGGCGCGGCGACCTCGACGCACAGGCCGAGCCGGTCGAGGAGCTGGGGGCGGAGCTCGCCCTCCTCGGGGTTCATCGACCCGACGAGCACGAAGCGGGCCGGATGGCGGTGCGAGACGCCGTCGCGCTCGACGACGTTCTCGCCCGACACGGCGACGTCGAGCAGGACGTCGACGAGGTGGTCGGGTAGCAGGTTGATCTCGTCGACGTAGAGCACGCCGCCGTGCGCCCGCGCCAGGAGACCGGGCTCGAAGCGGATCTCGCCGCCGGTCAGCGCGGCCCGGGTGTCGAGGGTGCCGACGACCCGGTCCTCGGTGGCGCCGAGGGGGAGGTCGACGAACGGGGCGTCGCCGAGCAGGGCGGCGAGGCCGCGGGCCAGCGTCGTCTTGGCCGACCCCTTCTGGCCCCGCAGCAGCACCCCGCCGATGAGAGGGTCGAGTGCGGCCAGCCGCAGCGCGAGCTTGGCGTCGTCCTGACCGACCACGGCGTCGAAGGGGAACGCACGCCGGGTCACCGGGACTCCTCCCAGCCCTCGGCTTCGAGGATCGCGTCGGTGAGGAGCTTGCGGGCGAACTCGGGCGCGTCCCACATGCCGCGGTCGTCGGCCTCGAGCAGGCGCTCGGCGATGGCGCGCAGGGCCCACGGGTTGGACCGCTCGAAGAAGGCCCGCATCTCCGGGTCGGCCACGTAGGCCTCGGTGACGTCGTCGTACATCCAGTCCTCGACGATGCCGGTCGTGGCGTCGTAGCCGAACAGGTAGTCGACGGTGGCGGCGAGCTCGAACGCCCCCTTGTAGCCGTGCTGGCGCATCGCCGAGATCGACTTCGGGTTGAGCACCCTTGACCGCACGACCCGGGCGGCCTCCTCCTTCAGCGAGCGCACCTTCGGCTCCGCGGGATCGGCGGAGTCGCCGAACCACGAGCGGGGGGCCGAGCCTGTCAGCGCGCGCACGGCGGCGACCATCCCGCCGTGGTCCTGCAGGTAGTCGTCGGAGTCGAAGATGTCGTGCTCGCGGTTGTCCTGGTTCTTGACCGCGACCTCGATGGCGGCGAAGCGCCGCCGCATCGCGTCGTGGTCGGCCTCGCCGTGGCGGGCCCGCCCGTACGCGAAGCCCGACCAGGCCAGGTACACCTCGGCCAGGTCGGCCTGGGTGCGCCACGACCCCTGCTCCAGCACCGGCAGGATCCCCGACCCGTAGCCACCGGGCGGCGGGCCCCACAGCCGGGCGTCGCGGCCGCCGGCCTCGGCGACCGGGTTCTGCTCCGGCGGTTCGTCGAGCGCGGCGACGAGGGCGACGGCGTCGTCGAGCAGCTCGATCACGTGCGGGAACGCGTCGCGGAAGAACCCGCTGATGCGCAGGGTCACGTCGACGCGGGGGCGGCCCAGCTCGGCCAGCGGGACGACCTCGAGGCCGGTGATGCGCCGGCTCTGCTCGTCCCAGGTCGGCCGGACGCCCAGCAGCGCCAGCGCCTCGGCGGCGTCGTCACCGCTCGTACGCATGGCGGCGGTGCCCCACAGCACCAGGCCCACGGTGCGGGGGTGCGTCCCGGTCTCGTCGAGGTGGCGCTCGATCAGTCGGTCGGCGAGCTTGGTGCCGACCTCCCACGCCAGGGGAGAGGGGATGCCCTTGGGGTCGACCGAGTAGAAGTTGCGCCCGGTCGGCAGCACGTTGGCCGCCCCCCGGCTGGGCGCGCCGCTCGGGCCCGACGGCACGTGCCGGCCCCGCAGCCCGCCGAGCAGGTTGCCCAGCTCGGCGGGGGTGGCCCGCAGGTCGGGCACCAGGCGCTCGGCCACCCAGCGCAGCGTGGGGTCGACCACGGACGAGGCGTCCCACCCGGTGGCGGCCAGCGCTTCCACTCGGTCCCGGCACGCCGCCTCGACGCGGTCGGTGTCGGCCCGCCCGGCATCGGCGAGGTCGATGCCGAGCTCGTCGGCGACCGTGGCCCGCAGCGACGGGACCGGGCCCTGCGGCAGCCGGGTGACGGCGAGGACGAGGTCGACCAGCGCCTCGTCGTGCGGCACCTGCCCGAGCACGTGCAGGCCGCCCCGGATCTGGGCGTCCTTCAACGCGCACAGGTACCCGTCGACGTGGAGGACGAGGTCGCCGAAGGCCTCTTCGTCGTCGGGC
>CAYUXB010000159.1:0-9018 GCA_964448525.1 uncultured Acidimicrobiaceae bacterium
AGCCCATGAAGCCGATCGCGATGCCCGAGAACACCATGAACGGGTAGCCGAAGATCGGCTTGCGAGCGAACACCGGGATGATCTCGGACACGACGCCGAACGCCGGCAGGATCAGGATGTAGACCTCCGGGTGGCCGAAGATCCAGAACAGGTGCTCCCACAGCAGCGGGTCGGCGCCCTCTGCGACGTTGAAGAAGTTGGCGCCGAACAGGCGGGCGAAGGTCAGCAGGAACAGCGCAACCGAGATGACCGGCAGCGCGAACACCAGGAGCAGCTGAGTGACCAGCGACATCCAGGTGAACACCGGCATCTTCATCATCGTCATGCCGGGCGCCCGCATGTTGAGCACCGTGACCACCAGGTTGATGGCGCCCACGAGCGAGGCGATGCCGGTGATCTGCAGGGCGATGGCGTAGAAGTCCATGCCGTGGCTGGGTGAGAACACGACACCCGTGTTGGGGGCGTACGCGAACCAGCCGCCATCGGCGCCGCCGCCGAGGAACCACGACATGTTCAGCATGATGCCGCCGCCGAGGAAGCACCAGAAGCTGAAGGCGTTCATCCGCGGGAAGGCGACGTCACGAGCGCCGATCTGCAGCGGCATCAGGTAGTTCATGAACGCGGCGCCGAGCGGGATGACGACCAGGAAGATCATCGTCACGCCGTGCATCGTGAACAGCTGGTTGTACAGGTCGGCCGAGTACAGCTTCTGGCCGGGCGCCGCGAGCTGCATGCGGATGAGCACGGCCTCGACCCCGCCGAGGACGAAGAAGAACAAGGCCGCGGCGCCGTACATGATGCCGATGCGCTTGTGGTCGACCGTGGTGAGCCAGCTCTTCCACCCGGTCGTCGCCGTGGGGCGCGTGAAGCCACCCATCGGCCGCTTCACGGTGGTCGCCCCGCCGGTGAGCTCGAGGGGCGCTGTCGGGCGTTCGATGATCGCCATGTGCAGGACTCCTAATCGAGCGTGGCGAGGAAGGCGACGAGGTCGTCGATCGCTTCCTCTTGCAGGTTGAAGTTGGGCATGCCACGCACCTTGTCGTCGCCCGGCTCGGGCACGTGCGAGGCCGACATCGGCTTCTCGGCCGGCGGGTTGCGCAGCCAGGCTTCGAGGTCGGCGCGGTTGAGCTCGACGCCGATCTCGTCGGCCTCGACGATCTCGTCGCCGTCCTGGTCGACCCAGAGGTCGAAGATCGCGCCGGCGAAGGTGCCGCGGGACGCGAAGTGGGTGAGGTCGGGCGCGTTCTCCGCGACGAGGAGCTCGCGGCCGCTGCCCTGCTCCTCGAACTCGTCGTCGTTGATGCCTCGGGCGAGGTGGCAGCCGGAGCACTGCGTGGTGAACAGCTCGGCGCCCGCAGCCGCCGGCGTGCCCTCGGCGGGCATGGTGGCGTCCTCGGTCTGCGCGTCGAGCCATGCGTCGAAGTCGGCCTGCGGGAGGGCCACGACCCGCTGGCGCATGTAGGCGTGCGACAGGCCGCAGAACTCGGTGCACTGCCCGACGTAGGTGCCGGGCTCGTCCGCGTTGATCTGCAGCGGGTGCGTGCGCCCGGGCACGGCGTCCTTCTTGCCGTTGAGCGTCGGGATCCAGAAGGAGTGGATGACGTCGTTCGACTCGATGTCGAGGTTGACGTTCACCCCGGCCGGGATGACCAGGTCGTTGGCGGTGTGCACGTCCTCGTCGGTGAAGTCGCCGTCGCCGTCGGTGTCGTAGGAGAACTCCCACCACCACTGCTGGCCCGTCACGAGCACCGTCAGGTCCTGGTCGTCGCGCTCGTTGATCTCGAACAGCGTGCGCAGGGTGAAGAAGCCGACGACCGCGAGCATGATCGCCGGGACGATCGTCCACGCGATCTCGAGGCGGGTGTTGCCGTGCGTCTGCGTGGGCAGCTCGTCGTCGTTGCGGCGGCGACGGAACCGGTAGGCGATCGCCAGAGCGCCGAACTGGACCAGGAAGAAGACGACCGCGGCGACGGCGAACACGCCGTCCCACAGGTTGTCGATGCTGCGTGCGAACGGGCCCTCGGGCTCGAGCGTGGTCTGGGGCGCGTTGTCGGCGCAGGCCCCCAACAGCAGGACCAGCCCCAGCGTCAGCGCGAGGGGTGCGACGCGGCGGCGCTTCGCCGAGGCGGCGCTGTCGGCCCGCCCTCTTCTGGACGTCATGCGTTCTCCTTGACGGACGGGACGCGAGTTGTTGCGGCGGATCACGGGGCGACCTCGACGAGCACAGCGGCACCGGCCGGGGCGAGGGCACCCTCGTCCCCGTTGTCGTGTTCGCCCTCGTGCTCGTGGAACTCACGGGTTCCGGCGACACCGCCGGCCACGCCGACGCCGATCACCAGGAGGGCGCCGACGACCAGCAGGCCCACGACGACGTTCGAGCTGATGCGGGGGCGGGAGGCGATCAAGAACCCGGCGCCCACGATCACCACGGAGGCGGCGAGCGCCACCCACACCGTGGCCTCGGCGGACAGGGCCAGGAACAAGCTGGCGAAGCCGAGGGCCACCAGACCGAGGATGAGGATGGCGGCGCCCGGGTACTCGATCGGGTTCATCAGGCGGTTGCGGATCCGCCGGTTGGTCTCCGGGTCACCGGTGGCGTTGTCGGCCCAGGTCTGCACCGACCACTCGATCAGCACGATGCCGAGCACGATCAGGCCGAAGACGACCAGCACCGCCTGGGCCACGAGGCCGACGATCACGAGCCCGGCGCCGAAGGCGGCGACCGGCGGCCAGTAGCTGGCCCCTGCGGGCACGACCGGCGGGACGGTCTCGGTGCCGGCCACCTCCGCGATGGCGTCGGCGTCGGCATCACGGGCGGCCGTCGCCACGAACCCGAGCAGCAGGCTGAGCACCCCGGCCGCCAGGAGGATGCCGTAGCCGAAGTGGTCGCCGACGCCGCCCTTGTAGCCGACCGAGACGGGCCCGAGGCCGTTGCCCCCGGTCGTCCAGCCGTACGCCGCAGCCAGGACCAGCGAGACGAACCCGAGGCCGAAGAACCACTTGGAACCGGTGGTGATCATCGCCCAGCCCTCACTTGGTGATGGTGATCGCGTACCAGACCGCGGCGTAGAGGCCGACGGTCACGAACCAGTACAGGACAGCGGCGCTGACGCCCTCGGCGGCGCGGCCGGTGAGCTGCCCGCCGACGGCACGGAAGCCCATGACCGCCAGGTAGAGCATCCCCAGGCCCACGAGGGCCACGTGCAGCGCCGTGATCGTGTAGATGAGCAGCGCCTGCGTCGAGCTGGCGATGCCGAGACCGAGCTGCTGCCAGCTGTACACCACGACGTTGATGTAGGCGGCGCCGAGCAGCAGCGTGATGCCGAACGCCATGAGGGCGTGGCCGCGGTCGTCGTTGCGGAGCGCCTGCACGATCCAGCCGGCGGTGAGCAGCGACAGCAGCAGCGTGGTCATCGCCATGCCGCCGGGGGTGAGCTGCAGGTTGCTGCCCTCCGGCAGCCACGCCTCGCCGGAGGCGATCGTGTCGGAGCGCAGCCGGGCGTAGAGGGCGATGAGCGCCAGGAGCGCCATCCCGGCGCTGCCGGCCGCGAACGCGGTGCCGACGAGCAGCACCCGGGGCCGGGCCGGCGGGGCCGGGGGCGCCTCGGAGAAGATCTCCAGGTCGGTGGTGGCGGTGGTGGCCATCAGGCGGATGCCTCCGTGCTGGCTGCCGCAGCGGCGTGGCGGGCGTCGTAGACCGGCGCCTCGGACGTGATCTCGGGCAGGGTGGCGAAGTGGCCGACGGCGGGCGGCGAGGAGGTCGTCCACTCGAGGGTGTGGCCCTCCCACGGGTCGTCACCGGGGCCGTCACCCCGGCGCCCCTGGACCAGGGCCAGTGCGACGACGAGGCCGCCGAGGACGGTCACGGCGAGACCGATGCCCGAGACGAGGTCGAGCAGCTCGACCGTGTCGACGTCGCCCGGGTCGACACCGCTGATGCCGCCGGCGACGAAGCGGCCCTGCGACAGCGAGCCGGCGATCGCCTGCGGCACGGCGGCCACCAGGGCGCCGAGGAAAACGATGGTGCCCCCGAGGCGGGTGAGGCCGTCGGGCAGCAGCTTGCCGTAGAGCTTGGGCGCCCAGAAGGCGACGCCGGCGAGCCCGGCGAGAGCCGTGCCGAGCAGCACGAGGGTCGCCTGGGCGGTCATCCAGGTGGTGCCGTCGAGGTCGAGCGCGTCGACGACGGTCGCCCCACCCGCGGCGACGCCGATGAACAGCAGCAGCCCGGCGAGCAGCGAGAGGATGAGCGGGGTGCCGAGCCGGACCTTGCCGGCGAGCAGGGTCGCGGTCCACAGGCCGAGGAGGCCGAGCACCGGCACGATGGCGGCGAAGCCGACCACGATCCACGGGCCCTCGAACAGCCACGGCGCCGGACCGACGCCGCCGTCGGTGGACACACCGAGCTGGGCCCATGCCCCGAAACCGAGTGCGGCGGCGGCGCCGATGAAAAACATGGCGGCGCTGTGGCGCTGGTGGCGGCGGCGAGCGAACACCGGGACGACATCCGCGATGATGCCCAGCGCCGGCACGGCCACCACGTAGAGGGTGGGCTGCCAGAACAGCCAGGCGATCCGGTCGTACACACCGGCGCTGCCGCCCATGAGCTGGCCGTCGCCGTAGCGAAGGTCGACGAAGCTCAGCACCAGCAACCCGGCGAGCACCGGCAGGGTGAGGAGCCAGACGGAGCCGCCGACGAGGACCGACCACGAGAACAGCGGGGTACGGCGCAGGGTCATGCCCGGCGCCCGCAGCGTCGCCACGGTGGTGACGACCGAGACGGTGGCGACCGCGAGGGCGACGACCACGGCGGTCAGCCCGGCGATGTAGAGGCCGACGCTGTCGAGGTCGGTGCCGCCGGGGCCGCCGTCGATGCCGTAGGAGGCGAGGACCAGGCCACCCGCCACCAGCCACACCCAGTAGGCGGCGGCGGTGGCACGGGGGAAGGCCACCGTGGAGGCACCGACCTGGAGGGGCACGACCGCGGTCGCCAAGCCCAGCAGCAGGGGCAGCACCCCGAGGAAGAGCGCCGACGTCGAGTGCAGGGTGAGGACCCGCACGGCCGTGTCGGCCTCGAAGATCACCTTGCCCGTGCTGTCGTACTGCTCGAACCCGACGAGCGCTCCGGCGACCCCGGAGGCGATCAGGAACAGCAGCGACGTGCCGACGAACAGCTTGCCGATTGTGCGCGGGTCGCCCGAACCGACCACAGCGGCCATCCCGGTCGGCGGAGCCGACAGGGATGGCGCAACGGCGGCTTCGGCGGCGTCGCGGGGAGCTTCGGTCACGGTCATGAACGCACCCTGGTCAGGAGACTGGCTGTGCTCGGGAATCTAGTCACATGCGTGATCAGGCCACGAAAAAGCTGGTCGGCCATCAGAACCCCGAGCGGACGAGCTGATCCACGGCCATGGCGCCGAAGAGCAGCGTGATGTAGGAGATCGACCATGTGAACACCCGCATGGCGAGCTGCGGCGTGTTGTCGCGCAACAGGCGGGCGGCGTAGTAGGTGAACACGGCGCCGAGCACGAGTGCGGCACCGAGGTAGATGTTGCCCATCCCGGCCACCGGGGCGAACAGCACCGTCAGCGCCCACAGCAGCAACGTGTAGAGCAGGATGCGCACCGCGGTCGTGTGCAGGCTGGCCACGACCGGCAGCATCGGCACCTCCGCGGCCGCGTAGTCCTCGCGGTAGCGGATGGCCAGCGCCCAGAAGTGCGGCGGCGTCCAGTAGAAGATGACCGCGAACAGGACGACGGGCGCCCAGTCGAGCGAGTTGGTCACGGCCGACCAGCCGATGAGCACCGGGACGGCACCCGCGGCGCCGCCGATCACGATGTTGCTCTTCGACGTGCGCTTGAGCCACAGCGTGTACACGAAGACGTAGAACAGGCATGCGGCGACCGCGAGCACGGCCGACAGCAGGTTGACCGTGGCCCACAGGAAGGCGAAGGCGACGATCTCCAGGCCGACGGCGAAGATGAGGGCGTTCCGGGGCTCGAGCCGGCCGTCGGCGAGCGGACGGTTCTGCGTCCGCTTCATCACCTTGTCGATGTCACGGTCGACGTACATGTTGACCGCGTTGGCGCCACCCGCAGCGAAGGTGCCCCCGAGCACCGTGGCGACGATCAGCCAGATCGAGGGCATGCCCCGCTCGGCGACGATCATCGTCGGCACCGTCGTCACGAGCAGCAGCTCGATGATCCGAGGTTTGGTGAGGGCCACGTAGTCGCCGATCTGCGACAGCAGAGGGCGAGCCTGGGGCTGGGCGGCGGTCAGCACAACGAGTCGCAGCCTAGGTCTGGCCTCCCGAGAGGAGCCAACGCAGACCCACCCCGGTGCCCGCCCTGTCACCGAGGTGGCTGCGGCGACGTCGGGCCCGGGTCGCATTCGGTCCCGGCCCCTCGCTGCTCGTACCCTGACGGCGTGCGGCTCCCCACCGTCACCCCTCGGACCTACCGGACGATCACGCTGGCCATGCTGGTTTCGCTGGTGGTCATCACGGTCGTCGGCGCCGGCGTGCGACTCACCGAGTCCGGGCTCGGGTGCTCCACCTGGCCGACGTGCGACGGCGACAGCTTCACCCCCCGCTCGGCTTCCGACGGCCACGCGATGATCGAGTTCCTCAACCGGCTGCTCAACGCCGCGGTCGGCCTGCTGGCGATCGCCACGGTGGTCGGCGCCCACCTGCGGGAGCCGCGGCGCGCCGACCTGGTGCGGTGGGCCCTCGGGGTGTTCGCCTGGGTGCTCTCGAACGGCCTGGTGGGCGCCCTGGTCGTGTGGCTGCACCTGTCGCCGGTGTCGGTGATCGGGCACTTCATCCTCGCCCTCGGGGCGATCTGGAACGCTCTGGTCCTCCACCAGCGAGCCGGCGAGGCCCGGGCGGTCGAACGCCGCGACCGGCGCGCGGTGGCCACGCCCGCCTTCGTGACCCGGACCAAGGTGCTGCTCGGTTCGGCCGCCGTCGTGCTGTTCACCGGCACCCTCGTCACCGGCAGCGGGCCCCACGCCGGCGACGAGCGCGCCGACCGCCTCGCCCTCGAGGTCGGCACCGTCGCCCGCGTCCACGGCCTGTCGGTGATCGTGTTCCTGCTCGTGACGGTCATCGTGGTCCGCATGGCGCACCGGGGTGACGCCTCCACGGTCGTGGTCAGGCGCGTGCACGAGCTGCTGGTGGTGCTGGTCGCGCAGGCGGCGATCGGCTATTGGCAGTACTTCACCGGGGTTCCCGCCCTGCTCGTGGCGTTCCACGTCCTCGGGTCGGCCCTGGTGTGGGTGGCGGTGCTGCGGGTGTGGTTGTCGCTGCACGCGCTCCCCGTCGGTGCGGTGGGCGACGCCGACGACGGAGGTGCCGCCGGGCGCGACACGGCGATGTCGACCCCGGCCGGAGGCGACGGCTTCCAGGTCACCAGCCCGAGCGGCGACGACGACACGGTCGGCGCGCGACAATGAACCCCGTGGTGACCGCTGGTCCCGCGCCCCTCACGGCGCCCGTCGAGACAGACCAGCCCGTCGGTGACACCGACGTCGATCCCGACCGCCCGTGGGTGGTCATCGTGTGGAACGACCCGATCAACCTGATGTCCTACGTCACCTTCGTGCTGCAGAAGCTGTTCGGCTACCCGCTCGAGGTGGCCGAGAAGCTCATGCTCCAGGTGCACTACGACGGTCGGGCGGTCGTGTCCAACGGGCCCCGGGAGAAGGCCGAGCTCGACGTCTTCCGCCTGCACGAGCACGGCCTGTGGGCCACGATGCAGCAGGACTGAGGGCATGGTCTTCGATCGCGACAGGGTGCGGCGCCAGGGCCCCGGCCGCTACCGGATCAAGCTGCGGCCGAACGAGCGAGCCCTCGTGGCCGACCTCGTCGGGCAACTGCGCGACCAACTGGTGGCGTCGACCGACGACCCGTCGGTGCGCCGGCTGTTCCCCCCGGCCTATCCGGACGACGCCGAACGCGACGCGGGCTACCAGGTGTTGACCCGCGACGAGCTGCTGGAGCACCGGCTCGCCGCCCTCGACACGGTCGAGGCGACGCTCGACGGCCAGGACATCGACGACCAGGCCATGACCGCGTGGATGGGCACGCTCAACTCGTTCCGCCTCGTGCTCGGCACCCGGCTGGATGTCGACGAGGAGCTTCCGCCGCTCGACTCGGCCGATCCCCTCGCCCCCGCCTACGCGGTCTACGAGTTCCTCGGCTGGTTGCTGTCGCAGGTGGTGGACGCGCTCAGCGCCGACCTTCCCCCGCCCAACCCTGACGCCCGCGCCTGATCCCGCGCCTGTCGCCCCGGCCGGCCACGCTCGAGCGGTGGCTGCGGCCGGTCGCGGCACCGCCGAGGTCCGCCGATGGCCATCCCCCGTCGGCACGGGCCATGGCGGCGTCGAGCTCAGCCAGTGCTGTCTCGACGGCGGCGATGCCCGGCGGGCTCAATCGAGGCCGGCGTCACCCGTCAGGTCGGCGGGCGTGCCGTCGGCGTTCGGGGCGAGGCACTCGTCGACGGCGGCCTCGGGCATCTTCGAGGGGTCGTCCTCGGGCGTGAGCGTCATGGGCTCACCCTCGTAGCCCCAGGCGAGGTCGTTGAACATCAGGGTGCTGCCGTTGGTGCACTCCAGCCTCACGGGCCGGGGCGACATCAGGTCCTCGCCGAGGTAGACGCAGGCCAGGCCGAAGTCGGCGTTGGTGACCTCCTCGCCCTCGGCGTAGATGTCCTCGCACGCCGGCATGTCGGTGGGCGCGACGCTGCTGGCCGACGGCGTCTCTCCGCCGTCGCCGCTGCACCCCACAGCCACCAGCAGGGCGAGCGCGGCTGCCGTTCCGGTCCGCTTCATGAGTCGCGTACCCTAGGCGAACCGGGGCGGTCACGCCTCGCCCGCACAGCTCTGACCTCCGGATTTGGTGGTGGCGGGACGGCTGCTAGTGTGTCCCGACGCCCCTGCGGCGGAGTTTCGAGCCCCCATCGTCCAGTGGCCTAGGACGCCGCCCTTTCAAGGCGGTAACACGGGTTCGAATCCCGTTGGGGG
>CAYUXB010000160.1:0-2624 GCA_964448525.1 uncultured Acidimicrobiaceae bacterium
GTCGTCGCCGTGGAACATGCGCCCGAAGTCGTCGAAGGTGAGCTTCTGGCTGAACAGGCCGAACCCGTACGCGGTGGTGCCGAGGCGCCGGAAGAACCGCGCATCGGTGGCGCCGACGCTCAGCATCGGCACGATGTGGCTCCCCGCGTAGAACGCCTGCGTCGTCCGGTCGAGCGTGTCCCACAGCGGCGTGTCGACGGGGGATCGGGTGGACGGGTCGTCGTGCGCCTCGACCATCTCGACGCGGTCCGCCAGGTCGCCCAGGGCGTCGTCGAGGATGGCGCGCACCTCCGGCAGCGACTGGCCCGGCAGCGTGCGGATGTCGAGCTGCAGGTCGACCCGGTCGGGGATCACGTTGGTCTTGGTGCCGCCGTGCACGATCGTGGGCGCGATCGTGGTGTGGGTGCAGGCGTGGAACTGCCGGGCCATGCCGAGCGGCAGGTCGTCCAGGGCGTCGTCGATGCGGGCGGGGTCGAGCAGCGAGGTCGTGATCTCGTCCGGCAGGGCCATCGCCGCGAGGAAGCGGCGCCACGTGTCGTCGATGCGCGCAGCCGGGTGGTGCTCGGCGAGCCGCTGGACGACGTGGGCGGCGGTAACCAGGGCGTTGTCCGTGCGGTACGGCAGCGATGCGTGCCCCGGCGTGCCGGTGACGCGCAGGGTGCACCAGCACGAGCCCTTCTCCCCGATGAGCACCGGCAGGCGGAGGTCGCCGTCGCCACCGGCGACGGGGATCCCGCCGGACTCGGTGATGACGAAGTCGGCGGCGACCGCGTCGGCCTCGTGGCGGGTCAGGTGATCGGCGCCCCACGTGCCGAGCGCCTCCTCGTCCGCCACCGCCAGGAACACGAGGGTTCCGTCCGGTCGGAAGCCCTCGGTGGCCAACCGGCGCGTGGCCACGGCCATCGACGCCGTGAGGTTGAGCATGTCGATCGCGCCCCGGCCCCACACCTCGCCGTCGACGAGCTCGCCCCCGAACGGATCGCGCCGCCAGCGGCTCTCGTTGGCCGGCACCACGTCGGTGTGACCCATCAGCAGCAGCGTCGGCGCATCGGCGCGACGGCCCTCGATGCGACCGATCAGGCTTGCGCGCCCGGGCGCTGGTTCGTAGCGCTCTGTGTCGATGCCCGACCCGTCGAAGTAGTCTGCCAGCAGGTTCGCGCTGCGAACCTCGTACCCCGATCCGCTCGACCCGTCATTGACACAGGCGTTGCGGATGAGGTGCTGCAGCAGATCGGTGACCTCGGCGGCCGGGTCGCTCATCGCTCGGCACGCTAGCGGGGGGCGTCCCCCGGAGTCGCCCGCACGTTTGGTTGAATCAGGCTTCCCATGAAGGTCACTCACGTAGTCGTCGACGGTTCCAACATCGCCACGGAGGGCCGCGACGCGCCCAGCCTGGCGCAGCTCGACGAGGCGGTGCAGGCGTTCCTCGAGGAGTACTCGCCCGACTTCGTCACCGTCGTGGTGGACGCGACGTTCCCCAACCGCATCGACCGCAAGGAACGGCAGACCTACGAGGATGCCGTCAACGCCAACGAGCTGATCACCCCGCCGGCGGGTGCGATCGGGCGCGGCGACGCCTTCATCTTGCAGATCGCCAGGCGGGCCGGCGCCGCCATCCTGTCGAACGACTCGTTCCAGGAGTTCCACGGCGAGTACCCGTGGCTGTTCGAGAAGGGGCGGCTCATCGGTGGCAAGCCGGTGCCCCACGTCGGCTGGGTGTTCATGGACCGTGCGCCGGTCCGCGGGCCGACGAGCCGACGGGCCGTGAGCGAGGCCCGCAAGACGGCGAGGACCGCGGAACGCACCGCCGGGCGTTCGAAGGCCGCCGACGACGGCGGGAGCACGACTCCCCGCAAGCGGCGCTCCCGGGCGAAGGTGACCACCACGGGCTCCGAGGCGGCGGCCACCGCGACGACGACCGATGCCACCACGGTGGCCGAGGCGGCAGGCGAGCCGTCCGACGACGGCCGCTCCGGTGGCTCCGCCCGGTCCGGCAAGGGTCCTGATCCGTACAACGAGGCGATGCCCTTCATCGACTTCGTCGCCCAGCACCCGGTGGGCAGCGAGGTCGACGCGGTGATCGAGAAGTTCAGCTCGCACGGCGCGTACGTGCTGATCGGCGACGCTCGGGGCTACCTGCCGTTGCGCAACCTGGCCGATCCGCCGCCCCGCAGCGCCAAGGAGGTGCTGCGGGTCGGCGACGAGGGCCGGTTCGTGGTCGTGACCATCGACCCGCCGCGCCGGGGCATCGACCTGGCCGTCCCCGGTGTGGTCGACGTGCCGGCGCCCGAGGAGACCGGGGCAGCCGTGCCGGCTGAGGTGGCCGCTGCCGTCGCCGAATCCGACGACACCGCCGGGGATGCCGACCGTCCTGCCAAGGCCAGGGGGGCCACCACGCGGGGGAGGGCCCGCAAGGCCGAGGTCGCCGCCGATGTCGACGACGCCTCCGTCCCGGGCGCGGCCGCCGAGGCCGCGGTCGCTGCAGAGGTGACCGCCCGTCGGGCGGCCACGAAGAAGGCGGCGGCCGCTGCGCAGGGCTCGGGCGCCACGACGCCGGCATCGCGCCCGGCGACGGACCTCGGCGAGGCGGCCCAGGAGCCGGCCGCCGAGGCGGACAAGCCGGC
>CAYUXB010000160.1:2724-8985 GCA_964448525.1 uncultured Acidimicrobiaceae bacterium
AGCCGGCCGCCGAGGCGGACAAGCCGGCGAAGGCGACGAAGGCGACGAGGAAGCGGGCCTCCGCCACCAAGAAGGCCTCCGCACCTGCTGAGGGCCAGGGACCGGACGCACCGGTCGAGACCGCTCCCGCGGGAGACCAGCCGGTGGCGAAGAAGGCCGGCGCCCGGAAGGCGGCGGCGAAGAAGGCGCCCGCCAAGCGGGCCTCGACGAAGAAGGCCACGCCACGAGCCGACGCCCCCGGCGCGGTGCCCGACCCGGCGATCGACGCCGCCGGCGGTGCGGACACGGCACCGGAATCCACGACCCCGGCCAAGAAGGCGGCGACCAAGAGGGCGCCGGCGAAGAAGGCGGCGACCAAGAAGGCGGCAGCCAAGAAGGCGCCCGCGCGGAAGGCGGCAGTCAAGAAGCCGGCGAAGAAGGCGAACGCCGTCAAGGCCACCGCCGAGAAGTCGACGGCGAGGAAGTCCGCGGCGCAGAGGTCCCCGGCCGACGAACCGGTGGAGCCGGCCGACGCCGCAGGCTGAGCCGCAGCACCCCCGCCTCCTCGACCGACCGGTGCTCATCGCCGCCCGGGTAGGTTGCCGCACCGTGCGCATCGCGACCTGGAACGTGAACTCGCTCACCGCCGAACGCATCGAGCGGGTGGTCGGCTGGCTCGACATGGCGGAACCGGACGTGCTGTGCCTGCAGGAGACCAAGCAGACCGACGATGCGTTCCCCGCGCTCGACTTCCACGCCCGCGGCTACGCGAGCGTGCACCACGGCGAGGGCCGGTGGAACGGTGTGGCGATCCTCAGCAAGGTGGGGCTCGACGACCCTGTGTCCGGGTTCGCCGACGGTGATCCCTCCGACGACGAGGCCCGGCTGGTCACCGCCACCTGCGGCGGTGTGCGGGTGTCGTCGGTCTACGTGCCGAACGGGCGCGCCGTGGGGCACGACCACTTCGCCTACAAGCTCCGCTGGCTCGGCCGGCTGAAGGCGCACCTGCAGGCCGACCGGGCGGGGTTCGCCGGGGCGGACCCGCGGGTGGCGGTGTGCGGGGACTTCAACGTGGCGCCCGACGACATCGACCTGTGGGATCCGGCGATGTTCGAGGGCTCGACGCACGTCACCCCGGAGGAGCGGGCCGCGGTCGCCGAGATCGAGGCGTTGGGCCTGCGCGACGCGTTCCGCGAGCAGTATCCGGGGGTCGACCGCCTGTTCAGCTGGTGGGACTACCGGGCCGGAGCGTTCCACAAGCACCACGGCATGCGCATCGATCTCGTGCTCCTGTCGCCGCTCCTCGCCGACGACGTCACCGCCGCGCTCATCGACCGCAACGCGCGCAAGGGGAAGAAGCCGAGCGACCACGCGCCCGTCATCGTGGACGTCGGCCTCCACCCGTCTGCGGGGTGACGGCGGGGCGGCCGCCCTGCTCGGCCTGCACTCGCCTGCGGGGCGCGTGCTGCGCTAGGACGACGCCATGCCTGATCTCCCCGCGAACCCCCCTCCCGGTGGCGACGACACCGACGCCGCCCCGTCCGACACCGATCTCGAGAGCTTCGCCGCGCCCGGGTCCGCCTCCTGGCCCGACTTCCTGCGGGAGTTCGCGACGGCCGAGCCGTCGCCCCGGCGAGTCGAGCTCCACCGCGTGGGCGAGGCGCTGCGTCGCATCATGCACCGGCTCCACGGCAGCCCGGCTCCCGATGCGGAGCTGGCCGCGGTCGCCGGCGAGTTGGAGCAACTGGCGGGGCGGCTCGACGCCTTCCCGGGCGGATCGCTGTACGAGGGCTTCAGCGAGTCGCCGCTCGCGGGGCGCGATCCCCACGCCTTCTTCGACCACAGCCCCATGCTGGGTCGGGCCAATCCCCTGGCGCCGCCGATCGAGCTGTGGGCCGACGGCGACGTGATGCGGGCCCGCGCCACGTTCGGCTCGGCCTACGAGGGCCCGCCGGGGTGCGTGCACGGTGGGTACGTGGCCGCGGCGTTCGACGAGGTCCTGGGGTCGACCCAGTCGCTGGCGGGACGGCCGGGCATGACCGCCCGCCTGACGGTCAACTACCGCAGCCCCACCCCGTTGCACGAGGAGCTCGTGTTCGCCGGCCGCGTCGTCGAGGTGTCCGGGCGCAAGACGTTCACGGAGGGCACGCTCCACGCAGGCGACACGTTGTGCGCGGAGAGCGACGCCCTGTTCGTCGCGATCGACTTCGCCAACGTGGCCGAGATGAAGGCCCGCCGCGACGAGGCGTTCGGTCCCGAGGCGCACGACCACGGATGACGCGGTGGTGCCGGCCCAGGCCGGGCCCGCGGGTGTGACGACGGGAGCCGCGGGCGGTCAGACGGGTCCGTCGGACAGGGCGGTGCGCAGCTTGTGGAGCCCGTCGGAGAGCGTGCGGCGCGTGCGGTCGCGCGAGAGCCCGAGGGTGCCACGCAGCTCGACCATCGACAGCGGTTCGGTCCCGTCGAGGCCGAACCGGCCGGCGATCGCCGCCCGCTCCGCGGTCGAGAGCGACGCCAGCACCCGCGGGGTGAGCGCGTGGAGGGCGATCATGTCCTCGTCCGCGTCGGAACGCAGGTCGATCGGCTCCGGCGCCCGGGAGTCGACGACATCGTCGGGGTACGGCCAACCGCCTTCGTCGATGAAGTCGAGAGGATCACCCATGGGACACTTGTCGCGCTCAGAGTGGCGATAATCAACCCTTGACGCGCGCTGTGTGGTGGCGTATCAGGCGGTCCGCTCGGCGACGTAGCGGTCGACGATCGCGACCTCGCCGGCGAGGTGCTCGCGGAGGCCCGACACGATCGCCCGTTCCACCGCACCTCCGACGAGCAGCGCCTTGACCCGGAGCTGTCCGCTCACGGTGCGGACGCTGCCGGCACCGGACGGCTCGATCACGCACGACCCCGACGACCGGAGCCGGTCGGGATAGTGGTCGGGCACCAGCCGGTAGTCCACGGTGCGCTCGGCCAGATCGTGGGTGCTGTGTTCGACCCAGGTCAGTCTCGCGGGGTCGATGACCGCGGTGACGGCGGGGGCGAGGTGCCCGACGAACCGGTACCGCACCTGCAGCTCGACGCGGTCGCCGTCGACCTCGTGGCCGAGCACCTCGGGCGTGCCGAGCTTGGGCAGGCCCGTGAGGTGCGGATAGAGGTCGGGCGCGGCGTAGGCGCGCGCGACCGCATCGGCGTCGGCGGCGAAGTCCTGGGTGACCGTGAAGTCCATGGGGTGTGCTCTCGGTTCGGGTCGTGGATGCTGGCCGGCGGGCTCAGGCGAGGTCCGCGGGGCCGTGCAGCGCGGCGAGCAGATCGTCGCCGACGCGGGCAGCCAGCAGCGGCCCCATGCCGGGGATCGAGACGAGCTCGTCGTGTGACCCCGGTCGGCGTTCGGCGATCGTCTCGAGCAGGCGGTCGTCGATCAGGGCCGAGGGCTCGACCTTGGCCGCACGAGCGCGCGCCTCCCGCCAGTTGTGGAGCGCCGTGAGCGTCGGCGACAGGGGCTGGGCGGCCTCGGCCAGGAGCGCCCGCTGCTCGGCGAGCCGGGTCCGCCAGTCGGCGGGCGGGCCCGTGGGCGCGGCGGGACGGTTGCGCTGTGCCGTGGCGAGGCCGTCGAGCCACGGCGTGAGCCGCCGCTCGACCGGCTTGCCCCCGAAGGTGCGCAGCGCCGCCCAGGTGCACCGCAGTTCGTCCTCGGCCCGAGTCATCGCGACGTAGAGCAACCTGGCCTCCTCGCCGCGCTGCGCCCTGTTGCGGGCGTAGGTGATCGGCACGAGGCCCTCCTCCAACCCGGCGAGGTGCACGATCGGCCACTCCAGTCCCTTGGCGGCGTGGAAGGTCGCGATGGTGACCGCGTCGCGGCGCTCGTCCGCACCCTCGGACTGAAGGGTCGCGACCAGCCACGACACGAAGCCGGTGGCGCTCGCTCCCGGGTCGAGGCGCAGGTGGTCGTGCGCCAGCCTCACGACGAGCGCCACGTCGGCCGCGGCCGCGGCCTCCGCCTCGACCGCCCGGTCGTCCCCGGGCTCGGCGAGGGTGTCGCCCGTGCCCGCCGCGACGTCGCTCGCGTGCGCCGCCGCGTCGGCGGCCAGCGCCTCGATGTCGGGGAGGCAGGCCCCGAGGGGACCGCGGGCCCGGCGCAGGAGGTCGACGACGTCGCGCACCTCGCGCCGGTCGAGCAGGGTGTCGCCGCCGCGCACCCGGTGGGGGACGCCGGAGGCCCGCAGCGCCTCGGTGATCAGGCCGATCTGCGCATGGGTGCGCACGAGCACCGCCTGGGCCGACCAGGCGGCCCGGGGGCCGCGCCGGTCGCGGATGGCGCGGGCGATCGCGATCGCCTCGTCGCGGTCGGTGGGATGGCGTTCGAGCCGGACCTCGGGGCCGTCGTGGCGGGCGGCGCGGACCGGCCGGTCGGCGACCTCCGCGACGCGCAGGACGTCCGCGGCCGCGTCGAGGATCTGGGGCGTCGAGCGGTAGTTGCCGCCGAGGGCGACGACCTCCGACGGCGGGTAGAGCCGGCGGAACCCTTCGAGGAAACCGGCGTCTGCGCCGTTCCACCCGTAGATGGCCTGGTGGGGGTCGCCGACGACGCACAGGTCGTAGCTGGCGCCCCGCCAGGCGTCGAGCAGCCGGAGCTGGAGCGGGTTCACGTCCTGGAACTCGTCGACGAAGAGGTGCTGGAAGCGCCAACGCTGGGCGGCGGCGAACCGTGTGTCGGTCTCCAACATGTGGCTGCACAGCCGCAGCAGGTCGTCGAAGTCGACCATCCGTGCCCGGCGCTTCTCCTCCTCGTAGGTGCGGTACAGCTCGGCGATGCGCTCGGCCGGAGCCGGCGTGCGGCGACGGGCGGCCGCCGCCGCCTCGGCGTAGCCGTCCGGGCCCACCAGGCGCGCCTTCGCCCACTCGATCTCGCCCGCGAGCTGGGACACGTTCACCGGCGCGCCCGCGACCACGCTGCCGAGCACCTTGCCCTTGCGGGCGAGCAGTGTGGGGGGCGTGCGACCCTCGTCCGCCCAGCGCGACCGCAGTTGCGCGAAGGCCACCCCGTGGAACGTCCCGGCGGCGACACCGTGGCGCAGCCCCAGCGCGGCGAGCCGCTCCCGCAGCTCACCGGCGGCCCGACGGGTGAAGGTGAGGGCGAGCACGTGGCTGGCATCGGCGTCGCCGGAGCTGACGCGCCACGCGATGCGCCGGGTGAGCACCCGGGTCTTGCCCGACCCCGCGGGCGCGAGGATGGCCAGCGGCCGGGCGGGTGAGGTCACCGCCCGGCGCTGGGCGTCGTCGAGATCGTGGAGCAGCTGGTCGGCGTCCAATCCACAGGAACGTTAGGCGGACCAATACCATGGGGGCGGTGATCGAGGTAGAGCCCGACCGGTTCGACCAGCTGGTCGGCGACGCTCTCGACGGCATCCCCGACGAGTTGGCTCGCGTCATGGACAACGTGGCGGTGCTCGTCGAGGACGGGTCGGCGCGCGGTGGGCTGCTCGGTCGGTACGAGGGCGTCCCGCTGACCGAGCGCGACGCGTGGTACGGGGCGGGCGGGCTGACGATGCCCGACCGGGTCACGATCTTCCGCCTGCCGATCTGCGCCATCTGCTCCACCGAGGACGAGGTGGTCGAGCAGGTGACGATCACCGTGGTCCACGAGATCGCCCACCACTTCGGCATCGACGACGACCGGTTGACCGAGCTGGGCTGGGCCTGACAACGGGCTCGGCGGGGGTCTCGGGCGGTCCTGAGTCGCGGCCTGGCTGGTGGCCGCGACGCAGCGACCTGGCCAGACCGCGTCGTCGCGCGGGGATACGCTGCGGCCGTGTCGTTCCCCCGGAAGCTGCTCAACGAGAGAGAGGACATCGTCCTCGACCTCCATCCGCACTGGTGGTTCTTCGCCCCGCCGCTGCTGGCGCTGATCGCCGCGATCGCCATCGGGGGCCTCGCGCTCGCCGCCTCGGATGCCGCCTGGGTGCAGATCCCGGCCGGCGTCCTCATCCTCGGGTTCCTGGTGTGGTTCGGCATCCGCTATTCGCGCTGGGTCACGACCAACTTCGTGGTCACCACCGACCGCCTGATCTACCGGCACGGTGTGCTGGCCAAGCACGGCATCGAGATCCCGCTCGACCGCGTCAATACCGTGTTCTTCCGCCAGTCGATCTTCGAGCGGATCGTCCGGTCGGGCGACCTCGTCATCGAGTCCGCGAGCGAGACGGGGCGCCAGGCGTTCTCCAACGTGCGCAACCCCTCCGCGGTGCAGAACGAGATCTACCACCAGATCGAGGCCATCGAGAACCG
>CAYUXB010000161.1:0-7056 GCA_964448525.1 uncultured Acidimicrobiaceae bacterium
ACCGAGACCGTCTCGGGCGACACGTTCCTCGACCACGCCAGCATCATCACCAAGCTCGGCAGCGTCGGGCGTCCGTGCCTGCACCTCGAGCTCGACATCTGGGACGAGGCCGGTCGTTCGGTGGCGCCGGGCGAGCGGGGCGAGATCGTGCTGCGCGGGCCCAAGGTGTTCGCGGGCTACTGGCGTGACGAGGCCGCCACCGCCAAGGCGTTCGCCGGCGGCTGGTTCCACACCGGCGACATCGGCATGCGCGACGAGGACGGCTACCTGTTCATCGTCGACCGCTTGAAGGACATGATCGTGTCCGGCGGGGAGAACATCGCCGGCTCCGAGGTCGAGCGCGTGCTCTACGAGCACGAGGCCGTCTCGGAGGTGGCCGTGGTCGCCCGCCCCGACGAGCGCTGGGGCGAGGTGCCCGTGGCGTTCGTCGCCCTGCGGGAGGGTGCGACGGTCACCGCCGACGAGCTGGTCGAGCACTGCCGGGCGCGGCTCGCCAAGTACAAGGTCCCGAAGGGCGTCACGTTCATCGACGCCCTGCCCCGCAACCCGTCGGGCAAGGTGCTGAAGCGCGAGCTGCGCACCCAGGTCGATGGCTGAGCCTCACCGCATGCCGGCGAGCGTCGCCCGGGTGTTCGACCGGGCGCTGGTCGACGGTCCCGACCGCGAGGCGCTGGTCACCCGCTCGCGACGGCTGAGCTACGCCGAGCTCGACCGGCAGGCCGACCGCGCCGCCCACGCTCTCGTCGACCTCGGCGTCCGCACCGGCGACCGCGTGGCGGCCTGCCTGCCCAACGACGCAGACGTCGTCGTCGCGTTCCACGGGGCCATGCGCCTCGGCGCGGTGTGGGTCGGGGTCAACCGGGCGCTCGCCCCTCCCGAGAAGCGCTGGCAGCTCGCCGATTGCGGCGCCTCGGTGCTCGTCACCGACGACCCGTTCGACGACGCGGGTGTGCCCGTCGTCGACGTCGCGGGCTGGCGAGCGGCCGTCGACGCCGCCGCGGACGGGCCCGTCGACGTCGCGGTCGACCTCTTCGCCCCCGCCGGGCTCGCCTACACGAGCGGCACGACGGGCCGCCCCAAGGGCGCCGTGCACAGCCAGCACAACCTGCTGCTGCCGGGAGCGATGCTGGTCGAGAGCCGGGGCTACGGACCCGATCTCCGCAAGGGCGACTGCTTCCCGTTCACGATCCTCAACATGGCGGTGCTGACCACCCTCCTCGTGTCGCAGGCGGGTGGCACCTCGATCGTCATGGACCGCATCGACGCCGAGGGCGTCGCCGAGTGGATCCGCCGCGAGAAGGTCACCACCTGGAACGGTCCGCCCGCCCTGCTGCACAGCCTGGCCCACATGGACGAGGTCGACCCGGCGGACCTCGCCAGTCTCGACGAGGTGTGGACCGGCGGCGCCGATTGCCCCGAGGCCATCCGCGCCGCGTTCGAGCGCAAGTTCGGCCTGCCCGTGCTGGCCAGCTACGGGCTCTCCGAGGTGCCGACCATCGTGTCGCTCGACAGCCGCTCCGGCGACGACCACGTCTCCGGCGCATCGGGCCGGCCGCTTCCCCACCTGGCCGTGCGGATCACCGGCGACGACGGCCGCTCGCTTCCCGCCGGGGAGACGGGCGAGATCTGCGTCGCGCCGGCGGATGACCGGTACCGGCCGATGCTCGGCTACTGGCAGCGCCCCGACGCCACGGCCGAAGCGCTCGCCGGTGGCGAGTTGCACACCGGCGACATCGGCTTCCTCGACAAGGAGGGCCGCCTGCACGTGCGCGACCGCAAGAGCCTGGTCATCCTGCGTGGCGGAGCCAACGTGTACCCGGCCGAGGTCGAGCGCGTCCTCCACGACCACCCGGCCGTACAGGCCGGCGCGGTGCTGGGCGTGCCGGACGAGCGGCTCGGCGAACGGGTGGCCGCTGTCGTCGAGGCGGCCCCCGGCGCAGACGTCGACGTCGACGAGCTGCGCTCGTACCTGCTCGCCAACCTGGCCAAGTACAAGGTGCCGGACCACGTCACCGTGGTCGACTCGCTCCCCCGCAACGCGATGGGCAAGATCGTCCGCACCGAACTGCCAGGCCTGCTGGCGTAGGGGCGTCACCGGACACGTCGCAAGAAGCGTCGCAGGTTCGGTGTGCGGTGCCCGGGGTCAGAGCTCGGTGCGCCCCAACTTGCGGGCGGCCTCCGGAACGAACGCGTCGGGGGCGAACGGGCCGGCGTCGACCGAGGACAGCTCGACCTCGGGCAGCACCACGTTGGGCGGCAGCGTGTCGAGCCACACCACCGCGGCGGCCACGTCGCCGACCCGCAGCGTGCGCATCGGGAACCGCACGTCGTCGAGCATCGGGGTCGCCACCGGGCCGGTCGTGACGACGTGGACGGCGATGCCGTCTCGCTCGACCTCGCCGGCGAGCGCGCCGGCGAAGGCGTTGAGCCCTGCCTTCGACGCCGAGTAGGCCGACCGACCCGGTTGGGGTGCGTGCGACGAGGACGACGACAGGAACACGAACCGGCCGCCGGGCCCCATCGCCGGGAGCGCGGCCTGCGCGATCACGAACGCCGACGTGAGGTTGGTGCGGACCACCGACTCGAAGCCCGCGAGCGTCTCCTTGCGGACGAACGTGCCGTCCATCACGCCGGCGGCGTGGACGATCAGGTCGACGGCCCCGGCCGCGGCGATCACCCGGGTCGCATCCTCGGGTGCCGCGGTGTCGCCCGCGACCCAGCGGGCGCCGATCTCGTGCGCCGCCGCCTCCAGCGGCTCCGGGCGGCGAGCCGTGAGCACGACGTCGTAGCCGACCGCAGCCAGTCGGGCGCCCACCTCCCGGCCGATGCCGCTGCTGCCGCCGGTCACGAGAGCGACCCTCGCCTCGCCGTCGGCCACGGTCCGGTCGCTTCGCTCGCTCATCGACCCATCCCCCGGGCTGGGCAACGCGCTGCACTCGTGGTTCGCTCGCTCACGGGATGCTCCTCTGGGTGCGCCGGCCCGGCTCCCCCGGCTCTTGGATCAGGCGCAACGTTGTCCGACCGAGTGATGTGACTCAACCGTTAGAAACGGTATACGCTCCGAGGCGGCCCTCACCAACGCGACTCCTGTCGCCGAGAGCCGCAGGGGACCCCAGTCGGAGGAGGCGTTCGTGGAGCTCGAGCTGACCGAAGAACAGGCGTTCTTCGTCGACACGACGCGGCGGTTCCTCGACGCGGAGTGCGGCATCCCGGCCGTGCGCGCCCTCGAGCACGACCCGGTCGGCTACGACCCCAAGGTCTGGGCGCGAGGCGCCGAGCTCGGGTGGACCTCGTTCCTCGTGCCCGAGGCCGACGGCGGCGGCTCGTTCTCGCCACACGGCCTGCTCGACCTGGTACTGGTGGCGGAGGAGATGGGGCGCGTCGTCGCCCCCGGTCCGCTCGGTCCGGTCAACGTGGTGGCGGGCGCGCTCGGGCGCGCGGGCTCCGCGGCCCAGCGGGCCGACGTGCTGCCCGGCCTCGTGAGCGGCGAGAAGGTCGCCGCGTGGTGCGGTGCCCGCCCCGTCGCCGGGCGCCCCGACGGCGGCGCGTTCGTCCTGTCCGGCACGTGCTCCCCGGTGGAGGCGGCGGCCCAGGCCGACCACATCCTCGTCGCCGTCGAGCACGACGGCGGGCGCAGTCAGGTCCTCGTCGCCGCCGGCACGCCAGGCCTCGAAGTGACCCCGCTGTCAGGTCTCGACCTCGTCCGCCGCTACGCAGAGGTGCGTTTCGACGACGTGTCCGTGCCCGCCGACGCGATCGTCGGCGCCGTGGGCGGCGCGGACGACGACATCGAGCACGCGCTCCGGGTGGCATGTGTGCTGCAGTGCGCCGAGACGTCGGGGATCCTCGACAAGGTCTTCGCCATGACCCTCGACTACCTCGGCGATCGCTACTCGTTCGGGCGGGCGCTGGCGTCGTACCAGGCCCTCAAGCACCGCATCGCCGACGACAAGGTCGTCGTCGAGTCGTGCCTCGGCATCGCCACCGCCGCCGCCCGCGCCGTGGCCACGGGCCAGCCGGACGCCGGTGTTCTCGTCAGCGCTGCGAAGACGTGGATCGGCCCTCGGGCGACCGAGATGATCCAGGACTGCGTGCAGCTCCACGGCGGCATCGGTGTCACGTGGGAGCACGACCTGCACATCTACCTCCGGCGCGCCACCGTCAACCGGGCCACCCACGGCACCCCCGAGGATCACGCCGACCGGGTGGCCGCCAGCAAGCTGGGAGCGAGCGCGTGAGCACCGACACCACCGCCATCGCCACGGGCGACACCGACCCGGGCGACATCGAGCCAGTCGAGGACTTCCGGGCCCGCCTCCGCGCCTGGGTCCGCGACAACCTGCCGCCTGAGCCCGCAGGCGCGATCGAGCGCACCGACGAGCGTTGGGCGCACGAGCGGGTGCTGCAGCGAAAGCTGTGGGACGGCGGTTTCGCCGGCGTCCGCGTGCCGAAGGCGTACGGCGGCCTCGGCCTCACCGCCGCGCACACGCGGGCGTTCAACGACGAGACCTCCGGCTACGACCTGCCGTTCTCCTTCAACGTCCCGACGCTCGGCATCCTGGCCGCCACGTTGCTGGAGGCCGGCACCCACGAGCAGAAGCTGCGCCACATGCCCGCCATCCTGAGGGGTGAGGAGCTCTGGGTGCAGTTCCTGTCCGAGCCGAGCGGCGGCTCCGACCTGGCCGGATGCCTCACCCGCGCCGATCGCGACGGCGACACGTTCGTGCTCAACGGCTCGAAGATCTGGTCCTCCGGCGCCTACTCCGCCGACTACGCCATGTGCCTGGCCCGCACCAACTGGGACGTGCCCAAGCACCGCGGGCTGACGATGTTCATCGTCAAGATCCACCAGCCGGGCGTCACCGTCGAGCAGATCCGCCAGACCGACGGCTCGACCGAGTTCTGCCAGGAGTTCTTCGACGACGTGCCCGTCCCGGCCGCAGACGTCGTCGGCGAGGTCGACCAGGGTTGGGCCGTGGCGAACATGCTGCTCGTCCACGAGCGGATGGCCGTCGGCGGCGGCTCGCCCTACACCGTCGGGCGCACCTCCAAGCACGACGTGAGCGACGACGGCGCCGAGCTGGTCGAGCTGATCCGGCGACGCGGGCTGGAGGACGACAGCCGCGCCCGCGGTCTCCTCGCGGAGGCCACGGTGCAGGGCCTGGTGGCCACCGCGCTCGTCGAGCGCGTCACCGTCGGCATGACCACCGGCGCGATGCCGGGTGCCGCCGGGTCGCTGATGAAGCTGTTCGGCGCCGAGAACGTCACCCGGCGGTCGGAGATCGGCCTCGAGCTCGCCGGTGACGACGCCGTCGCCTGGCCCGCGGGCACCGACACCCCCGGCGGCCGGTTCGGGCAGTACAGCCTCGGGCGCCAAGGTGCCGCGCTCGGCGGAGGCTCGAACGAGATCCAGCGCAACATCATCAGCGAGCGGCTCCTGGGCATGCCCCGCGAGGCAGCGGCCGACCGCGACATCCCCTACCGCGACGTCCGCCGCACCGGCGGCCGCTGAACCCCTCAAGGGAGCTTCGACGATGACCACCTTCGACGCGTTCGTCCTCACCCGGGACGACGACCGCAAGCAGAGCCTCGCCTGGACGAGCTTCGACGAGGCCGACCTCATGGACGGCGACGTCACCGTCGCCGTCTCGCACTCGACGGTCAACTACAAGGACGGCCTGGCGCTCACCGGGTCGTCGCCCGTCGTGCGGCGCTGGCCGATGATCCCCGGCATCGACTTCGCGGGCACGGTCACCGAGTCGACGCACGAGGGCATCGCTGCCGGTGATGCCGTCGTCCTCAACGGCTGGGGCGTCGGCGAGACGCACCTCGGCGGGTACGCCCACCGGGCGCGGGTGCCGGGCGAGTGGCTCGTGCCGCTGCCCTCGGCGTTCACCGCGGCCCAGTCGATGGCCATCGGCACCGCCGGCTACACGGCGGCCCTGTGCGTGCAGGCGCTGGAGCGCCACGGCGTCACGCCCGAGGACGGCCCGGTGCTCGTCACCGGCGCCACCGGCGGCGTCGGCAGCGTGGCCGTGGCTCTGCTGGCGACCGCGGGCTACGAGGTCGTCGCCTCGACCGGCAAGGCCGACGAGGCCGGCTACCTGAAGGGCCTCGGCGCCGCCGACATCCTCGACCGCGCCGAGCTCTCCGAGCCCGGCCGCCCGATGGGCAAGGAGCGCTGGGGCGCGGCGGTCGACTCCGTCGGCAGCCACACCCTCGCCAACGTGCTCGCCGGCACGCGCTACGGCGGCACGGTCGCCGCCTGCGGCCTGGCCCAGGGCATGGACCTGCCCGGTTCGGTGGCCCCGTTCATCCTCCGCGGCGTGACGCTCGCCGGTGTCGACAGCGTGATGGCGCCGCGGCCCGTCCGACTCGACGCCTGGGAGCGCCTCGCCCGCGACCTCGCTCCGGCGACGCTCGACGCCATCACCGAGACGCGCCCGTTGGCGGACGCCCCCGCCCTGGCGGAGGACATCCTCGCTGGCCGCATCCGGGGCCGCGTCGTGCTCGAGGTCGGCTGAGGTCCCCGCCCCCACCCACCTCGCATCGGCCGGCGGGGTTGGCGGTAGCACCGGGTCCGCCCGTGCCGCCGCAGCTCCGCCTGCGCTCGCGGGACCCGAGGCGACCGCTCGGCGGACTACCGCTCGGCGGGTTCGGCGGAATCAGGGTCGGTGGGGAGGGTGCTCAGCAGGGCGTGCGTGTCCTGCTGGAAGACCCGGATCTCGACGATCTGCCCGTCCGCGGCCCGGAACAACTCGACCACGTCGACGGTCGCCGATCGGCCCGTCGCCTTCGCGGTCCACGTCTGGGTCGTGATCTGGACCGCGGTGTCGCCGTCACCGCACGAGCGGACCTCGGCCTCGCCGATCGTGCGGTCCCAGTGCTCGGCGAAGGCGGCGCCCATTGCGTCCATGCCGTCGGGCCCGTGGTGCGCGCCGCCGTGGGGCAGCGAGGCCGGCTGCTCGATGCGCAGGCCCGGATGCAGCAGCGCCCGGGCGCCGTCGCGGTCACCGGCACGGAACCGGCGTCCCAGCTCGACGACGAGTCCAGCCG
>CAYUXB010000161.1:7156-8895 GCA_964448525.1 uncultured Acidimicrobiaceae bacterium
GGTCACGGTCACGTCGGCATCTGCGGCGTCGGCGGCCCGGGTCACGGCAGCTCCTCGTAGAGACCGACGACCGGCGGCGGGTCGAGCTGCAAGGCGTCGGTCTTGGTGGTCTGCCCGGTGGCGGAGCGGCGACGGAGCTCGCGCAGAGGCTCGGCCAGGTCGTCCGCGTCGATCTCGTAGACGGCCAGGTACTCGGGTGCACCGTCGCTGTCGACGAGGCGGTAGCGACGGGCGGACACGAACCCGGGAACGGCCAGCAGCTCGGGGATGTGCGTGCGGTCGTACCAGTCGTCGAGGTCGCCGGCGCGCTCCGGGCTGACCGGTCGCGCCCGGACGACGTAGACCCCGCGCGCCACCTCGGCTACGCCTGCCGGCGGGTCGGGTCGAAGGACGGGAAGAAGCCCGTCATCGTGCCCTCGCTGATGAGGTCGAGGGCCCGGTCCCGGTCGAAGTCCCTGGTGTGGTGGCTCTCGAGCGCCATGATCAGGGCGATGCCCATGACCGCCCGGGCGGAGATGTCGGGGTGCTCGAACTCGAAGCCGTAGCGGACCTCGACGGCGTGCCAGGCCTCGGCCAGGCGGTCCATCGCCACCGCGAAGTGCTCGCGGTAGAAGCGCCGGGCCACCTTCGGGTCGCCGAAGAGCACCAGGCCGAGCAGGGGCAGCACCTCGACGAGCGTGGAGATCAGCTGGCGGTAGAGGCCGTTCAGCTTGGCGCGCTGCTGGGTGGCGCTCAGCGGGCCCTCGGCGTCGACCACCTCGGTCGCGGCGATCAGGTCGTCGACGGCGCCGCTCAGCGGCTCGACGACGGCCTCGAAGAAGAGCTGGTCCTTGCTGTCGAAGTGGCGGTAGATGACGCCTTCGCTGATGCCGCCCCGCTCGGCGATGTGGCGGATCGTCGTGCCGTTCATGTCGCCGGTCTCGGTGAACGCGCGTCGAGCCGCCTGAAGGATCGAGCTGCGCCGGGCCTCGGCCGTGAGGCGCTTGGGGCGCGCTGCACCAGCCTTCCCGGTCGGGCGCGTCGCCTGTGCCATGGCCCGAACAGTAGTGAACGCACGGTCACCTGGGTGGCATCCGCGGTAGCTTGAGGAAGTGATCGCTCACTCGACCTGGGGGGCCGCGCGGTGAAGGTGGCCGTCGCGTACGACGTCGCCGCACCGCTCGCCGTCGAAGACCTGCCGACGCCGGCGGTCGGACCGCACGACGTGCTCGTGCGGCTCTGCGCCAGCGGGATCTGCCACACCGATCTCACCGTGATCCGGGGGCTGTCCAACCTGCCGCTGCCCATCGTCCCCGGTCACGAGGGCTGCGGCATCGTCGAGGCGGTCGGCGGCGACGTCCGCCGCACCCGTGTCGGCGACCGGGTGCTGGCCTCGGTCTCGCCCGCCTGCGGCAGCTGCTGGTGGTGCCTCAACGGTCTGTCGAACCACTGCGAGCTGGGCCCGACCGTCCTCGGGACGAAACGGTTCGAACTGGGCGGCGGGCGCTCCGCCACCGCGGTGTGCGGGTGCGGCACGTTCGCCGAGGAGATGGTCGTGCACGAGGCGTCCGTCGTCCCGGTGCGCACCGACCTGCCCGACGACCAGCTCGCGCTGCTCGGCTGCGGGGTCATGACCGGCCTCGGCGCGGTCCTCAACACGGCGGACGTGCGCCCGGGGTCGAGCGTGGCGGTGATCGGCTGCGGGGGCGTCGGCCAGTCGGTCGTGCAGGGCGCCCGCATCGCCGGCGCGGTGACGATCG
>CAYUXB010000162.1:0-8867 GCA_964448525.1 uncultured Acidimicrobiaceae bacterium
TAGTCGAACTTCACTGGTACACCCCTCGTGCCTGGTCGCGGATGATCTCGCCGAGCTCGAGCTCGATGACCCGACGCTGCATCGTGTCGACGATCGAGCGGTCGTGGGTGGCCATGACCACCGTGGTGCCCGTCCGGTTGATGCGGTCGAGCAGGCGCATGATGCCGACCGAGGTGGCCGGGTCGAGGTTGCCGGTCGGCTCGTCGGCCAGGAGGATCAGCGGCCGGTTCACGAACGCTCTCGCGATCGAGACCCGCTGCTGCTCCCCACCGGACAGCTCCGCCGGCAGGTTCTTCGACTTCGACTCGAGCCCGACGAGCTCGAGGATGGCCGGCACCTGCGCCTTGACGACCTGGCGAGGTCGGCCGATCACCTCGAGGGCGAACGCCACGTTCTCGTAGACGGTCTTGCTCTGCAGGAGCTTGTAGTCCTGGAAGATGCAGCCGATGTTGCGCCGCAGGTACGGGACCCGCCAGGACGACAGGCGGGCGATGTCCTTGCCCGCCACGAAGATGCGGCCCTTGTCCGCTGTCTCCTCCCGGTTGATCAAGCGCAGCATCGTGGACTTGCCCGAGCCCGACGGCCCCACGAGGAAGACGAACTCGCCCTTCTCGATGGTGGCCGACGCGCCGCTCAACGCCTCGACATCGCCCTTGTAGACCTTGCTGACCTCTTCGAAAGTGATCATCTTCCTCGCCCGCGAGACGCGCGGGAACGTCGAGTACTTGCGTCCCCAGCTGTTGCGATGAGGTTACAGATACCGCGCGGTACCTCGAACATCGCTAGCCGAATTTACTCGGCCCCCAGCCGGGCTGGACGGATGGTCAACCCGTCGCGGCACCGCTCCGCCGCCAGTGGAGATAGGCCTCCATGAACGGGTCGAGGTCGCCGTCGAGCACCCCGGACACGTTGCCGGTCTCGTGCTCGGAGCGCAGGTCCTTGACCATCTGGTAGGGCTGCAGGACGTAGCTGCGGATCTGGCTGCCGAAGCCGACGCGCTGCTGGTCGCCGCGGATCTCGTCGAGCTCGTCCTGGCGGCGCTGGCGCTCGACATCGGCCAGCTTCGCCTTCAGCATGGCCATGGCCCGGTCCCGGTTCTGGAACTGGCTGCGCTCGACCTGGCACGACACGACGATGCCCGTCGGCACGTGCGTGAGTCGCACCGCAGAGGACGTCTTGTTGATGTGCTGGCCGCCGGCGCCGGAGGCGCGGAAGACGTCCATCTTGATGTCCTTGTCGTCGACCTCGATCGACACATCGCCCTCGTCGAGCATCGGCACGACATCGAGGGCGGCGAAGGCGGTCTGCCGCTTGCCCTGGGCGTTGAACGGGCTGATGCGCACCAACCGGTGGACGCCCCGCTCGGCCTGCAGGTAGCCGTAGGCGTACCGCCCTTTGACCATGACGGTCGCCGACGAGAGACCGGCCTCGGAGCCCTCGGTGAACTCCTCGACCTCGATGTCGAACCCCCGCCGCTCGGCCCAGCGGGTGTACATGCGCAGCAGCATCTCGGCCCAGTCCTGCGCGTCGACGCCGCCCTCGCCCGAGGTGATCGACATCAGGGCATCGCGCTCGTCGTGCTCGCCGGAGAACATCGACCGCAGCTCGATGCGGCGCAGGTCGGCATCGAGGTCGACGAGCGAGCGCTCGACCTCGGCCAGCGTGTCGTCGTCGCCCTCGTCACGGCCGAGCTCGTGCAGGGTGTCGGCGTCGTCGATCCGGCCGGCGAGCGCCTCGTAGTGCTCGAGGTCGTCCGTGACCGCCGACAGCTCGCCGGTGACCTGGCGGGCCCGGTCGGCGTCGTCCCACAGGTCGGGCCGCGAGGCCTCGGCCTCGAGCTGGGGGCGGCGGGCTCGTAGCTCGTCGACCTTGAGGTAGGTCTCGGCCTCGCTCAGCCGGGCGCGCAGCGCCTTGAGATCGTCGGTGAGGTCACGCATCGGAGACGATGCCTACGACTGCTTGCCGTGGCACAGCTTGTACTTCTTGCCCGATCCACAGGGACAGGGGGCGTTGCGGGGCGTCCTGTCCCACTCGGACTTGACGACGGGTGTGTTGGCCTTGGGCGCCTCGGCGCCGTTGCCACCGTCAGGGGCGGGCTGGCCGGTGGCAACCGCCTGGGCCTGGGCCGCGGCAGCCATGCGTGCGGAGCCGCCGGAACTCGACGGGTCACCGGGAGAGGAGTACTGGAGGTTGCGGAGCGCCGAGTCGTCCTCGTCGCCGGCGAGCGCGGCCACCTCGGCCGGCGGGGCGTCGATCGGCGTGCCGGTGGCGTCGGTGGGCCCGGTCGCGGCGGCATCGGCCGTTGCGCCGTCGGCCGCAGCCGGGGCATCAGCGGGCGCGGCAGCATCCGTCGAGCTCGGGGCATCGGCCGGGGTCGCCACAGCAGCGGGACGGTTGACCTTGACGTCGACGTGCATCACGTAGCGGATGAAGTCCTGCCAGACGCCGTGCATCATCTGGCCGAACATGTCGAAGCCCTCGCGCTGCCACTCGACCAGGGGGTCCTTCTGCCCCATGGCGCGAAGGTTGATGCCCTCGCGGAGGTAGTCCATCTCGTAGAGGTGGGCCCGCCAGCGCTGGTCGATGACCTTGAGCATCACCTGGCGTTCGACCTGCCGCATGATGTCGGGCGTGAGGTCGGTCTCGCGCTTCTCGTAGTAGCCGAGCGCCTCGTCCATCAGCAGCTCGTAGAGCTCGTTGGTCGAGTCCGCCGCGCCGAGCTGCTCGGTGCTCAGGTCGGATGGCCAGTAGGTGCGCACCTCGGCGGCGAGACCGTCGAGGTCCCACTCTTCCGAGTACTCGCTGACGCAGTGGGTCTCCACCAAGGTGCTGACGGCGTCGGGCAGGGCCTCGGTGACGATGCGGTCGCGCAGGTCGACCTTGTCGAGCACCTGGTCGCGCAGCGCGTAGACGATCTTGCGCTGCTGGTTCATGACCTCGTCGTACTTGAGGACGTTCTTGCGGATCTCCGCGTTGCGCTGCTCGACCGTGGTCTGCGCCCGCTCGATCGCCTTCGACACCATCTTCGCCTCGAGCGGCACGTCGTCGGGGAGGGTCTTGCCCATCACCCAGTTGACGGCGCCCGTGGCGAAGAGGCGCATCAGGTCGTCCTCGAGGCTGAGGTAGAAGCGGCTCTCGCCGGGGTCGCCCTGGCGACCGGAACGACCGCGGAGCTGGTTGTCGATGCGCCGCGAGTCGTGGCGCTCGGTGCCGAGCACGTACAGGCCGCCGAGCTCGCGGACCTTGTCGCCCTCGGCCTTGGTCTCGGCCTCGTGCTTCGCCGTCAGCTCCTCGATGCGAGCCCGTGACTCGTCGGCGTCGGGATCGAGACCTTCGGCGCGCACGTCGCGCTTGGCGAGGCCCTCCGGGTTGCCGCCGAGGATGATGTCGACGCCACGACCGGCCATGTTGGTGGCGACGGTGACGGCACCCAGCCGGCCGGCCTGGGCGATGATGTCGCCCTCCCGGAAGTGCTGGCCGACCTTCGCGTTGAGCACCTCGTGGCGGATGCCGTTCTTGTCGAGCAGCCGCGACAGCTTCTCGGACTTCTCGACCGAGATCGTGCCGACGAGCACCGGCTGGCCGGCCTCGTAGCGCTCGGCGATGTCGTCGACCACCGCGCCGAACTTGCCGTCCTCGGTCTTGTAGATCAGGTCGCCCTCGTCCTTGCGGGCGAGGGGCTTGTTGGTCGGGATGGGCACGACCTGCAGCTCGTAGGTGGTCGCCAGCTCGGCGGCGTCGCTCTGCGCCGTGCCGGTCATGCCCGCGAGCTTGTCGTACATGCGGAAGTAGTTCTGCAGCGTGACCGTGGCCAGCGTCTGGTTCTCTTCCTTGATCTTGACGCCCTCTTTGGCCTCGACCGCTTGGTGCAGGCCCTCCGACCAGCGCCGGCCCTCGAGGATGCGCCCGGTGAACTCGTCGACGATCTTCACCTCGCCCGAGGACACCACGTAGTCCTTGTCGCGCTTGAACAGCTCCTTGGCCTTGAGCGCGGCCTGGAGCTGGTGGACGAGGTTCTGCGCCACGCCGTCGTAGAGGTTCTCGAGGCCGAGCTGGTGCTCGACCTTCTCGATGCCCTCCTCGGTGGGGGCGACGTTGCGCTTCTCCTCGTCGACCTCGTAGTCGTCGTCGCGCTTGAGGGCGCGGACCACCGAAGCGAACTTGTAGTAGAGCTGCGCGGCGTCCGCGACCTTGCCGGAGATGATGAGCGGCGTGCGGGCCTCGTCGATGAGGATCGAGTCGACCTCGTCGACGATCGAGTAGGCGAAGCCCCGCTGCACCTGGCGGGCCCGGCTCGGCGCCATGTTGTCGCGCAGGTAGTCGAAGCCGAACTCGTTGTTGGTGCCGTAGGTGATGTCGGCCGCGTACTGCTCGCGCTTGAACGCCGGGTCGGAGTTGCCCGGCACGATCAGCCCGGTGGTCAGGCCGAGCCACGTGTGCAGGCGGCCCATCCACTCGCGGTCGCGGGTCGCCAGGTAGTCGTTGACCGTGACCAGGTGCATGCCCTTGCCGGACAGGCCGTTCAGGTAGGCGGCCAGCGTGGAGACCAGCGTCTTGCCCTCGCCGGTCTTCATCTCGGCCACCCAGCCGAAGTGCAGCGCCGCGCCGCCCATGAGCTGGACGTCGTAGTGGCGCTGGCCGAGCACGCGGGTGCCGGCCTCGCGCACGACTGCGAACGCCTCGATCAGCAGGTCGTCGAGGGTCTCGCCGTTGTCGAGCCGCTGCCGGAACTCGGGTGTCTTGGCCCGCAGCTCGTCGTCGGACAAGGCGTGCATCTCGGGTTCGAGAGCGCCGATGTCGGGCACCAGCGACTGGAGCGCCCGGACCTTCTTGCCCTCACCGGCACGGAGGAAGCGGTCGAGGAGTGACATGCGTCCGTCGAGTGTACCGGTGACCCCACCTCCCCCCGATTCGTTCGCGGAATCGGCTGTCGAACCCGGTGGAGCTTCCCCCGGTCCGCCCGCGGCGCTCGGGGCTTCGCTCAGCTGTCGACCGAGGCCCGGCTGGCCACGAGGTGGGTCACGGGCAGGTCGACGTCGCGCTTGAGCCGGCTGACCGCGTCGAGGCCGAGCCACCGCGAGATGCCTGCCGGCAGGGTCGACACGATGATGCCGGCCCAGTCGTCCACCTGTGCCGTGCGCAGCGCGGTGCCGACCGCGTACACCGGGTTCGCGTCCCCGATCTCGCCGGTCACGTCCGCGCCGATGGCGGCGAACGCGGCGATCCCCTCCTCCAGCCGCGTGCGGGCAGCGCCCTCGACCTCGCCGTCGGACCAGGCGTGGTCGCGCGGATGGGTGACCGGAACCACCAGGTGGAAGGCACACTCGCCAGCCGCGCAGAGCGACCGGACGTGGTCGAGGAGGTGGTCCTCGACCAGTGTGCGATGGGCGACGACCAGGTAGGTGCTCATGGGGTGACCGCTCCCGTGGCGCGCGTGGCTCACGCGGAAGGGTACGGCGCGGACCGTCGGTGTGGGAGGGCGTATCTGTGTCGTGCGGCGCGCGTCAGCGCGGCAGGTCGCAGGTGGCCCGCAGGATCGCCATGTCGGCGATGGCCTCGGACGACGGCCGCTCCCCCGCGGCGAGGCGGGCGATGGCCGCCTCGACGAGGTGCATGCGCACCCCGGGTGCCGCCGGACGTCGGCGCCCGGTTGCCAGGCGCGTGATGCGCCGGCGCGTGGTGCGGACGGTGGCGTGCGCCGGGCTGAGGTCAGTGCGTGTAACCCGCATCACCGCACGTCATCGGCTCGTTGTCGACGGAACTTGAGCAGAATGTTGGACCTGGTGTGGCGAGGGCAGCACGCACGGGGGCGCCGCCTCGTGGCGCGGCGTGCGCGCCGCCGCCAGCCCGCTGACGGGACCCACGTCGACCACCCGCAAGGCCCGGGCTGCGACCGCCAGCGTCGAGCCCGTCGTGACCACATCGTCGACCACGACGACCGGCACACCAGCCGCCGCGCGCGCCCCGGCGCGGGCCAGCAGCAGCGGACCGGAACGGCGGTCGACGAGCGAGCGCCCGGTCTGCGGCGGGCCCGCCCGGCGGGAGAGCAAGGGATGGCACGGCACGCCCCAGCGGCGGGCCACGGCGCGGGCCAGCAGCTCGGCCTGGTCGAACCCGCGCTGACGCCGCCGGGCGGCCGTGGTCGGCGCCCAGGTGACGACCGCTCCCACCGGCGGCTCGGCCAGCCCCGCCATGCCCGCGGCCAGCCAGCCGAGCACCGCCCGATCGCGCCGATACTTGAGGTTGGTCACCAGCTCGCGGCCGAGCCCCTCGTACGCCAGCAGCGCTCGGCAGGCGACGAGCCCGGGCGGCACCGGCCCCCGGGGCGCTGCCGTCAGCCGCGCCGCGCACCGGGCGCACGGGACCGGACCGTGGTCCCCGCAGCCGGGGCACCTCGCAGGCAGCAGCACGCTCAGCAGCATGGGCGCGACCTTAGAGACGGGGTGTGACATCGAGACCGCGCCGAGGCGTCGGCCGGACGACCTCCCCGTGACGGCGACGCCACATCGCACCTCGCCAGGCCACATCCGGTCGAAGTGGACCGTGGCGGCGGCCCACCGGGTCCGTAGCGTGCCCCACCATGCAGCTCCTCCGCCCGGTGACCGACGCCCGCCGGCGCGTTCCCCGCCTGGTGGCCGGCCTGGTGCTGTGTGGGCTCGGCATCGCCTTCATGGTGGCGGCCGACCTCGGGCTCGCGCCCTGGTCGGTGCTCGACCAGGGCATCTCGGACCGCACCGGCATCCCCATCGGGACCGTCAGCATCATCGTGGGGGCGCTCGTCCTGCTGGCCTGGCTGCCGCTCCGCGAGCGGCCGGGCCTCGGCACGGTGCTCAACGTGCTCCTCATCGGCCTGACGATCGACGCCGCGCTGCTCGTGCTCGAGACGCCGGATGGCATGGCCGCGCGCCTCGGCTACCTCGCCATCGGGGCGTTCCTGTGGGGCCCGGGATCGGGGCTCTACATCGGTGCCGGTCTCGGCCCCGGGCCCCGGGACGGCCTGATGACCGGTCTGTCGGCGCGCGGTGTCGGGTCGATCCGCCTGGTGCGGACGGGCATCGAGCTGACCGCGCTGGCGGCAGGCTGGCTGCTCGGCGGATCGGTCGGGCTCGGCACCGTCGTGTTCGCGGTGACGATCGGGCCGAACGTGCAGCTCTTCCTCCCCCGCCTGTTGGTGGCGGAGCGCCCTTCCTCGGTGCCGGCCCCGACCGTCGAGCCCGACGCACCCCCGGCGGCCCCGACCCTCGAGGGCTGACGCGCCGGACCCCCACGAACCGCGCATCCGCCCCTACGCGGCGCGGCTAGCATGCCGGCCGGGGAGGAAAGGGTTCGAACAGCAACTGGGGGTCATCAGGGTGACGCGCGTATCCGGAAAGATGCTGGCTGTGGGGGTGGTGGTCGTGCTCGCGGTGATCGGCGTCGTCTGGCAGACGACCGCCGGAGGGTCGAGCGAGGGCGACGAGGGCGACAGCGGAACGGTTGAGGACACACCGGCCGAGCACATCGTGACACCCGGGGAGGCGCCGCAGCTCACCGAGGTGTGGCGCCTCGACGACCAGCTGGGCGTGAGCGGGACGCCGACGGTGCGCGACGGGACGGTGTACGTCGGCACCTGGAAGGGCACGGCGCTCGCGCTCGACGCGGCGAGCGGCGAGATCGTGTGGGAGACCGCCGTGACGACCGAGGAGATGGCCAGCGCCGCGCTCGTGACCGACGACCGGGTCTACCTCGCCGACCACGACGGCCACCTCAACGCCCTCGACCGTGCCACCGGCGAGCTCGCGTGGACCCAGGTCCTCGACGAGCACCCGGACGCAAACCTGTACTCCAGCCCCGTGCTGGCGCCCGGTCCCGAGCCGGGAGCGACGAGCACCATCGTCATCGGGGTGTCCTCGTCCGAGCTGCGACACCCGCTCGACGACTTCGTGTTCCGAGGTTCGGTCGTCGGCCTCGACGCAGCCACCGGCGAGGAGCGCTGGCGGCTCCCGGTGGCGCCGGAGGGCTACGGCGCGGGCGTGTCGGTGTGGTCGAGCGCCGCCGTCGACGAGGATCTCGGCCTCGCCTACATCGGCACCGGCCAGGCCTACGAGCACGAGGCCAGCCCGCTGTCCGACTCGGTGCTGGCCATCGACTACGAGACCGGTGAGCTGGCGTGGTCGCGGCAGTACACCGAGGACGACGTGTGGACCTACTTCTCGCCCGGCCCGAACGGGGTCGACGCCGACATCGGTGCCACGCCCACCCTCTTCACGATCGACGGACGCGATCTCGTGGGCGCGGGCGACAAGGCCGGCACCTTCGCCGTCTTCGATCGCGAGACGGGCGAGAGCGTGTGGGGCACCGAGCTCACCGAGGGCAGCCCTCTCGGCGGGGTGATGGTGACCGCCGCCTACGGCGAGCCGGGGAGCGGCGGCCCCGGAGACGACGAGGGCGTCGTGTACGTCACCTCCAACGTGATGGACGTGGCGGCGATCACCGACATCGGCAGCGAGTCGCACACGTCGACGGCCTTCGCTCTCGACGCGGCGACCGGCGACGTCCTGTGGGAGGCGTCGCTACCGGGGGCGACCTTCGGGTCGCTCACCCTGGCCGACGGGGTGCTGTACCGGCCCTCGGTGCCCGGCCCCCTCTTCGCGCTGGACGCCGCCACCGGCGAGGTGCTGTGGACCGGCGAGCCGGGCGGCAACATGGGCGCCGGGGTCCGCGTCCACGAGGGAACCGTGCTGGCCCCCCACGGCTTCTCGTTCTTCGGCACCGACCCGCTCGAGAAGGGCGGCGTCGTCGCCTACCGGGTGCCGGAGGGCTGAACCGGGCAACGACGCGCCGGTGGCGTGGACATCGTCCACGCCACCGGCGTCGTCTCGTGCTCG
>CAYUXB010000163.1:0-8863 GCA_964448525.1 uncultured Acidimicrobiaceae bacterium
CGACCACCGACCACCGACCAACGACCCACGACCAACGACCAACGACCAACGACCACCGACCAACGACCAACGACCAACGACGCGATTTTCACCGCGGGATTGGTCGCTGGAGCGACCAATCCCGCGGTGGAAATCCTCGGGTGGACGGGCGGGTCGGGCGGACGGAAGGGTCGAGCGGACGGGCGGGTCGGGCGGACGGGCGGGTCGAGCGGACGGGCGGGTCGAGCGGACGGGCGGGTCGAGCGGACGGGCGGACGGGCGGGTCGGGCGGACGGGCAAACGCGCGGACGGGCGAGCAGTGGATCGGTGAGCGGTGGATCGGTGAGCGGCGGGGGGGGCGCGGCGCCGGGGTCAGGTGGCGGGGAGCTGCTGCTCGAGCGTGAGGGTGTCGGCGAACAGGTCGCCCAGCTCCTCGACGCGGTCGAGCACGTCGCCGGTCTCGAACACCAACGGCTCGCCCTCCGCCGCTGCCTCCACCTCGTCCCAGGTCACCGGGGTCGACACCGTCGGCTGGGGCCGGGCCCGCAACGAGTACACGGCGATGGTCGTCTTGTGCCGGCTGTTCTGGCTCCAGTCGACGAGGACCTTGCCCTTGCGCAGGCTCTTCTTCATGTTGGACACGACGTGGTCGGGATGGGCCCGCTCGAGCAGCTGGGCGACCGCCAAGGCGAAGGCGGACGCCTGCTCGTGGGTGTGGGGCGTGTTGAGCGGCACGTAGACCTGCATGCCCTTCGATCCCGACGTCTTGGGGAAGCCCACCAGCCCGAAGCCGTCGAGCACGTGGCGGACGTCGAGCGCCACGTCCGCGCACTCGACGATCGTGGTGCCGTCCCCGGGGTCGAGGTCGAACACGCACATCGTCGGCGTCTCGATGTCCGAACGGGCCATCGGGGCGTGGATCTCCAGCGCGGCCATGTTGGCGGCCCACACCAGCGCGGCTGCCGAGTCCAGGCAGCAGTAGTGGATGTTGCCGTTGCGGTCGCCAGGGCCGAGGACGGTGCCCATCCACTCGGGCCGGTGGCCCGGGCAGCGCTTCTCGAAGAACGACCCGCCCTCGACCCCGTCGGGGAACCGGCGCAGCGTGACGCCTCGATCGGCCAGGTGGGGCACCATCGTCGGTGCGATGCGGGCGTAGTAGTCGATGACCTCCGCCTTGGTCGTGCCGACCTCGGGGTACAGCACCTTGTCGAGGTTCGACAGGCGCAGCTTGTGGCCGTCGACCTCGACCGCGGTGTGCTGGGCCACGAGCGTCGTGGGCTCAGGCGGACTTGCGCTTCGGCGCCGCCTTCGACGAGCGCGAGGCCTTGGACGCCTTCGACGTCTTCGCCGCCTTCTTGGCGGGCCGTCCCTTGCGGGCGCTGCCCTCGTCGGCCTCATCGGCCTCGTCGCCCTCGTCGTCGGCGTCACCGTCGCCGGCCGCCGCCTTGGCGGTGGGATGCCGGCCCCGCGCCGACTTGGCGTCGCGCACGCTTGCCTCGAGCGCGGCCATGAGGTCGACGACCTTGTCCTCGGCAGCCGGGGCCGGGGCGGGGACGACCTCCTCGCCCGACGCCTTGCGATCGATCAGGTCGAGCACCTGGTTGCGGTAGGTGTCCTCGAACACCTCGGGCTCGAACGGCTCGGTGAGGGACTCGACGAGCTGGGTCGCCATCTTGAGCTCGCGGTCGGTGACCTCGGCGTCCTCGATGTCGTCGACCAGGTCGGTCGCGTCGTTGAGCTCGTCCGCGTAGACCATCGTCGACATGACGAGCACGCCGTCCTTGGGCCGCAGAGCCGCCAGGTACTGCTTGGAGCGCATCACGAACCGGGCGATGGCCACCTTGTTCTGCTCCTCCATGGCGCGGGTGAGCAGGGCGTAGGGCTTGCGGGCCGCCTTGTCCGGCGCGACGTAGTAGGCCGAGTCGTAGTAGAGCGGGTCGATCTCGTCGAGGTCGACGAACTGCTCGATGTCGATGCTCCGCGACGCCACCGGGTCGAGCGACGCCAGCTCGTCGTCGCCGACGAGCACGTAATCGCCTGAGCTGAGCTGGTAGCCCTTGGTGATCTGCTCGCTCGGGACCTCCTCGCCGTCGGCGGCCGACACCTTGCGGTACTGGATGCGCGCGCCGGTGCGCGTGTCGATCTGGTTGAAGTGCACGCTCTTGCGCGACACGGCGTTGAACAGCTTGATCGGGATGTTGACCAGCCCGAAGCTGATGGCGCCGCTCCACATGGCACGAGGCATGAACGCAGTATTCCCCGCGGGAAGCCGGTTGGAAAGGTCAATCGGCGGACGGACGGGCCAGCCGCCCGACGCCTCGCCACAGGGCGCTGGTGAGCAGCGTGGCCGCGTCGTCGAGGCTGCAGTCCCGCCGCTCCAGCCACTCGGACGCCGAGGCCTCCAGCAGCCCGATCAGCCCGCGGGCGAGCAGCCGCTCGGCGGGGCCGCCGCCCCACGTGTCGGCGATGCGCTGGCAGCGGGCGTGACGTGCCTCCTGCACCACCGGGTGATCGACCGCCCCCGCGGCCGCGAAGAGCGGCCACGACTCGGCGTTCTGCTCGACGATCTCGAGATAGTGGCGCACGAGCGAACCCAGCCGGTACTCGTCGACCGGCACGTCGCCGAGCAGGGCCGACAGCTCGGCGTCGAGGGCGCTCAGGGTGTGGAGGTAGACCGCGGCGATCAGCTCGCCCCGGTCGCCGAAGTACGCGTAGACGAGCGAGCGCGACACGCCTGCCGCGTGGGCGACCTCGTCGAAGCGCACGGTCGCCGGGTCGCGTCCGCGGAACACCTCGCTCGCCGCCTCGACGATCTGGACGCGCCGCTCCTCCGGATCGAGGCGGGCGCGCCGCACCCCCGTCGGCGTGGTGGTGGCGGGCTCCATGGCCTACGCGGTCACGACCTCGTCGGCCGGGGCGTCCGCCGGTGGGGCGACCTCGCCGACCAGGGGGAAGTGGCACGCCACGTACTGGCCGTCGGCCACCTGACGGACGCGGGGCTCCTCGAGCGCGCACCGCTCCTCGGCCCGCGGGCAGCGGGTGCGGAAGCGGCAGCCGCTGGGGGGCGAGACCGGTGACGGCAGGTCGCCCGGCACCAGCCCGCTCGCCGAGGCCGTGACCCCGGGATCCGGCACCGGGATCGCGGACAGCAGCGCAGCCGTGTACGGGTGGGCCGGTGCCGCGTACATCTGGTCGGGATCGGCCAGCTCGCAGATCTTGCCGAGGTACATGACGGCCACGCGGTCGCTCACGTTCTTGACCACGGCCAGGTCGTGGGTGATGAAGGCAAGGGTGAGGCCGTAACGGGCCTTCAGGTCCTCGAGCAGGTTGAGGATCTGCGCTTGCACGGACACGTCGAGGGCGGAGACCGGTTCGTCGCAGATCACCAGCTTCGGTTCCAGCACCAGCGCCCGGGCGATGCAGATGCGCTGGCACTGGCCGCCGGAGAACTCGTGAGGCCGCTTGTCGCGCGCCACCGCCGGGTCGAGACCCACGGCCTCGAGCGCCTCGTCGACCTTGGTGCGCCGCTCGGCCTCGTTGCCCCGCTTCCAGATCTTGAGCGGGGCGCCGACGATGTCGGCGACGCGCCGGCGGGGGTTGAGCGAGCTGATCGGGTCCTGGAACACGATCTGCATCCGCGGCCGCAGCGCCCGCAGCTGCTCCCCGCGAGCCGCCGTCAGGTCGCGCCCCTCGAAGAGCACCGAGCCCGAGGTGGGCGCCGGGAGCTGCATCGTGGCGCGGGCCGCCGTCGACTTGCCGCAGCCGCTCTCCCCCACGATGCCGAGCGTCTCGCCCTCGGCGATGTCGTAGCTGACGCCCGCCACCGCGGACACGCGCCCGCCGCTGGTCGGGAAGTCGACGACCAGGTCCTCGACGCGCAGCAGGACGTCGTCGGCAGGGCGCAGGTGCGCCGTTCCGGTGCCGGCCATCAGCGCCACCCCTCCGTGTTGCTGCGGTGCGTCGCTCGACGAGCCGAACGCATCAGCCCGCCTCCACGATCAGGTCGCCCGTGACGGCCGCCGCGGCCTGGGGCACGTTCGCGGCCAGGTTGCGTTCGAGGGCCTCACGGCCGGCATCGGTGCCGACGGGATACCAGCACCGGTACAGGTGGCCCGGCGTGTCGGCCTCGATCAGCGGTGGCTGCTCGACGCGGCAGCGCTCCTGGGCGTAGGGGCAGCGGGGAGCGAACCGGCACCCCTCCGGCGGGGCGATCAGGTCGGGGGGACGGCCGCCGATGACCGCCAGCCGCGTGTGACTGGGGTTCTCGAGCCGAGGCACCGAACTGAGCAGGGCCTCGGTGTAGGGCATCCGCACCTCGGAGAACAGGGTGGCGGTCGGCGCCTGCTCGACGATCTGTCCGGCGTACATCACCGCGATGTCATGGGTGCGGCCGGCGACGACACCCAGGTCGTGGCTGACCAGCACGACGGCCATCTCGCGCTCGCGCTGCTGCTCCTGCAACAGGTCGAGGATCTGCGCCTGCACCGTCACGTCGAGCGCGGTCGTCGGCTCGTCCGCGAACAGCAGCTTGGGGCCGCACGCAAGCGCGATCGCGATGACGACCCGCTGGCGCATGCCGCCCGACAGCTCGTGGGGGTACTGGCGGAGACGGCGCTCGGCCTCCGGGATGCGCACCGACCGCAGCAGCGCGAGGGCGGTCTCCCGGGCCTGGTTGCGGTCGAGATCGGTGTGCACTTCGAGCGACTCGGTGATCTGCTTGCCGATGCGCATGACGGGGTTGAGCGATGTCATCGGCTCCTGGAAGACCATCGACATCTGCGTGCCCCAGTAGTGGCGCAGCGCCTCGTCGCCGAGGCCGTCGACCCGCTCCCCGTCGAAGTGGATCGCCCCGCTGCGCTCGGCCGTGCCCGGCAGCAGGCCCATGATCGACCGGGACAGCACCGACTTCCCGCAGCCCGACTCGCCGACGAGACCGAGGGTGCGGCCCCGGTCGAGGGTGAACGACACACCGTCGACCGCCCGCACCACGCCCCGTGGCGTACGGAAGTGGGTGTGGAGGTCGTCGACCTCGAGCAGGTGGCTGCCACCCGGCGTCGGGAAGTCGTCGGCGCTCGTGTGCACGTGGCGTCGTCCCTTGGTCACAGTGCGCTCTCCCTGACGTCGAAGCGGGCACGGACGATGTCGCCCAGGTAGTTGAGCGACAGGACGGTCACGAAGATCGCGAACGTCGGGATCAACACGGTGTGGGAGGCGTCGCGGAGGTCGTTGCGGCCCTCAGACAGGATGTTGCCCCAGGACGGCGTGGGCAGCTGGACGCCGACGCCGAGCAGGCTCAGTCCCCCCTCGGCCACGATCACCACGGCGATGCTGAGCAGCGCGATCGAGAACATGGCGGGCAGCACGTTCGGCAGCACCTCCCCGAACATGATCTGACGGTTCTTGGCCCCCATCGCCCGGGCCGCCGTGACGAACTCGCGTTGTGTCCACGCCAGCGTGTTGGCCCGCGTGATGCGCGCCAGCACGGGGATCGACACCACCCCGAGCGAGAGGATCAGCACCACCATGCGGCGCGTGGGACTGACGCCCTCACCGCTGGCGTACACCGTGACCAACGTGATGGCCAGGATGAGCTGGGGGAACGACAGCAGGATGTCGAACATCCCCGACAGGATCGTGTCGGCCCTGCCCCGGAAGTAGCCGGCGGTCAGACCGAGCACGCCCCCGAGCACCAGGCCGATCGTCACCGACGTCGCGCCGAGCAGCAGCGAGGCCCGGGCGCCCCAGATCATGCGGCTGAGCATGTCGCGGCCCAGGTTGTCGCCGCCGAGGATGTGGCCATCGGTGAAGGGGCCCTCGTTGACGATCGAAGCGAAGTTGTCGTCCGGGTCGTCGAGCGGCAGCACCGGCGCCAGGATCGCGAGCAGGGTGACGGCGACCAGCCATGCCAGCGCCATGGTGCCGAGCACCCCCAACTTCCCGCTGCGTGCCTGGCGCCCCGCCACCGGGGCACCGCCCTCGGCCGCGACCAGGTCGACCGGCTCGAGGGTCGACACCGGGGTGAGCGACGGCAGCTCCGCGGCCGCGCCGGTGGAGGCGCCGAGCTCGGTGTCGACAGGGGCATCGACGGGGCCGTCGACGGGATGGACAGGGCCATCGACGGGGTGGTCAGGACCTGGCATGGCGAATCCGTGGATCGAGGATGGCGTACAGGACGTCCACCAGGAAGTTCACGATCACGTAGCCCACCGCGATGATCGCCACGAGGCTCTGCAGGGCGATGTACTGGCGGGACTGGATCGCTTCGAACAGCAACGTGCCGATGCCCGGCATCGAGAAGATCACCTCGACGATCACCGTGCCACCGATCAGCGTGCCGACGTTGAGGCCGGCGACCGTGAGCAGCGTCAGGCTCGACGGGCGGAGTGCGTGGCGCCACAGCACCCGGCGGGGCGAGACGCCCTTGGCCTTGGCCATGGTGATGAAGTCCTCCTGCAGCGTGGCGATCATGTCGCTGCGCAGCAGCCGCATGTACACGGCGATCTGCCCGATGGCCAGGCTGATCGCCGGCATGATCATGCGGCGGACGTGCTCGACGAAGTCGTCGCCCGGTTTCACGTAGCCGTTGACCGGCAACCAGCCGAGCTCGACTCCCACGAAGTAGGCGAGGACCAGGGCCAGCGCGAAGTTGGGGACGGCGAGCGCACCGAACGCCGCGGCGTTGCCCACCCGGTCGCCGAGCGAACCAGCGCGATAGGCGCTGATCACCCCCGCCGGGATCGCGACCGCGAGGGCCAGCACCTGGGCATACAGCATGAGCTGCAGAGACACCGGCAGCGAGTCGCTCACGCGGTCCATCACGGGCCGGGAGCCGCTGATGCTGTAGTAGTTGCCGAGGTCGCCGGTGACGAAGTCGCTGATCCACCGCCCGTAGCGCACGGGCAGCGGGTCATCGAGGCCGAGCTCGGTCCGCAGCTCCTCCTTCTGCTCCTCGCTGGCGAACCCGGCGATCGCATCGACCGGGTCGCCAGGGAGCATGCTGGTCAACAGCGCCACGAACAGCGTGACGAAGAACAGCACGACCAGCAGGTGGAGGAGCCGACGCAGCAGGATGCGCACGTCGTCCCCCCAGCCCTACTGCTCGACCCACATGTAGGTCACCGGGTGCCCCGACGCCAGACCGGGGAAGCCCTCGGCTCCCGTCGGGCCCTCACCGGGCACGCCGTGCACGTCGGAGGCCGTCGCCACGATCCAGGGCGTGTACCAGAGCCACACGTTGTGGACCTCGGCCGCGAACTGGCGGTTCAGGTCCTCGTAGATCTCGTCGCGACCCTCGGCCGTGGTGCGGCCCTCGTCGAGCAGGCGGTCGATCTCGGGGTCCGCGAACCGGCCGAAGTTCACGGGCGAGCCCGACTTCCACCAGTTGTACTGGCCGTCCGGGTCGCCGCCCGGATGGTTGCGCCACCCGATGGCCGTGTAGTCGCCCGACAGGGCGGTGTCGATCTGCGTGGACTGGTCGACGGTGACGATCTCGACGCTCATCCCCGCGTCCTCGACCTGCTCCTTCAGGAGCTGGGCCTGGCGGATCGTCGGGCCGGCGTTGGTGGTCGTGTAGCTGAAGGCGAAGTCGAGGCCCGTCTCGGCCTCGTACTCCTCGACCAGCCGCGTCGCCTCGTCGAGGTCGAAGGTCGGAAAGCCGCTGTCCTCGAGGTAGCCGATGTTGCCAGGGGCGAACGGACCGGTCGCCTGGGTGGTGATGCCGGCGTTGAGGATGGCGTTGGCCTCCTCGAAGTCGACCGCGTAGGCCAGCGCCTGGCGGGCCTTGATGTTGTCGAACGGCGGCTTCGACTGGTTGAGCATGACGTAGTTGACCTCGCCGTACTCATCGGAGGAGTACGAGTTGATCTGGCCGGATTCGGTCAGGTCCCGCAGGTCGTCGACGGTCTCGGGCTCGCTCGTGTGCATGGCGTTGATCTCGCCCGACTCGAGGGCGTTGCGCCGCTGCTCGACCTCGACGACGGGCTGGAACGTGATGCCGTCGAGGTAGGGAAGCTGCTCGCCCGCCTCGTCGGTGGCCCAGTAGTCGGGGTTCTTCTCCGCGACGAACTTCTGGTTCGGCACCCACTCGGTCTTCATGAACGGCCCGGTGCCGATCAGCTCTTCGGCGCACGACGCCGGGTCGTCGAGCTGGGCCTGCGCCAGCATGCCCACGCGCCCGCTGCCGTGCAGCGCGGCGTCGAACGACACCCACGGCTGGTTGAGGTTGACCTGCACGGTGAGGGGATCGACGACCTCGACCGACTCGATCGGCGCGAAGACGAAGATGAACAGCTGCGGGCTCCGCGCCGGATACTCACCGCGGTAGGCATCGAGGTTGTTCTTCACGACCTCCGCCGTCAGCGGCGTGCCGTCGTGGAAGGTGACGCCGTCGCGCAGCGTGATGGTCCAGACGGTCGAGTCCTCGTTGGGCTCGACCGACTCGGCCAGCCAGGGCTCGATCTCGCCCTCGGCATCGGGGCGGGTCAGCGTGTCGTAGACCGCCTGGGCGACCATGATGCCGCTGATGGCGAGCTGGGACTCGGGCAGGCACCAGCCGTCGATCGTCTCGGCCTCGAGGCCGTAGACCACGTTGCCGCCTGGTGTGGGCGTGCCGGCATCCTCGCCGGACGTCGACCCCCCGCCGTCATCGTCGCCGCCCCCGCACGCGGTGGCCACCATCGCCAGCGCGACGGCCGCTGCCGCTCGCCTGAACCATCGTCCCTGCATCGCAGTCGACACCCCTCGTCCCCTCGCTCACCCATGCTGTCGTCGACCGCTGGGCCCAGCCCCTCGCTGGTTGACCCCTCGGTCAATACGTGACCGGTGTCACAACACGCGGAAAGCTAGGGGTCCACTGGAAATCTGTCAACAGTCGATCCCATGACGC
>CAYUXB010000164.1:0-2103 GCA_964448525.1 uncultured Acidimicrobiaceae bacterium
TCCAGCGGCTCCGGAGCCTTCTGGACCATCGGCGCTGAGCACCACGACGTCATCGGCCAGCTCGCCTGCGGCGAGCATCTCGAGCCGATCGAGCGGCTCGACCTCGACGATGCTCGATCCTGCCCAGCGGATGCGGGGAAGCGCGTTGGTGCGCTCGTAGACAACCAGGTCGTCGACATAGGCCAGGCGCAGGCCGTCGTCCGTCGGGCGCACGGCGTCGGCCACGATCTGTCCATCGGGCGTCGCCGCCAGGGTCAGTGTGGCGCCTTGCGCGTGGTCCAGGTGGAGGTGCACGTCGGCCGTGTCGGGGCCGGAGAGGCTCTCGGCAGGGACGGCCAGCGCCAACTCGCCGGGTGCGAGGTCCTCGACCAGCGGTAGCCGGGCCGGTGCCGAAGCACCCGCGACCTCGATGTCGATCGCCGCCAGCGACGGGAGCCGCGCCGGGGCGCACACGCGCACCACCAGCCCCCGAAGCCCGCCCTCGGCAGGCACGGAGGCGATCGCGGAGTCCGCGAGGTCGACCGTGTGCTCGCAGGTGGCCTCGGCCGCGTCGGTCGAGGTGCGCTCGCCCGCCGGAAGCGCGCCGGGGACGCCGGCGAACCAGCGTGCACCCAGACGGTCGAGTACGGGCGACGTGATCACGTCTTCCGATCCCCCGAGGAACCCGAACGTCCCCGAACGGGAGAACGCGTTCCCGTCGACGGCCGTGACCGCGTGCTTCCAGGTGGGGGAGTAGAAGGCGTGGCCGGTCACATGGCGAAGGCCGAACATGCCGCTGGCACTGCCGAACAGGGTCAGGTCCTGCGCCGCGATGCGATCGTGGCCCACGCTGGATGCGAGGAAGTCGATTCCCGGCGTGGTGGGGTAGACCGTGCTCCGCTCTTCGTTCGGCAACAGGGGCAGCGACAGGTTCAACGCCTCCACCGCCAGCAGCAGCGGCAGCACGGCAGCGGCGATCGCCGCCGCTCGGCGAGGCCCGAATCGGACGATCGCCAGCACCGCGAGGGCCGTCACCGCCATCGCGGCCGGGAACACCAGGCCGTCGCTGAGGGCGCTGCCGAGATCGGCCTGCGCGGCCTGATCGCGCGCACGGTCGTAGGACACCACGGCCGCCAGGGCGGAACCGGCGACCACGGCCCCCGCCCACGCCCACTGCCGCCGACCGACCGGCCAGCAGCGCTCGACCACGGCCTGCAGCCCCAGCGCTGCCAGCACGGCGACGGTGAACCCGAGAATCGCACGCGAGCGTCCGATGAAGCTCTCCTCGAACCCGGGCAGCCGCTGCAGCAGACCGAGAACGTCACCCCCCACGAACGTGGCCCAGCCGAGAACCAGGGTGGCAAGCCCGAACACCGCACGCGGACCCCGGACCGTGCCGGCGGCCCGCGGGAGCGCCAATGCGGCGATGGCCAGCAGGACGGTGGTTGCGCCCACGAAGGCGATGGTCTCCACCTGGACGTGACGTCCGAAGTAGGGGGCGCTGGGTCCCTCCGTCGACAAGCCGAGCGCCTTCGGCGCGACGGTGGTCACCAGCGTCTCCAGGCCCAGGTGCGCCGATGGGGACTGGACTCGTGACTCGGTGCCGATGTAGCGCAGGCGCAGCGCGAAGGGGATGAGCGCCACAGCGACGAGCAGGACACCGGTGAGGATGGCGGCACCCGCGCCGACGAGGACCGCCACGGCTCGGCGCAGCGACTCGCGGTGTGTCAGCGCGACACGCACGAGGATGTAGGGCCCGAGGACGTAGAAGGCGTGGAACACGAGCGCCGGGAAGTTGCCCAGCAGCATCATCGCGAGAGCCAGGGCGATGGGCGGAGCGGTGCGCACCGACGGTCGCTGAAGGAACCGCTCGGTCGCCCAGAACAGCGCAGGGACGAACGCCGCGACCTCGGGGTGGGGCCAGTTCGTCCACATGACCATGAAGCCGGAGCCGGCGAAGGCGAGGCCGCCGAACCCCGCGGCCAGCCGATCGACCCCCAGCCGACGGCAGAACAGGAAGGTGAAGCCGATGGCCGCCGCCATCTGGAACACTTTGACGGCGACGGGAGCGAACCAGGTGGGCAGAGCTACGTAGAGAAGCTGGAACGGGCTGAGCGTGGCCGC
>CAYUXB010000164.1:2203-5120 GCA_964448525.1 uncultured Acidimicrobiaceae bacterium
GTGCCTGCGATCAGGAGAACCCCGGCGAGGGCCAGCAGCACGAGCGGAAGCAGTCGACGCGGCGACTCAGGCGAGTCGTCGACCTGCCCGCCCGTGTCGTCCGCTCCCGCTTCCTCGGGAGCCTCGATCATCGTCAGACGATCGTGCCGTCGACGAGCATCACGGGGGGCACGTAGTTGCGAGACTTCTGCTGGAAGCTCGGGTTGTAGTACGGATCGGGTATCGCGTTCCCGTGACGGCGCTGCATCAGCAGCACCTCGTTCTCGGTGACCACCGTCGACCGGCTCGACGACTCGTAGTGGACGAGCGTGGTGCCGGGGTCGACCACCGCCCGCAGGCCGATCTGGCGGACCTTGAGGCAGTAGTCGATGTCGTTGAAGTTGAGGGGGAGAAGCGTCGACAGCCCCCCGACCTCGTCGAACACCGCACGCCGCGTCATGAGGCAGGCGCCGGTCACGGCCTGGAAGTTGTTCGCGACCTTGAGCATGTTGAAGTAGCCGCCGTGGTCGCCCGCGTAGGTGCGGTAGATGTGCCCGGGGCCGACTTCGTCGAAGATGACGCCCGCGTGCTGCAGGGTGCCGTCGCCGTAGAGGAGCTTGGCACCCACCGCCCCGATGCCCGGCGTCCGCGAGTACATCAGCAGGCGTTGGAGCCAGTCGGGAGTTGTGATCTCCATGTCGTCGTTGAGCAGGAGGACGTGGTCGCCCGATGCCCGCAGGACACCTGCGTTGATGCGTTCCGAGAAGTTGAACGGGCCCTCGCAGGTGACCAGCGTGAGCCTGTCGCCGGCGAGGGCGCGCAGCCTGTCGATCACCTGCTGGGGCACCGCCTCGTCGACGACGCACACGATCTCGTAGTCGTGGTAGGTCGTGGTCGAGATGATGCTCTCGACGCAGTGCTCGACGAGGAGCACCGGTTCGTACCGCACCTCGCGCCTCTGGCCGGCCGTCGGGATGATGATGCTGACGGGCGGCGTGTCCCGGAGACGAGGTTGGAGGAGGTAGATGCCCGAGTTGTTCGCGTCGTGCTCGACGACCGCCTCGAAGCCCGTGCGGTCGCAGTGGGCCTGGATGGCGCGCGTGCCCGCCTCGTAGGCCCATGGCTTGGCCGCCTCGCCGGCCCCCGCCGCGGAGGTGGCCAGCATGCGCCAGTGGTAGAGCACCCGGGGGACGTGCACCACCTCGCGAGCCCGCTCCGTGACCCGGAGGACGAGGTCCCAATCCTGCGAGCCGTTGAACTCCTCGCGGAACCCGCCCACCTCGTCGACGAGCGAGCGGCGCAGCACGCTGAGGTGGCAGGTGTACATCTGCGTGCGCAGGCGATCGGGCGACCAGCCCGGCTTGTAGAAGGCGAAGGCACGGCGGCCGTGCTCGTCGATCTTGTCCTCGTCGGTGTAGAGGTAGTCGGCCTCAGGCGCTGCGGCGAGCGCCTCGTCGACCACCTCGAGGGCGTCGGGCTCCAGCTCGTCGTCGTTGTCGAGCAGCACCACGAACTCGCCGGTCGCCATGGCGAGGGCGTCGTTCGATGCGGCCACGATGCCGCCGTTGGCGGCCCGGTGGGTCACGCGCACCCGAGGGTCGGCGTCGGCGGCAGCATCGAGGATCCGTCGGACGTGGCCCTCGGTGGAGCCGTCATCGACGAGGCAGTGCTCCCAGTCCGAGAAACCCTGCTCGCGGACCGACCGCAACATGGCGCGGAGCACGTCCGCCGGCGGGTTGTAGACCGGGGTGACGATGGAGAACCGGGTCACGACTGCACGGAGCCCGCGCCCGTGGCGGGAGCGAGGAAGAATCCGGGATGGCTCCCGAGGTGGGGCGTAGGCACGAGGTGCGAGTCTAGCTGCGGGCCGGATGGCGGCCCGACCTGGTCACGGGGCGTAGGCTTGCACCCTCATCCCGGGGCGTGCCGGATCGTCGACCCAGCGCACATCATGAAACTCATCATCCAGATCCCCTGCCTCAACGAAGAGGCACAGCTTCCCGCCACGCTCGGCGACCTGCCTCGCCAGGTCGCCGGGTTCGACGAGGTGGAGTGGCTGATCATCGACGACGGCTCGACCGACGCCACGGTCGAGGTGGCACGCCGGCACGGCGTCGACCACGTCGTCAGGCTCACCAACAACAAGGGCCTCGCCTCGGCGTTCCAGGCCGGGCTCGACGCCGCGCTGAAACTCGGCGCCGACGTCGTGGTCAACACCGACGCGGACAACCAGTACTCGGCGGCGGACATCCCCGCCCTCGTGGCGCCCATCGTGTCCGGCCAGGCCGACATGGTGGTCGGCGACCGCGACGTCATGTCCATCGAGCACTTCTCGATGGCGAAACGGCGGCTCCAGCGCATCGGTAGCTGGGTCGTCCGCCAGGCGTCCGACACGTCGGTCCCCGATGCCACATCGGGTTTCCGCGCCTACAACCGCGACGCCGCGCTCGGGCTCACCGTCGTCTCCAAGTTCACCTACACGCTCGAGTCGTTGATCCAGGCCGGCAAGAGCCTCGTGGCCGTCGACCACGTCACGATCGGGACCAACGACAAGACGCGCGAGTCGCGGCTGTTCAAGTCGATGTCGTCGTACATCCGGCGCAACATCGTCGCGATCTTCCGCATCTACACGGGCTACGAGCCGCTGCGGGTGTTCTCGGTGATCGCAGGCCTGCTGGCCGTGGGCGCCCTGATCGCGTGGGGCCCCTTCCTGTACGACTGGCTCGTGCACGGCGACCGCGCCGGGCACCTCCAGTCCATCATCCTGGGTGGGGTCCTGGGGATGGCCGCGGTGCAGGTCTTCGCCCTGGGTGTCCTCGCCGATGCCATCGCCTCGCACCGCATCGTCAGCCAACGCACGCTCGAACGGGTGCGACGCATCGAGCTCGAGCTGGGCGTCCCGCCCTCGCACTACGAGCCTGCGGCGCCGGCACAGGCG
>CAYUXB010000164.1:5220-6858 GCA_964448525.1 uncultured Acidimicrobiaceae bacterium
CCCGACGCACGAGGTCGCATCGGTCCCCTCCAACGGCGACGCGGTGGTGGCCGAGAGCCGGCAACCGGGAGCAACTGCCGGGTCGTGACGCCACCCGGATGCACCACACCGTCCCCGTGATGTGCTCGCCTGGCTCCATGGCGTGCGCTCGCCCTAACGTCATCCCCCTGCCTGAGCGACCCCCGAACCGATGCTGCTGATCGACAAACTGACCGAGATCTCCTCGCGCCGCGAGCTGTTCGTCAACCTCACCCTGCGCGAGCTGCGGTCGAAGTACAAGCGATCGGTGCTGGGGTGGACGTGGTCACTGCTCAACCCGCTCACCACGCTGGTGATCTACGCGGTCGTGTTCGGGGTGTTCCTGCGGGTCCAACCCGACACCGGCGACCCGTCCGGGCTCCACAACTTCGCCATGTTCCTCATGTGCGGCCTGTTGCCGTTCAACTTCCTCGCCAACGGCCTCAACGGCGGGATGACGTCGCTCATCGGCAACGGCAACCTGGTCAAGAAGGTGTACTTCCCCCGCGAGATCCTGGTTGCGGCGAACACGGCATCCTGGCTGGTGTCGTTCCTCATCGAGCTCGCCGTGCTGAGCCTGGTTCTCGTCTTCTTCGGCAACGTCGTCGTGCTGTGGATACCGATGGTCCTGGTGCTCGTGGTCATCCAGGTCGTGTTCGTCCTGGGTCTGGCCCTCATGCTGTCGGGCGCGGCCGTGTACTTCCGTGACCTGCAACACCTCCTGGGCCTGGCCCTGCAGGTGTGGATGTACTCCGCCCCGGTCGTGTACCCCACGTCGATCGTGGAGAACGAGATCGGCACCACGGGCTGGAAGATCACCCTCTACAACCTCAACCCGCTCACCCGCTTCGTCGAGGCCTATCGCGACGTGCTGTACGACATGCGCTTCCCACCCTTGGTCGACATGGCCTACCTGGTCGGCGTGGCGGCGGCAGCCCTGCTCGTCGGTAGCTGGGTCTTCGGGCGGCTCGAGGGCCGACTGGCCGAGGAGCTGTGAGATGAGCGATGCAGTCGTGCGCGCCGACGGGGTCTGGAAGATGTTCCGCCTCTACCACGAGCGCAACCAGAGCCTGAAGGCCATGGTCATGCGCGGCGGCCGGGCCACCTACGAGGACTTCTGGGCGCTCAAGGACGTCTCGTTCGAGGTGCCTGCCGGCTCCACCTTCGGCCTCATCGGGCACAACGGCTCGGGCAAGTCGACGATGCTCAAGACGCTGGCCAAGATCCTGCGTCCCGACAAGGGTTCGGTCTCGGTCGAGGGCAAGATGTCCGCCCTCCTGGAGCTGGGCGCAGGCTTCCACCCCGAGCTGTCCGGCCGCGAGAACATCTACCTCAACGGCGCCATCCTCGGGCTGACCAAGCGCGAGCTCGACCGCAAGTTCGACGACATCGTCGGCTTCGCCGGGCTCGAGCGGTTCATCGACTCACCGGTGAAGAACTACTCGTCGGGCATGTACGTGCGGCTCGGCTTCTCGGTGGCCATCAACGTCGACCCCGACGTGCTGCTCATCGACGAGGTGCTCGCCGTCGGCGACGAGGAGTTCCAGCGCAAGTGCCTGGAGAAGGTCGCTGATCTGCGCGCCGCCGGCAAGACGATCGTCGTGGTCACCCACTCGCTCA
>CAYUXB010000164.1:6958-8771 GCA_964448525.1 uncultured Acidimicrobiaceae bacterium
CCGTCGTGCTGGTAGATGGGCGGCATCATGTTCAGCGTGCTCGGGTGGAAGTTCGGGTTGTCGTAAGGGTCCTGCATCGTGGCGTGCCGCCACCGCTTCTGGAACAGGTCGAGCTCCCAGTCGGAGACCTGGGGCGACCGGCTCGACGACTCGAAGTGGTAGAGGACGGTGTCCGGGTCGTACACGACGCGCTTGCCCCGCGAGCGCACCTTGAGGCAGAAGTCGATGTCGTTGAAGCTGAGCGGGAACTTGGACGACAGGCCCCCGACCTCGTCGAACACGTCCCGGCGCACCATCAGGCACGCTCCCGTGACCGCCGAGTAGTTGTTCGCGATGCGCACGGTGTTGGCGTAGCCGTCGTAGTCCCGCGAGTACCCGCGGAAGAGGTGACCGGGCGACGCGCAGCGGATCATGACGCCGACGTGCTGCAGGCGCCCGTCACCGAAGAGAAGCTTCCCGCCGACGATGCCGATGTCGGGAAACGACGAGTACATCACCAGGCGTTCGAGCCAGTCGGGGGTGATGACCTCCATGTCGTCGTTGAGCATCAGGAGGTGCTCGCCGTTGCTGGCCAGCGCGCCCACGTTGATCTTGTCGGCGAAGTTGAACGGGTGTGGGTAGTCCACGATCTTCAGGCGGGAGCCCGCGATCGACTGCAGCTCGTCGACGACGCCGTCGGGCGTCGACGTGTCGGCCACCACGACGATCTCGTAGTCGGGGTAGGTCGAGGTCTCGATGACGCTGCGCACGCAGTGGACGACGAGCGTCACGTCCTCGCTGCGCACCTGGCGCGTGCCCCCGTTGGTGGGGATCACGATGCTGACGCGGGGCTGCTCGGTCAACGCGGGACGGAGGTGGTAGACGCCGCTGTGTTCGTCGTCCGCGGCGACCCTGGCCGGCAGGCCGATGCGGTCGCAGTGGGCCTGCAGCGCCCGGGTGCCTGCGCTGTAGGCGTAGGGCTTGGCCTCCTCGCCGGAGGCAGCAGTCGACGAACCGAGCATGCGCCAGTGGTAGAGCACCTCGGCGACGTGCACCACCTTGCGAGCCCGCTCGGTGACGCGCAGCACCAGGTCCCAGTCCTGGGCGCCCTCGTAGCCGGTGTCGAAGCCGCCGACCTCGTCGACGAGCGATCGCCGCAGCACGCTGAGGTGGCAGGTGTACATCTGGGTGCGGAGCCGCTCGGGCGACCAGTCGGGCTTGTAGAACGGCCACGAACGGCGCCCGTTCTCGTCGATCTTGTCCTCGTCGGTGTAGACGTAGTCGGCCTCGGGCTCGTCCTGGATCGCCTCGTCGACCAGTCGCAGCGCGTCGGGGTGCAGTTCGTCGTCGTGGTCGAGCAGGGCGATGAACTCGCCCGTGGCCGCAGCGATGCCGTCGTTCGACGCATGCACGATGCCGCCGTTCTCAGCTCGCCTGATGACCCGGATGCGGCTGTCGCCCGCGGCGGCCTCGTCGAGCACCTCGAGCACGTGGGGGGACGGGGAGCAATCGTCGACCAGCAGCAATTCCCAGTCGGAGAAGGTCTGGGCGCTCACCGATCGGAGCGTGGCCTCGAGCACCGCGGCCGGTGGGTCGTAGACGGGTGTGACGACGGAGAACCGGGGTTGCATCAGCCCTTCCGCTCACGCAGCTTGCGCAACGGCACGCCTGCGGCCTGGGTGAGCCGCCACGAGTTCGACGACAGCACCTCGTTCAGCCGGTGCTCGAGGTTGGCGTACCGGCCCAACATGGCCTCGAGCTCCTCGATGCGACCTCGCGCCGTCGCCAGCTCGGCCTCGCCGCCGATCACGAGATCGCGCAGGCGCAGGACCTC
>CAYUXB010000165.1:0-3852 GCA_964448525.1 uncultured Acidimicrobiaceae bacterium
CTCGAGGTCAAGGGCGTCATCGAGAACATGTCGTGGTTCACCGGCGACGACGGCAAGCGCTACGAGCTGTTCGGCGCGGGCGGCGGTGCCGACCTGGCGCAGCGGCTCGAGGTGCCCTTGCTCGGCCGGGTGCCGCTGGTGCCCGAGCTGCGCATCGGCAGCGATTCCGGGTCGCCGATCGTCGCCGTCGAGCCCGACGGCGAAGCGGCGCAGGTGTTCGCCCAGATCGCGGAGACCATCGACGTCGAGCTGGCCCCCAAGCGCATCTACCACTCCGAGCTGCGCATCAGCTGAGCTCGCAGTTCCTCCCGAACGCCCCAGGACTTCCGGGCATCCGGGCATCCGGGCATCCCCGGGCACCGGGCATCCCCGGATTTCCCCAGCGGGATTGGTCGCTCCAGCGACCAATCCCGCGGTGAAAATCCGCGGGGGCTATCCCGCCGCCATCGCCGCCTGGAGCTGGCGGGCAGCATTCTCCATGCCGCGGAGGTTCGGGTGCCACGGCATCGCCACCGAGCCCGGCACGTACGGCTCGGTCCACCGCGTGCTGCTCGACCGGCAGGCGTCGTGGCCGACGCTGGGGGTGTAGATGTCGACGTAGGTGGCGCCGTTGGCCACCGCCGCCGCCCTGATCACGTCATTGAGCTGCACGTTCAGCCCGTTGAGGTAGCCCTGGTCGCCGCGGGCGACCGGCACGCCGGGCCAGCAGCGCGTCCCATCCGCGGGGAAGTAGCTGGCGTAGCCCACGACGAAGATGTCGGCCTGGGGCGCCCGCTGGCGGATGCCCCGCACGACCTGAGCCACCTTGGGCCCGACCGAGGCGATCGTGACCGGGTTGGGGTCACCGCCGGCCTGGCCGCGGAAGTGGCTGGCGCACGGTGAGCCGAACGGCCAGTACCACCCCTTCTCGACGCATGTGTTGATGATGTCGATCCAGTTGGTGTCGTTGCCACCGATGCCGACGCTCACCAGGTCGGTGTCGGCGCGCAAGGCGTCGAACTGGGGCGGGTTGACGCCGTCGAACTCGACGGACTGCGCCTGGGTCATGTGGCGGGATGCTGCGCCACCGCAGCTGACGTCGGTGAGCTGCAGCCCGAGGGCCGCGGCGGTGAGGTGCGGGTAGTTGTGGTCCGACCGTCCGCAGCCGAGGAGCCCGGTCGGCGTCGGGATCAGCGGCCCCGACGTCGCCGAGTCGCCGAGCGCGACGTAGGTGTCCCCCGGCGCGGTCTGCGCCCCGGCCGGCGGTGCGACGACCCCGGTCAGGCAGGCGACGATCGCCGTCGCCAACAGCCTCCATCGGGACGTGACCGTCGAGCGCGCCGCGGCGCGTGATGTCCTGCTTCCCATCTCTGCTTCCCCTCCCTTGGACCGACACGAAACGTGACGGATGTCATACGTGACGGAGGGAAAGGTACGGCGTCAGCGCCGTTCCTGCTGGCGAAGGAACTCGACCACGGCGTCGTTGAAGGCGTCATTGCGGTCGCCCGCGACCATGTGGCCCGCCCCGCCGACGTCGACGTAGCGGGCCTGGGGCATGAGCTCGAGGGTCTGGCGCGCGCCCTCTTCGGACAGCACGTCGCTCTGCCGGCCGCGCACGAGCAGGGTGGGCACGGTGACGGCGCGCGCGGCGTCCTCCAACCGGCCCTCGTTGCGCACGCTGCGGGTCTCGTCGATGCGGCCGCCGAGCAGGAACGACGGGTCCCAGTGCCAGTACCAGCGTCCGTCGTCGCGCTGGCGCACGTTCTTGCGCAGGCCGGACAGGTCCTTCGGGCGCGGTCGGTGCGGGTTGTAGGCGGCGACGGCGTCGGCGACCTCCTCGAGGCTGGCGAAGCCATCGAGGTTGCCCAGCATGAACTCGGCGATGCGATCGATGCCCTCCTGCTCCAACCGGGGCGCGACGTCGACGAGCACCAGGCCGGACGCCACGGTGGCGCCCGGCGGCGCCTCCCCGATGGCGGTCAGCGAGGCGAGGCCCCCGAGCGAGGCGCCGATCAGCACGGGCGGCGACGACTGGTTCGCGGCGATCGCCCGCACGTCGGCGGCGAAGTCGTCGAGCGTGTAGCCGTCGCCTTCCACCTCGCGGTGCGGCGCCCACTCGCTCTCGCCGTGGCCCCGGAGGTCGACGGTGGTCGCCCGCCAGCCCTTGTCGCCGAGCAGCCGGGCCGTACCGCCCCAGGCGTGCCGGGTCTGCCCGCCGCCGTGGAAGAACAGTACGGGGGGCCCGTCGGGCGGGCCGTAGGCATCGGCCGCCAGCGCGAGCCCGTCGCCGTCGAGTCGGAGCGTGGCATCCATGCCGGCAGTCTGCCCGTCCCGCATCCGCGGGTGACAGTCGTGTCATCACCTCGAACGCCCGACCGGTCACGCCGGCGGGCCCGGTGAGGCGGGTCGGCGACGGGCGGTCCGGGTGGCGAGCGGGCCTACCGTGGGCACCGTGGAGGGATCGAGGGAGCGCCGCCGATGAGCCGTGACGGGTGGGTGGCCGAGCAGCGCGCCCTGGTGGCCGGATACGAGTCCCGGACGGTCGGGGCGGAACGCCGGCGGGTCAAGATCCAGTGGTGGACGCCGATGGGCACGACCCGGCGGGTCGACCTGATGGGCACGGTGTCGCAGCTGTGGTCGGGGCGACATGCGGGCGCGGACCCGGTGCTCGTCGCGGTCTACGAGGCGGCCGACCCGGTCGGCACGCTCCCGTTCCTCGTCGTACGGGCGGCGCCGGGTGTCCTCGTCGACGCCAGCGGCCGGTCGCTCGCCACGGTCGTCGGGCGGGCCGAGCCCGGTGGTGCGCTGCTGGTCGAGACCCGCCACGGCGCGGTCCTCCCCCTCGAGCCGCCGTCCGCCGCCGGCAGCGACGCCCCGCCGTGGACCGAGGTCGACCCCGACCCGTCGACCGAGCGGTAGGGCCCCGCCCAGGACCGTTCTGGCGTCTCTCAGCAGCACATCGCGACGTGAGAGACGCCAGATCGGGAGGCCCCGGACCTCGCCCGTCGACCCGACCTCCGGACCTCCCGACGACGCCCGATCAACCGGTGGCGGCGGGGACCTCGTCGGGACGGACGAAGCCGGCGACGGGCCGCGGTCGCCGGTGGACGATGACCTCGTCGACGAGGCCGTACCCCACCGCCTCCTCGCCCCGCAGGATGTAGTCGCGGTCGATGTCGGTCTCGATGCGCTCGCGGGTCTGGTTCGTGCGCTCGGTGAGGATGTCGACCATCCGCTCGCGCATCGTCACCATCTCGCGGACCTGGATCTCCATGTCGGTCGACTGGCCCTGGGCGCCACCGTGGGGCTGGTGGATGAGGATGCGGGCGTTGGGCAGCGCGGCGCGGTGTCCGGGCTCGCCTGCGGCCAGCAGCACCGCGGCGGCCGAGCACGCCTGGCCGACGCACACCGTGTGCACCGGCGGCCCCATGAACTGCATGGCGTCGTACACGGCGAACAGGGCGGTCATGTCGCCGCCGGGCGAGTTGATGTAGAGGTTGACCGGCCGCTCCACGTCCTCGCCCTCGAGGTGGAGGAGCTGGGCGATGATCAGGTTGGCGACGCTCTCGTCGAGGGCCGTGCCGAGGAAGACGATGCGTTCCCGTAGCAGCCGCGAGTAGATGTCGTAGGCCCGTTCGCCCCGGTTGGTGGTCTCGATGACGGTGGGGATGAGCACTGTCCGATCCTCCTTGACGTGCAACCGCGCGGTTGCGTGATCGAGGCTACGGGTGGAACAGCACGAAGCGCAACTGTAGGGTTGCGTCATGGCTTCCGAGGATCCTGCCGCTCCTGCGACCGACGTCGATGCCGGGCTCGCCGCCGACAGTCCTCGCGTGGACGCGGACGCGGTCCCGCTCGTGCAGGGCGGCGATG